>NZ_PDGW01000006.1:0-300774 GCF_014335015.1 Corynebacterium sp. LK31 | reverse complement strand
GGCTGCGGCCCACTTTTGTTTTACCCACAGGTAAACAGAATTAACTAGCGTTTTAGTGCTGCATTTTGCTGTTCGTATGCTTATTCCTATGCGGCGCGCTACGTCGTCGCCGTTTTAATTGCTCCTCCCAGTCAGCTGTATCTTGGAATTCATGCGAGTGGGAATCGTGACTGGAGCATCTCGGGGCATAGGCGCCGTCTTCGCCGATAAACTCGGGCAGCTACGTCCGGACCTAGATGAAATTTGGTGTGTTTCTCGTAGCTACAACGATGATTCTTCCAGCGAGGACTCTGAGCGCTCTAGGAGCCAAGGTCCTCGTCTTCGCCATCTTCGTCTAGACCAGTCCGATGATGATTTTGGCGATAAAATCCGGAATTATGTCGAGCGCCATCACGCGACGATAGTTTATTTAATCCTCAATGCCGCGTATGCGAATTATGGCGATGTTAAAACCCAGGATTTTTCGCAGGCTGATCAAATGATACAGACGAATATTCGCGGTACGGTCGCAGCGGTTTACTCGCTAAACGATTTATTCGAAAAGAACGGCCACATCATTTTCGTTTCATCGATCTCAGCTGTAGCACCAACTCCAGGGCTGGCGGTGTACACAGCATCGAAAGCGTTTATTCGGCACTGGGGTATCTGCCTTGGAGAGGAATTGAAACCTAATGGTGTAACTGTAACTATTTGCTACCCGGGAAAGGTTAAGACCAAGGCGCTACGGGACGTCGTGAAGCAGGCGAAGTCGGTGAAGTTGCGTCTCATGCCGGAGCAGAATCTCAATTATCTAGTGGAGCGCACGTTACGTGGAGCGGAGAGGGGTCGGGCGGAGGTAGCGCCCGGCCTATATGGCCTGGTGATGGCCCTATCCAAAACTGTGCCGAAACGTGTGGTGGCTCGATTCGCGCGGTTAGTTTGAGGCCGTCTAGATTCGCGGAATCAAACTTTCGTTTAACCCCCTGGGTTTGGTCCGTTTAGAAGCCAGCGTTATCTGAGTAGGCTACGAAGTATGCGTAAGTTATTCACAGCTGCTTCGGTGTATCTCGGTCTTGGTCTGTTTTCTGGCGTTTTCTATCGTGAATTTACCCGTGCGATGGATTTCGGGGATAAAACGCAGCTCAATACGCTGCACACGCATTTCCTTGTTCTTGGCACAATCTTTTTCTTGGTTGCGCTGGCATTGGATGGTCAATTCAATATTTCAGCTGTCAAGGGCTTTGATCGCTGGTTCATCGTTCAGAATGTCGGCATTGTTTGGACGATTGGCATGATGGTGGCTAACGGTATCGTGCACGTTGTTTCAGGCCCGGAGGCCTGGGGTGCGATGTACTCGGGAATTGCAGGACTCGGCCACATTATCCTGACGGTCGGCTTTGTGTGGTTCTTTATGCTTCTCAATAAGGCGCTGAAGAATCGTGAACGCGAGGTTCGCAAGGCCAACGCGGCCGTGTGAATTTCCAGTGGAAATGCGTGAGCTGGATTGCTGATTCGGCGTAGGCGATAAGGCGAAATAGAAACCCCGTGCAGAAACAATATCTGCACGGGGCGCTTTCATATAACGGCGACTATTCGTCTGCGATAGCGGCCAGGGGCGGTGTCTTCGCGGCTTTCTGACCAGGGCCGAGAGCAGCAATAATGCCCACAAGCGCAGACCCAAGCAGCATGAGAACGATCTGCAGCCACGGTACCGCGATAGTATTCAGGCCCTCATCCTTCAGCACGGTCAGAAGTGACCAGCCGAGGAACAAGCCGAGGACAATACCTACAACCGCGCCGAAAATGGAGATTTCCACAGATTCCAGGCGAATCATCCGGCGAATCCCCGAGCGTTGCAGGCCGACGGCCCGAAGCATGCCAATCTCCTGGCGGCGCTCGACAACTGAGAGTGCGACAGTATTGATAATTCCCAGAATCGAAATGATGACCGCCAGGGCCAGCAGAGCGTAGACGATTCCCAGCATGACATCGATAGAGGCATTAGCCAGACCCGCAAACTCCTTAGCAGTCATCACCTGTACTACGAGGTAGTCCGCAACTGCGTCGCTAAGCTTTTGCTTCATTTCATCCATGGAGCCGCTGTCTGCCGCGATGGAATCAGAAATATCGACGTAGGTCTGGAAAGGCAACAGGTGGCTGCTTTTGACATATTTATGGGCGGCTTCGTCGGAGACCATAATCGACTGGCCGGGATCACTTGTGTCAGCAAAAATGCCGGTGACGGGGAGCCGTGTTATGCCGCCTTTGGAAACAACTGCGAGTTCAGTGCCAACGTTCCAACTATTCTTTTTCGCTGTTGATTCGCTGATGACAATTCCCGCATCCGGCTTGGCCAGATCCAGGGAGCCCTGGATGGCGCGAGTGCCGTACCATTTGCCGACGTTGGAGTTGAAAACCGACGCATTACTAGATTCCGGTCCGACTTCAGTTTGTTCGCCGTCGGAAGCTATCATCGTGGCGGCTTCCTCAGGCGGGATCACCAGCAGCGCACCAATCGACAAGGTTGCGGTGTCGTCGACACCATCGATATCCTTCACCGCATCCTCGACCCCAAGTGGCAGGGCCGAATGCGCGGTCAGAGGTGGCGAGAGCACGAAGTCAGCCGTCAGATTGGTCTCTGACCACTCATTGACCGCCTCCTTCATGGACACACCGAACATGCCAATCACAGTCACCAGCGCAAGCCCGAGCGTCAGTGCAAACGATGTGGTTCCCGTTCTGCGCGGATTGCGGTGGGAGTTCGTCGCCGCAAGCTTGCCGACGGTTCCAAAAGGCGCACCTACGACGCGCCCCAGTCCTCCGATCAGAGGCATGGACAGCGCGGGGCCGACAAGCCAGACGGAGGCTACGGCCATCACTGCACCGACACCAACGAAGATGGCACGAATCTTGGTTTCTGCGTCGTTCCACTGCAATGCCCAGGCAATGATTGCGATCGCGGCGGACGCCAGCACAGTACCGGTCCACGTCCTAGCACTGAGGCTATTGCTGGTTGTTTGATCCCCAGAGCGCATGGCTTCTACAGGAGGGACCGCGCCAGCGCGGGCGGCCGGCGTCCAGGCGGCGATCATGGTGATGGCCACGCCGACAAGGAGAGGAACGATGACTGCCACCGGTTCGAATGTCAGGCCATCGCCGGGCATGGAGATACTCATGGCATCGAGAAGCATGAATAGCCCCTGGCTCAGCCCAAATCCCGTGATGACACCTAGTGCGGAACCGATGAGGCCAACAATGAATGCCTCCAAGAGGACGGACGCAGTGAGCTGTCGTCGTGAAGCACCGAGGGCGCGGAGGAGAGCGAACTCCTTCATGCGCTGAGTGACCAGCATGGTGAAAGTATTGGAGATGATGAAGATGCCCACAAGCAGCCCGATGAGCCCGAAAGCGATGAGGAAGTAGTTGACAAAGCTTAAGGCAGAGGAGACACGTTCGGAGGCCTCCTCGGCGAGCTTAGAGCCTGCCTCTACCTTGAGCTCGGGGAATGCTTCTGCGACATCACGGGTAAGCGTGGCAGCGTCAGTGGTGGAATCGGCGGCGAGGGTGAACATGTCCATATGGCTGTCCGCGCCGTAGAGCTTGCGCCACTGATTCTGGGTGAAAAAGACCGCGAGGTAGCCGGTTTCGTCGATGGAGGTATCAGCGATGCCGACAACCTTCACCGTCGCCCGATCGAGGCGGGTGGCCACTTTGATTTCAGTGCCGACGTGGAGGTTGCCGAGTTCGGCGGTGGTGGAGTTGACGACCACCTCACCTGGTGTTTCCGGCGCGTGCCCCTCGGTAACCGTGACCTTGTTGCCCACCGCTTCGGCCGCTGGATAGTAGGGAAGACCCATCGATGGCGAACCATTGGTTTGAATCGGCTTGCCGTCGGCTCCTGTGGCCGTAATGCTGTTGTTGGGATCGCCAATGTTGAGGGCTCGGACCCCGGGGAAGCTTTCGATTTCCTGCGCGGTTTCTTCGGTGAGAGCACCGGGATTGTCAGCTGGGGCCGTCACCACCACGTCGACACCGTCATAAGCGGTACTCATTGCGCCCTTAAAGGCCTTGTCCAGCGATGATGTGAACACAAATGCGCCGGTGATGAAGGCTGTGCCCAGCACGACCGAAATAATTGTGAGCACGAGGCGCAACTTGTGCGAGGTGATATTACGCCAGGCGACGCGGCTTAGCGTGGAAGACGATGATGCCATGGGGAGAGATGACCTGCCTTCCTAAAGATTCTCAATATCTGCCATGCGCGCCAAAATATCGGCGGGCGTGGGGTTGCGAAGCTCGTCAACCACGCGGCCATCCGCGAGGAACACAACACGGTCTGCGTAGGACGCGGCGGTGGCATCATGCGTCACAATGACAACGGTCTGGCCGATGTCATCAACCGCATCGCGGAGAATCGTCAACACCTCACGGGATGAGTTCGAGTCCAAGTTGCCCGTCGGCTCATCTCCAAAGATGATCTCCGGCCGGCTGACAATGGCACGCGCACAGGCGACACGCTGCTGCTGGCCACCGGACAGTTCCGAGGGGCGGTGCGTAAGCCGTTCTTTAAGCCCGAGGCGCGTGGTGATTTCCTCGAACCACTGCTTATCCACCTTACGACCAGCGATATTGATAGGCAGGGTGATGTTCTCCGCCGCTGTCAACGTCGGCACCAAGTTGAAGGACTGGAACACAAAGCCCAGGCGGTCACGCCGCAGCGCCGTAATCTCCTTGTCCGACAGCTTCGACAGTTCCGTCGTGCCGATGTACGCGCTTCCCGACGTCGCGGAGTCCAAGCCGGCCATGCAGTGCATCAATGTCGACTTACCCGACCCGGACGGCCCCATGATCGCGGTGAACTCACCAGCGGCAAAAGAGATATCGACATGGTCCAGTGCAGTAACAGCGGCATTGCCGACACCGTACTTCTTGGTGAGCCCCTCAGCGTAGGCCGCCGCTGGTGGGGCGGAATGCTTCAAAGAAGACTCAGCGGATGATTTGGTGGGGCGTTTTGCATGCTTGGCAGACATGGGGGAGGGGCTCTCTTCTAATTAGATTTGATCAACGGCGAATTAATATCCGGCAGCGAAAGCGGATTGAAAACGCTGCGACGGGAATGGAACGTTCGTTGTTCCCCAGTCACGGGGTCAGCGAAACTCATTTCAACACAGACCAGGTGCAGGGGCTCCGAGGTATTCTCGGCCTCCAGCGGCAGAATCTCCGGGTAGTACTGGTCACCCAGGATGGGAAAGCCCAGTTCACTCAAGTGCAGCCGCAGCTGATGAGTGCGTCCGGTGATGGGCTTCAATTGCCACAGCGCAACGCGACCACTGTCGGCAGCGAGGCCGTCGGCGTCCGAAGGCACGTCGACAAGCGAAATGCGCTCGATGATGGTGTGGGCGTTTGGCTCGCCCTCGAGAGTATAAGCCTGCATCTGGCCAGCAATTTTGTGCTGTCGTGTGCGCAATTCCAGTGGGGTCTCGGGCAGGGCTTCGCTGGCCGCGCCAGCGATGGGTGTAGGCGACGTCAGTGCGTGGTAGCGCTTAGTGACTTCCCCCGATGCGAAAAGCCCCTGGTAGGCGCCGCGAACCTCGCGCCGGGCGGTAAAGATGAGCAACCCCGACGTCAGCCTGTCGAGGCGATGCGCGGGAACCAACTCCGGATTACCCAGCTCCCGCCGCAGGCGAACCACAGCAGTTTCCGTAATGTGTCGGCCGCGCGGCATCGTTGCCAAAAACGACGGCTTGTCGACGACCACAAGGTTGTCATCTTGAAAGACAATCGGCATCGGCCCCGCGATTGTGCGCTCCGGTGCCGGGGTGCGGTAAAACCACATTTCCGCGCCGGGCTTCGCCATGTCATCTGGACTGTAGGGCACTGAGTTGGCGCGAACGACGAGCCCATCTGCAAAACGCTTGGCCACAGCCGCTTCATCATCGTCTGGGTGGCGGTAGGTTTGACCTGCGATAGCGCCTGCGAGCAGATCCCACGCACGGGTGGGGGCATCGCCACGACGCCCGGGAGCGGCGATGCGGGAGGGGTTGAGCCCATCGCGAATGGGCAGTGGCATGCGACGCATACGGCTGACTTTAACAGGTGCCCCGGATTCACCCGGCGGGCAAGCGGAGCTGCTGGCGCAGGGCTGTGTTGGTACCGCCCCTAATGGCGTAGGTGGACAACATTCTGCCCTGTCGGTCGCAACATAATGGGGGTAGGGTGGAGGTGAAAGTAATAAAAGGGTTGGCTCGGAAGAGTTGACTAAATAGCAAAGCTTGTCCATTAAAATGGCGTCCAAGCAGGTGCGATAGGTGTAGCTGCGTTGCGGTCGGGCCGCGGAGAGCCAATTTTTATGGATCGCATAATAAGGAGGCAATCAATGCCAAGGCAGAACATCATTGTGTGCGCGGTCGATGGCTCGGAGGCATCCAAGACCGCCGTCAAGTGGGCCGCTAACACCGCAGTGAAGCGCGGTGAGCCGCTCCGTCTGGTCAGCAGCTACTCCATGCCGCAGTTCCTCTACGCAGAGGGCATGGTTCCGCCGCAGGAGCTTTACGACGATCTTGAGGCCGAGACCCTGGAGAAGATTAACGAGGCCAAGAAGATTGCCCTCGACTTCGCACCGTCAGTAGATGTCAGCCACCAGATTGAAGAGGGCAGCCCGATTGACATGCTGCTCGACCTGTCTGAGCAGGCAACCATGGTGGTTATGGGCTCTCGCGGTCTGGGTGGGCTCTCTGGCATGGTCATGGGTTCGGTTTCCGCCGCTGTTGTTTCCCACGCATCGTGCCCGGTTGTTGTTGTCCGCGAGGACAACCTGGTCACCGATGAGACCAAGTACGGTCCTGTCGTTGTCGGTGTCGATGGCTCCGATATTTCCGAAAAGGCAACGGAGTACGCATTCCGTGAGGCCGATGCCCGTGGTGCCGAGCTGATTGCAGTTCATACCTGGATGGATATGCAGGTACAGGCTTCCCTGGCTGGCCTTTCTGCAGCTCAGAGCCAGTGGCAGGTTGTGGAAGAGGAGCAGAAGGCTCTGCTCGGCCACCGTCTGGAGAAGTACGCTAAGAAGTACCCGGAAGTGGCCATCAAGAAGGTTGTTACCCGCGACCGCCCGGTTCGTGCTCTGGCTGATGCCTCGGAAGGCTCGCAGCTGCTGGTCGTCGGCAGCCACGGCCGCGGAGGTTTCAAGGGCATGCTGCTCGGCTCCACTTCGCGTGCACTCCTGCAGGCGGCTGCTTGCCCGATGATGGTCGTCCGCCCGGAGACTGACGCCTAAAGCGCCCTTCGAGGGGGCTGAGAAAAGACGCCGGCGGCGGTCGTCGAGGCGCGGTTAGCGCCGAGAGTAGAAACCGTTACCGAATATTTATAAGTAGAACCTAGCCGGTTTCCGACAGGTGTCGGGGCCGGCTTCGGTTTATCCAAATGAGGCCTCTCGTCTGCATAAACCCTGTTTTCATGCAGAAAGTGCAGATTTTATAAGAGTTTTCCTGTGGCTATCCGACTGTTATCTCGCTAGTTTCTCAGTGGCCGAAATGGCCTGATAGTGCTTGCAGTGTATGCAAGAGTTTTCGGAAAGACTTATAGTTGAGTCAGAACGATTTCGGGAAAGGAATATCTATCATGAACGAGATTCTTCTTGCTGCCTCCTTTAGTCCCACGATGGGCTTCATCAGCTGGATTATCATCGGTGGTCTTGCCGGCTGGATCGGCTCTAAGATCATGAACACCGATGAACAGATGGGCGTCGTCCTGAATATCGTCGTTGGTATCGTCGGTGGTTTCTTGGGCGGTTGGCTGCTCACCCTGTTCGGCGTTGATGTCGCCGGTGGCGGAAAGTTCTTCAGCTTCCTCACCTGTCTGCTCGGCGCCGTGATCCTGTTGTGGATTGTCGGCCTGGTTCAAAAGCGCAAGTAAGCCAAGCAAAACAGCGCGACTATGCACGAAGCGTCGTAACGCTGCTATCTACTGGATAGTGAGCTAGAGCGCGGGGCATCTCATCAACATTGAGATGCCCTTTTTTTGTTGTGCGGTTGTCGTGAAGTTGGCGTTCTGCGATTGTCGCGACATCTGTTGGGGGCGGCAATCATCGCACGCTAAAGTAGGACTAGAGGCTGAAAGACTGACTAGTTTGTTCTTTTACAAAATCACAGTCGCAGATACGCCTACAATGGAATATCACAGACTATGAACGCCCTGCTCAGTGTTGCGAAAGCAATGGCGCTAATGCCGGTGTTTGCGAGTAAGCAGCTGTTATAACGGGGTGTGACTTTGGAAGGACGAGAGGTACTGCCGTGGCAGAAGCGACAACGGGCAAGGGCGCAAAAGGCGGCCGCGCTTCCTCTCGCCGTCGTAACCGCCCCAGTCCGCGGGAGCGCCTCCTGGCATCAGCGACAACTCTGTTTACAACAGAGGGTATCCGCGTTGTCGGCATTGACCGCATCCTGCGGGAAGCTGATGTGGCCAAAGCCAGCCTGTATTCGTTGTTTGGATCCAAGGACAAGCTAGTCATTGCATATCTGCAAGACCTCGACGCCAAATGGCGGGAGGCTTGGGAGCAGCGAGTGGCCTCGTTGGATACCCCGGCGGAGAAGATTCTCGCGTTCTTTGATCAGTGTATTGCGGAGCAGCCGGCAATCGACTTCCGTGGTTCACACTTCCAGAATGCGGCTAGTGAATATCCGCGGCCGGAAACGGAGTCGGAGCAGGACATCCGTCAGGCCGCAGCCGATCACCGTTCCTGGGTTTGGCAACAGCTACACACGCTGCTGACTGAAAATGAATCTAGTATGCCGTCTGCTCACGCAAATATGCTGTTGCTCTACCTCGACGGCGGCCTCGCGGGTGCCAAGATGTCCAAAGACCTGAACCCGCTGCAGATGGCGCGCGACCTGGCCCGTGACCTGGTCACGTAAATACTTAATTCCCTTTTTTAACGCGTCGTAGTTCTTGCCTTTTTACTCACGGGCTAATCTCGGAAGCGTTTCCAGTCCGACTCCTTTGAGCCGGTGGCTTTCTTAACCATATTCTTCGTATTCTGGCCGAGTAGCATTCCCAGGTTCTTTGCAATCAGAATTGGCTTCGGCCGTTTCTGTGCTTTTTGCGCTTTCTCGGCTTGTCGTTTCATGTCGTCCCGCACTTTAGCCAGGCCGGGAAGCGGCGGAACTATACCCGAGGAAATCTTCATATCCTGCGTCAGGGATGGCAAATTGTCCTGAGCACCAGGCCGCATCTGGGTCACCATGTAGCGAACCTTCGCAATTTTCAAAGCCTGGGCATATTCTTCTTCCTGCTTTGCTTTACGGCGGTCCCGCGATTCCTTCTCAATAGCGGCATATTCGCTCTTATGCTGCTTTATCTTCCACGGAGCGAATGCGGATTTGATATAAAAGTGACGCTTGGCCTGCTTTAACTTCTTCTTTTCTTCCCGCTCCGATTCGTATTCACCCTTTTGGTGGTTTTGAAGAGTTCGGAAATCGTCCGTGAGCGGGTAGGTCTTTTCCACATAGCGGGTGAGAATGATATTTTGGGTCAGTGTCCAGAAGTTATTGGTGACCCAGTAGACAATTAGAGCCACAGGTGTTGGGCCAAAGAAACCCGCGAAGAGGATCATCAGCGGTGCGTAGATAAGCATTACGCGCATGAATTTGCTGAGGAATACACTGACGCTATTGGAATAGTCGAGAGTGCGCTGCAACCGGCGGTAGGAAACGACCAAGTTAAAACCGGTGAAAAAGGCCGCTGCCACGATGCCGATAATGCAGAAAGTTAACAGCGAATCATGATTGCCCCCGAGGATTTGCAGTTGCTCCGGGTCCATGCGCAGATATGCGGGTAGAGGCTGTCCCAAGAATGTCGCGCTCAGAAAGTCGGAGATCTCATCCTTAGAGATGAATCCGACATTATGAGACGCAGGCAGCCCAGGCCCCTCAGACGCCCGCAGCATGTGCCTCAGCATGCGAACAAGGCCCATAATCACGGGAATCTGGACGAAGAGGGGCGCCAGCATTACGGAGGTCTTAATCCCCTCTGCTTTGCGCATTTCCTTGCTGGCAAAGTTTACGTATTGTGGCGAGTTCGGCTCGATGCTCCTGCGGTAGCGCTCCTTGAGCATAAAAAGCTGCGGCCGTAGGTTGGCTGTCTTGCGCGCCGAGATAAATTGCTGGAACGCGAGAAACGCTAAAGCGCCACGCACCGTAAACACCAGCAGGAAGAGAGAAAGCGTCCAGGACAGAGAAGACGGCAGGTGAAACACTGAGGCCAGTAAAAGGTGCCACGCCTTAAGGACAAACGAGACCAGCCAAACGAATGGTTCCAAAATGACCACGGGCCGACTCCTCCATGTCAAGGATAAGAAAAGTAAGACAACCGGATGAGGCCGGTGTGCCAATTCCAGCCGCTATCCTAGCGACTCGAATTACCTGCCCCAACTTTAAAACAGGGCCCCGCTGTGGCGGGACCCTGTTTTAAAGATAGTAAAGCTGGGTGAAACCCAGTGGAAGGCAAACGGACCTGGGTGAGAACTAGTTAGCGCTCTCGTACTTTTCAATAATGTGCTTTGGCAGCGCACCACGGTCTGCAACATCCATGCCATTCTCTCGTGCCCACTGGCGAATCTTGCGATTGCGATCACGGGCCTCAGCGGCATTGGGATTAGCGGAAGAGCGCTTACGCGGAGCTACAACCGTGCTGTGATCAATGGAAGCTTTCGCAATATACGGTTCTAATACCTGCTCGAACTTCTCTGCATTTTCCTGAGAGAGGTCGAGAATGTAGTTCTTACCGCGGAAAGAGAAACGAACGACTTGGTGATCTGCGGAATCAAGCGGAGTCCCATCGAGGTCGTCGATGTACTGAATTAGTTCGCGGCGTGCCATAGAATCCCTGCCTAAGCTTGGTGCTGAACTTGTAATAATGAAGAAGGCTTACAGTGAAACTTCAATACGGTGAAACTTCAAATTAATATCGAGCCCTTTTTTCTTTCCCCCACAGTATAAGTGCAAAGAAATTTAATGTCTATTGACGATAATTGAGCTCGATTGTGCAACTTATATTGAATACATGGTTTGTTAATAATTCGATTAATTGTGCACAAGAACTTGGGGTAATAAAAAGACGGCCCTGCATGTTGTGCAGGGCCGTCGTGAACAGCAACTACGCCACTGAGGGCGCAATGCGGGGTGCGCTCTCGGTAGTCGTCGTAAAGCGAAAGGACGAGAAGGCGCTTAAGCCTGGGTCATGCCCTGACCCGGCTTGCCGCGGTAGGTAGCGGCGACGAAAAGCGGCTGGTTCGGTTCTTCCTTGACCTCGACAAGGCGGTACTCAGAGGTAACGTCCTCGCGGCCGAAGTAGACGGCAGTGTAGCCGTGGCGGTCGAACTCGAGGTAGTTGACGTACGGGTTCGCAGCCTTGAGTCCAGCGGTAGCAGCCAAGGAAATCGGGTTGTCCTGAGGCAGCTTCACAATGTCATCGATATTCGGGGCGCTGACGGAAGTACAGACAATCTCAATAGCGGCAATGCCGGCACTCGGGTACTCGCCCGGGACCTTCGGTACGTTGCAGTTCCAGGAGGAGTGAATATCGCCGGTGAGGAAGACAACGTTGTCGTAGCCTTCCTTATCCATGATGTTGATCAGCTTACGACGCTCAGCAGCGTAGCCATCCCACTGATCCAAGTTGTACGGCAGGCCGTCCTGAGGCAAGCTCAGCAGCTCGGTGACAGCGCGGGTGGCCTCCGGATCCAGCGGCGGAACCAGCACCGGAGTGAACATGACGGAGTTGCCCACGACACGCCACTTTGCGCTCGAGGAACGCCACTGGCCGAGCAGGTAATTGAACTGCTCAGAGCCGAGCATGGAGCGGTTCTCATCATCGGTCTCGCCAGCGCGGATGAACTTCAGCTGCTGGTCACGGTAGGTGCGCAGGTCCAGCATGGTCAGGTCGGCGAGATCGCCGAAACGGAAGCTGCGGTAGAGCTTTCCGCCCTGGGAGAACGGGACCGCGCGAACCGGCAGCCACTCCAGGTACGCCTGGATAGCGGCGTCGCGGCGGGCAATGTAGTCGCCTTCGGTCTCCGGGTCGTGGTTCTCAGCGCCACTGTGCCAATCATCGTTGGCGACCTCGTGGTCGTCCCAGGTCACAATCCACGGCTTTGCGCGGTGAGCTTCCTGCAGGTCCGCATCGGTACGGTAGGTGGCGTAGCGCAGGCGGTAGTCAGCGAGAGAAATGATCTCGTGAGCCGGCTTGTGGTCACGAACCGGGCCCTTGCCGGAGTAGCCACCGGCCTCGTACTCGTAGATGTAGTCACCGACACACATAATGATGTCGATGCGGTCATTTTCCGCCATGTCGCGGTAAGCGGAGAAGAAGCCACTTTCCCAGTTAGCGCAGGAAGTCAGCGCGATGCCCAGGTGATCTGGCGAGGAGTTCACCGGCGGCGCAGTGCGAGTCTGGCCAATCGGGGAAACCTGGCCCGCGTGATCACCAGCGGTGACGGTAAAGCGGTAGAAGTAGTAGGAATCAGCGGAGAGACCCTTGACATCGATCTTGACAGTGTTGTCAGCATCCGGGTCGGTGTTCAGGGCACCAGAGGCAACGATGTTGCCGAAGCCCTCATCAGAAGCGACTTCCCACTTCAGTGCAACAGGACGGCCCTGGTTTGCACCTGCGGTATCGCCTGGGTGTGAGGTCACACGAGTCCAGATAAGAACCGAGTCCGGCAGTGGGTCGCCAGAGGCCACGCCGTGTTGGAATACCTGAAAACCACCGGAACCGCCAGCATTAGCTGGGGACTGTGACTCAGGATTGGCCCCCGCACTGGTAGCGGTTGCCAGGCCGATGGCTCCGGCAGCAGCACCGGTAGCGCCGGCACGCAGTACGGCACGACGAGAAGGGGTGAATGGCTTTTGGGCTGTTGCGTCGCTGTACGAGACCGCACCGTTCAGATTCGAGGCTGCAGTCTGAGATTTATCTGAAGATGGCATAGCCCTCATTACAGTAGTTCTCAGTCCGTAGCGCCATTGGTGGGAAAAAATAGCCCGATACGGGGGTAATAAGAGCAAAAGCGCGACTGTTGCTGTTCAACAACAGTCGCGCTCAATTCGATGAATCTCGGCGAGTGGCCTCAACCTGAAGCGGCCGGGTTTACGCGCCCAGCTCCGAAATAATCTGGCGGTCCAGCGAATCCAGCTCCGCGGTAATGGAGTGGTGCGCGCGACGACGCTGCTCCGGGGTCATCTTCTCGGCAGTATTAATAGCATCAGTCATGACATCCAGACGCGAGTTGGCGTCCTTGATAAAACCATCGATGCCCTTGGCGCCCGACTTACGCAGCTCCGTCAGCGAACCGCGAGTAGCCTCAATGCGGGCCAGCAGCGGTGCACCGTGCCCCTGGTAACGAGCGGCATCATTAGCGGAAACACCGAACTTCTGCGCGGCCGACGAGTGTTCACGGCGCTGAATGGCAGTGATAGCGCGGTAGGCCAGCGGAACCAGCACCGGTACCAGCAGGCGCGCGCCACCGATCCACGACTTTGCCTTGTCCTTGTTGAAGCCCTGGCTGCGCTGCTGTGCCAGGATCTTCTCGGCCATCTTGGTCTGGTGACGCTGCTTGGCAGCCAGCGCCTTCTTCTCGTCCTTGGCACTTGCCTTGCGGATCTTCTCCGCGCGCTTCAGAGCACGGTTTTCCAGCTTGAGTTCCTTCTTACCGAGCTTTTCCTCAGAACGAACGCGGCCAGCGGCCTCCTTCAGCTCCAGCTTGTGCTGGTGCTTCTGGTCGCGCTTAGCGGCCTTGACCTCAGCCTTGTGTGCCTTGCGATTAAGTCGAGCTGCGTGGCGAGCCTCTTCCTTAGCCTTCGCCTTGGCAGCCTTCACCTGCTTGGCGGTTTCGCGCCGACGCTCACGGATGTCACCCAAGAAGCTCATTTTTTCCTTCGCCTAGTTGCTCGCAGATAGTCCCTCCGGAAAAGCGGGGCGGAAAACCCTTAAACCCCACCGCGCCGGAGTGCGCTTGCCAGATGCAGTGGCTGCATCACGATTCTTGCTATCCAAGCTTAACGTGAAACTTCCTACCGAGTGGCGATACGCTAATTCTCATTGTGACTGATTCATCCGTTTCGCGCCCGCTTCTCCACGCGAGCGACCTCATCGGCTGCCGCTACCGGCTGAGCCTCGACCTGCGCGAGGGGCGGCTAGTCGAACCTGCTTCTCACCAAGAGCACCGCTTGCCGACGTCCATCGCGTCCATCCCCGACCTGTACACAGTGGCCTCGGGGCCGGACGCTCACCTGGATACCCTTGAGGCCATCGCCCGTGGAGAAAGCGTCATCGCCGGTGGCGTGCTCATGCATGAGCGCCCGATTCCCGGCGGGGTGTACTCGGGAATCGACGAGATTTGCCACCCTGATCTGTTGGTCAAGGTCGATGATTCACCGCAGACGACCTCACCGACGTACATGCCGGTCCTGGTTGTCACACGGCATCTGCTCTCTGCGCGCAAACAGGGCCGGCGGCGTAAGCCGTCGTCAAGCAATGCGGCGCGTGCGGCGGCGATGCAGGTACGACTGCTGGGCGTTGACCGGCTCGGGCGTGATGGTGTGATGGGGCGGACCCTGCGTCAGGCGATGGTTGTCACGGATGAGTGGAAGCTACGGCATTACGGACCTGATGCTGTGAAGCTGGGGCAGGCGGCGGCGATGCTGCACCGGCTGGGCGTGTCCTGTGGCCTGGTGGGGGCGATTAGTGCCACCGGAATGAATCTGGATACACGGCATATCGTCATTGCTGATGAGGGTTCGCGCGTGGCCTCGTACCGGATGGCGTTGCGCGACGCGCGTGATGCCGTCGCTGCCACTCAGGGGCGACCGTCACGGTTTACGCCAGGGACCTGGCCGCTGGCGCCACGGCGCATCCGGGAGTGCCGAACCTGCCATCACCACGACCGTTGCTTCGATGAGCTGACCGCAAGTGACGACATTTCCCTCCTTCTACCTGGGGATAAGTCCATGCGGTTGCGCAGCGTGGGCATCGACACGGTCACGGCATTGGCGCAGGCGAGTACCAACACTCCGCACGTCAGCAAGGAGCAGGTGTGGATGGCGAGGGCGCGGCTTGCCGACGTCGACGCGCTCCGGGTAGCCGCCAAGACATCGGCCCCGCGTGGCGATGTCGAGATGGACATCGATATGGAGGCGTATCCCAACGATGGCGCCTACCTGTGGGGAACCTGGGTGCCCGGGGAGGACTACCGTGGCTTCATCACCTGGGAGCCACCGGGGCCAGAGGGGCTCGGCGGCACGGCGGAGGCCAGGAATTTTGCGATTTTCTGGGATTACCTGATGCGGCGTCGAAATGCGGCGCATGAACAAGGCAAGACCTTCCGCGCCTATTGCTGGGCGGCAGAGGGCGAGAACTATTGGCTACGTCAGAGCGCTACCCGGTTCGGCGGCCAGGAATATGTGGTGCCCGCAGATTCGGCGGATTTGGCCACAGGTGATGTGGCTGGTTCCGGTTTCGAGGCAGCTGGCCCGACAAAGATTGTGCGGGTGCCGACCCGCGAAGAAGTGGACAAGTTCATTGCCTCGGAGGACTGGGTGGACATGCTGAAGGTCGCCCGTCGCCAGATCCTCTCCACCGTCGGCATGGGGCTGAAAGTCGTGGCCCCGTGGTCGGGCTTCCACTGGCGCGACGCCGATGTTGACGGCGAGGCATCGCTGGATCTGTATCGCATTGCGACGGCCACTGACCTCGACTTTGTCGCGGAACAGTCCTTTGAAAAGCTCACGCAAGCCGAGGCGCGCGCTATGCTGCTGCGCTACAACGGCGATGACTGCCGATCGGTAGCCCACGTCCGCGACTGGCTGGATTCACAGCGCGCGGCCGCGGACCTGCCGCATGGGGATGACCTGCCGGTTCCTTAGCGCGCTAACCACGCGTCCACGTGCCGCGCCGGGCGAACTTAGGTGAGACCTTCTTCATCGCAGCATTGCGAATGATGGCCGTGTTCTTGCGGGCTAACAGCAGCAACTGCTGTGTGCGCTCGGCACGGAATGTTGAGCGAGGCGATCGGTGCACATCGCGGAAAAGCCGCTTGGTCGCCGCCAGCTGATCCGGCGAACGCGTCGCCAGCTGTGCCAATTTCTCCTTGGCCAGCTCAAGCGCAGCGTCCTCCGTGTCCACGGCCCACGTCGCCAGACCAATCTCAGTTGCTTCCTTGCCGTTGAGTTCTTCGCCAGACATAGTCAGCCAACGTGCAGTATCGGCGCTGACCTCGTCGAGAATGGTTCGCATACCGGACATATCCGGAATCAGCCCCCACTTCGCTTCGAGGATTGACCACTTGGCATCGCTCGTCGTAATGCGGAAATCAGCACCTAGCGCAATCTGTAGACCACCGCCGTAACAGTGCCCATGCACCGCCGCAATGACCGGCACCGGCAGGCGTCGCCAGTCCCAGCAGGCGCGCTGGAACAGGTTCGTGCCGTGGATATCGGGGACGAATGAGCGCAGAATGCGCGAGGGCTTCTTAAATGCCGACGCGAAATCGAGCCCAGCGCAAAACGATTTGCCCTCGCCACGTAGGATTACGCCACGCAGATCACGGTCAGCTGCCAGTTTCCGGGCGACGGCGGACAGCTCGGTCAGCATCTCAAGTGTTAGACCGTTGAGTTTGTCTCCGCGGTCCAAACTGACGACAGCGATTTTCGCCGCCTCTGAATCAGCTACGGCGAGGTATTCATAGGCGACGTTGACATTGTTGCTGGTGTTCATGGGCACTAACGCTAAACGACGGCTACGTGTGCCGCCCGGGAAATACCAAAAGTGGTCTCAAACAAGACACAAAAAACCGACCCGCTGAGGGTAAGCCCCGTCAGCGAGCCGGTAAGCCATCTTTAGCGCGCGGCAGGGACGCGTAAAAAGCCGCGCGCTGTTAGCTGAAATTACTTGGCAGCTGCGAACAGCTCTGCAGCGTAATCCCAGTTGAAGACGTTCCAGACAGCCTTGACGTAGTCAGCCTTGACGTTCTTGTACTGCAGGTAGAAAGCGTGCTCCCACATATCCAGCAGTAGAACCGGCTTCAGGTTGATGGACAGGTTGCCCTGCTGATCCGTCATCTGCTCAATAACCAGGCGCTCTGCAATGGTGTCGTAACCCAGAACAGCCCAGCCGGAGCCCTGCAGGCCCAGAGCAGCAGCGTTGAAGTGAGCCTGGAACTTCTCGAAAGAGCCGAAGTCGCGCTCGATAGCCTCAGCCAGCTCACCGGTCGGCTGGCCGCCACCGTTCGGGGACAGCAGCTTCCAGAACAGGGAGTGGTTGGTGTGGCCACCCAGGTTAAAGGCCAGGTCCTTGGACAGGCCGGTAACAGCTGCGAAGTCGCCGGACTCGCGAGCAGCAGCGAGCTTCTCCAGAGCAGCGTTGGCGCCGTTGACGTAATTAGCGTGGTGCTTGCTGTGGTGCAGCTCCATAATCTCGCCGGAGATGTGCGGCTCCAGAGCGTCGTAAGCGTAATCCAGCTCAGGAAGTTCGTACTTAGTCATTAGGAAAATTCCTCCTCAACACGTTTTTAGGTTGTGCCGTCGATGGTACTCAAGATGAGTGGATGCGCAACCATTTAAGCAATACAATTAATGCGAAATTCATAAAAAATGCTGTTCAGGGATATCTGTCACAAGTTTATGAACGCGGCGGCTGAGTGCGGCGAATCCACTTACTCACGCGCTTGAAGCGCATTCCGGCCGCGCCACCCAGGTCGTCGTCAAGCGGAATGTCGAGGATGGAAGCCCACGTTGGCAACATTTCTTCCTCGTACCGGTGGCCGTGACCACCGGGGACGGTGACGGAGGCGAGGCCGTCGATAAGCACCTGCCAGAAGGTGACGAACGGATGCCAGCGCATGGAGGGGAGAACATCGCGGCCGACGCGCTCTGCAAGCCAGTCGGGGCGGCGCCAGGCCAGTGGGTAATCCCACCAAACGATGGGGTCAGAGGCATGCTGCAGGAATGCGACGCGCGGGAATTCCCACGGCCCGAACTTGGTGCCATAGAAGGAGTGGTACAGCTCGTCGGGGCGCGTAGCGAAGCGGATGTTTCGCCCCTCGTCGATGACTGGAGCGATTTCCGGAGACCCCTTTGTCCGACGGTGCGTCAGCTCTTTCCACATCGCGGAGAACTGTGGTGCGCCCGTCCAGACAGCACCGTCGACGCGTGCGAGCATGTCAGCGGAATTCTCGAATGCGCCGAGACCGCCAAACCCGCCGAGGGATTCACCGGCGACGTAGACCTTTGGCCGGTCGTTCTCCGGCATCTTGTCGACTTCCTGCAACACCCGATGGATAAGGGTGTGGCCAGCCGCGATTGGGGTTTCGTGGTCCGTTAGCCATGCCACTGGGGAGGGGAGGTCAGAGTACTGCAGAGCGACAGTGGCGCAGTTGCCAAGGGTCAAGAACTCTGCAGCCTGCGCCGACCACGGTGGCACCCAACCGGTGCCGGTGGTGGTGAAGACAACCAGATGATCGCGCCGGAACGCGCCGGTGCGGTGCATCTCGCGGATGATGAGCTCCGCCTGTTCCCGCAGAGAACGACCTGGCACCTTGCCCGCATAAATGCGGATGGGCTCCTGCAGTTCGGAGAGCGGCTTGCCGGTGACCGCTGCCAGGTCGCGGGCACGGGGGCCTTCGGCGACGAAGACGCGCCCCTCGGCGCCGAGTGCGTGCCACGGCTCCAAAGACCACGGGCTACCGGAACGCTCTGGCTCCCACGGCTGCATGCGGCCTGGAACTACCAGGGTATTCAGGTATCGGGACTTCTTGGCGATGGACTCCAAAGTCCGACGGATAAGCAGTCGATCAATGCTGGCGGCCACGGCACCACCGACGATGGCACCGCTGAGAACCGGGGCGAGACCGCGCGGCAGCCAGGGGCGGAGGTTGTCCCGCAGTAAGTCATAGCCGCGATTGGCCAGCGCGGAGAGCCCCCGAGTGGTCAGGTAGAGACCACTGGCAATCATTGTGGAGGCGAACTGGCTGCGTGCGGATTCCTGCTCATCCTTGCCCACCAGGCGGCCAATTTCGCGCTGCTGGGAAATGGAGCGCAGCCACAGCGCCGCGGTGGTGGCCGTGGTGGCAACATGCCAGGTCACGGCCAGTGCGCGCTCGTGTCGAGGTGCCGGCGCAAAGCGGCTGAGCGGAGTGCTGGCCAGACGCCGCATCGTCGTGTTGTAGCCATAGCCGATAGCCACCCCGGTGACATGGCCCGCCAGCTGTGCCAGGAAGGTCACAGTAACGGTGGCGATCCGAGTACGCGGCATCAGCGAGGGGCTAAAGGCAGCCCATGACGCAATTTCTGCACCAATTAGACCGGGGTTGGAGGGAATGCCCGCTCGCAGTGCGCTGCGGATAGTGCCAGGGCCGGTACCTAGGAGGCGTTCGCGAAAGACTTTGGTCGCCATCAGACTGCCGGTGCCGACTGCGCCCAGCGCTTTGGCCATGCCAGCTGTGCCAGCGACTCCTGTAATTCCCGTTCGCGCTGCTCGTGCAGCTCGCACTGTCCTGGTGGTTTCGATTGGCTGAGCTACAGGTGTGTTGCCCGTAGACGCAATCGAGGGCGCAATCGAAGTAAATGCGCGACGCAGGAATCCCATAACTCCCATCATGGCAAAATTTTTTCCACGGGGTTTATTCATCTCGCGCCAGTTTTCCGCACAAAGCGTAGCCTGTGGGGTGTCGCAACGTTTTCCGAATCGGTTGAGAAGGATCCGAGGGCTATGAAGCTATCCACAGGAAATAAGGTCGTGCTGATCGGCGCTGGCGACGTCGGCGTGGCATATGCGTACTCACTGGTCAACCAAGGCACTGTCGACCATTTGGCAATCATTGACATCGACGAAAAGAAGACGATGGGCAACGTCATGGACTTAAACCATGGCGTCGTGTGGGCGTCGTCGCGCACCAAAGTCACTCAGGGCACGTACGCCGACTGTGACGATGCCGCGCTGGTAGTCATCTGTGCAGGCGCAGCACAAAAGCCCGGCGAGACTCGCCTACAGCTGGTGGACAAGAACATGAAAATTATGAAGTCCATCGTCGATTCCGTCATGGCCAGCGGTTTTGATGGGCTCCTACTGATCGCCTCCAACCCCGTCGACGTACTCACATACGCCGCGTGGAAGTACTCCGGGCTGCCACACAACCGTGTCTTCGGCTCCGGCACCATCCTGGACACCGCACGTTTCCGTTACATGCTGGGTGAATACTACGATGTTTCCCCGATGAGCGTGCACGCATACATCATTGGTGAACACGGCGACTCCGAGCTGCCGGTGTTGTCCAGCGCCAACGTTGCAGGCGTCAGTCTGTCCAAGCGCCTCGCCGCCGACCCCGCGCTTCACGACGAGCTGGAGGACATCTTCATCCGAACCCGTGATGCCGCCTACGAGATTATCGATGCCAAGGGCTCCACTTCCTACGGAATCGGTATGGGTCTGGCCCGCATTACGCGCGCCATTTTCCAGAACCAAGAGGTAGCTCTGCCGGTCTCCGCATACTTGCAAGGTGAATACGGTCATGAGGACGTGTTCATCGGAACACCAGCCATTGTGAACCGTCGAGGAATTCGCCGCGTTATCGAGCTTGAGCTGGACGAATACGAAAAGAAGCAGCTGGACAAGTCCATTCAGACGCTCCGAGATGTGCAGGATCCATTCTGGAAGTAACTGCTGGTAGCGAGAGTAGATGTCTTCTCGACATGCGCTTTCGGCCGTCTCATTTGAGAATGAGAATGCCCACCTTCTATTGGCCCGCGTGGCCGACTCTGGCCAACGCTTCGTCTTCAACACAGGAGTGCCTTCTCTATGGCAGCGCAGAGCCCTCAAGACACAGCAACTGACAACACTGAAAGCGGCGCGGCCGTACCGCGTCTGGATGACCTCATCAGCAAGGTCACTGATCTGATCACAGAGTTGGACGACGTCTCGGTGGAGGCTTCTGCACTGCTCGCAGAGGTGCCGGAAGAGCGCCGTCGGCACGCGGAAAACCTGCTGCACTACGCACACCTGCGCACAATTGACATCCGTGAGCTGCAAAACAGCTTGCACGACCTCGGCGTGACCAGTCTGACCACGGTGGAGACTTTCACCCGGGGGCGCCTTGAGCTCGCTCTCAACGCGCTGTTGGCGCTGGCGGGGCGCACCTCAGACATCGATGTCGCCCGCATTATTGCCGACGATGAGCGCGCGGATATTGCCCTGGATAACAACGCCACCGAGCTGTTCGGTCAGGAGCGCGCGGATGTCACTTCGCACATTATGGTGACCCTGCCCGCCGAGGCCGCCGACGATGCAGAGTTGGTGGAGAGCTTCGCTGCCGCTGGCATGGATCTCGCTCGCATCAACTGCGCCCACGACGGACCTGAGCAGTGGAGCCGCATGATTGACAACGTCAATGCTGCAGCTGAGAAGGCCGGTCGCCGCATCTTCGTGTCCATGGATCTGGCTGGTCCGAAGCTGCGCACGGGCGATATCGAACCGGGGCCGCGTGTGGGGCGCGCCCGTGTTGTGCGTGACGACGCTGGCACGGTCATCTCCAAGTCCAAGATTTGGCTGACTCCGCGACTGGATGAGCACCCCAAGCCAGCTCCGAGCGATTTGCCGGGGCGTCCCGCACTGCCGTTGGAAGCAGATCAGGGGTGGTTGGAACAGCTGCAGCTTGACGATGTCATTACGCTGCATGACTCCCGCTCGGCGAAGCGTCACTTCACCGTTGTGCGCATCGACACCGACTCCGAGGGCGAGGTCGAGGCTGTCCTCGCCGAGGGCGAAAAGAACGCCTGGATTGCCGAGGGAACACACCTGCGCAGCAACTACGAGGTCACGCGCGCTGGTGGTGTGCCACCGACCGTGCAAAAGCTGCGCTTCTACACCGGTGATGAGTTTATTCTCACCAGCGGCGAGGAAATCACCACCATTCCACGCACAAATGACGAGATTCCTCGTGTCTCCTGCTCGCTGCCGTCTGCCGTGGCAGCTCTGAAACCGGGCGATCCGGTACTTTTCGACGACGGTGCACTTGGCGCTGAGGTGGTTGAGGTCTCCGAGACGTCGTCAAGCGAAGATAGTCACGTCGATGCCCGGCTGCGTGTCCTGCGTACGAAGCCGAATGGTCAGCCGCTGGCGGCGCATAAGGGCATCAATCTGCCGAACACCGACCTGCCACTCAATTCGCTTACCGACGAAGACATTGAGCACCTGCGCTTTGTGGTGGAGCATGCGGATATTGCTGCGGTGAGCTTTATTCGCACGCAGGGGGATGCTGAGTACGTTTACAAGGTGCTCGATGAGATTGCGGCGGAACATGAGGCTGCGGGCCGCGAGGACCTGGCGTCGAAGGCTCGGAACCTGGGTGTTGTGCTGAAGATTGAGACTATTCCGGCATTCCAGAATCTGCCGGGAATCATCATCGCCAGCATGAAGCGCGCCAAGTCC
This sequence comes from Corynebacterium sp. LK31, assembly GCF_014335015.1. Classification (NCBI taxonomy): domain Bacteria; kingdom Bacillati; phylum Actinomycetota; class Actinomycetes; order Mycobacteriales; family Corynebacteriaceae; genus Corynebacterium; species Corynebacterium sp. LK31. Next base: position 278,325 of record NZ_PDGW01000006.1, on the reverse strand, counting down.
GGTCTGATGATTGCTCGTGGTGACCTGGCTGTGGAACTGGGCTTCGACCGCATGGGTGAGGTCCCAGGCCAGATTCTGACGCTGGCGCAGGCAGCCGGAGTGCCGACCATTCTGGGTACTCAGGTGCTGGAGAATATGGCCAAGGCCGGCCTGCCTTCCCGCGCGGAGATTACCGATGCGGCTTTCGCCCTGCGTGCCGAGTGCGTGATGCTGAACAAGGGGCCGCACATCACCGAGGCCATCGCGATTTTGAACAACCTGGCTCGGAAGATGGGTCGTTCGCAGCGTAAGAGCCGCATCATGCTGCGGAAGATTCGCAGCTGGTCGGACTAGTGGCTGGGTTAGTGGCCGGGCTAGTTTAGGTAGGTTAGGGGAGCGCACCCAAAAAACGCCGTTGGAGAAAAGACTGCGGAAGAAGCCAGCCGCGCGAGAGAGACGCGAGAGAGGAGCCCTGCGGAAAATGTCTAATGAACAGGCAGAAAACGCGGGGTGGGCTGTGCCGCCGCAGTCTCCAAAGCAGCAGCCGCAGCAGTCCCCACCTCAGGTGGTGCTGCCATCGCAGCAGAACTGGCAGCCGACTGTCTCGGATTCGACTATCACGGGTGCGACGCCGCGCTGGAAGGCCGATGAGATTGTTCGCAAGCGCGCGGACAGCGTCTTTCGATGGGCGATGAGCGGCGCCGGAGTATTCGCCGCATTTACCGTTTTCGTCTGGATGAGCATCCTGAGCCCCGGTCAGGACCTAGTGGTTTCCCTCCTCGGTGAGTTTGGAGCATGGGCTTTCGGTCTTTGTGGAATGGTTTCCCTCATTGGGCTGGGTTTTTCGGTCTACAAGACCCTCCAGGTGCTGCGTGACCGCGCAACGTATGCCCGCCCACTACTGTCGCGCACGGCAACGGATGTGCGCACGATGCACATGTGGCCAGTGCGCAACATCACGGGGCCCGTGGTCGCGTTGGCTGAAACAGGAGTCACTGCCGTAATGGGGCCAGGTCGCTTTATCTGGTATCTGGCCTGCGTTTTGTGGCCACTTGCAGTGGGGTGGTTTATCGCTGCCGACGTATCCCGGACGTACTTCCAGGCCGGAATCATCACCGTTTTAGCTTGTGTGACGACTGCCCTCACAGCGCGGCTACTCGGCTACGTGTTGGCTCCCGAGGAAGTGCATCGCAACATTCCCGTTGGATCCGGTCGCGAACGCACCCAGCCCGGTTTCTGGTCCAAGGGCTTCATCCCCAGCGAAGCTACCGATGAACAAGGGGAGGCGGGCGCAATGGCCGTCGACAAGCAGCTTTTCGAAGGAACGGCGAGCGAATTCGTCGACGATTTTTATAAGTAGCCCAGGCAGTCGCGAATTACGGAGAGCGAATAGGTATTCTGTGGCCTTGTGGGAAAGAAATCTCGTAAGAAGAATAATCAGGCCCCGGAGGGCATGAGCCGTCGTCAGGCGAAGCTGGCAGCCCGCGCTGCTGAGCGTGCAGCGCTGCTGGGTAATCCGCGTCCGTTCAAGGACTTCGACGAAGAGGCTGACATCGTGGCTGTCCGCGAGTTCGCTCCGGCTGTGGTCATTCCGGTCACGGTCGCTGACGCCGAGCGTGACATCAAGCTCTGCACCGTGCTGCCAGGCGGCGTTGCTGCCCTGACGCGTGCCGCTGACCAGGGCAATGAGGCTTTCGTCGCGCTGCAGACGCAGGCGCGCACCAATGACGGCGCTGCGGATCTCTCCCGTGCGCTGGCATGGGCCCGTGACGCAGAGCCGGGCCAGCAGCTCTCCTCCGCCACTGACGGCGAGGCCGCACCGCTTACCGACGTCCTGACCGCCGTGGATCTCGACAACCTGGAGGTCCACCAGGACTTCGAGTGGTGGATTCCCAAGGGCATTGAACGCACCCCGATGATCGAGCAGAACCTGGCCGTGGCTAACGACGCGATTCTCCCGTCGTACCGCCTGGATGCGAAGGTCGCTGGCGCTGTGTGGTGGATTGATCCGGGCGAGCGCGCTCACATCCGCTGGGTGCGCCGTGAAGATGAGAAGCCACTGCTGGACGCCTTGGCACGCGTGCACGCTGCGGACAACCTTTCGCTGGGAGAGGGCACTAAGTTCGCTGGTGTCTTCCGCACCGATGGCCTGCTGGTGCCGGTCTGGGACCTGGATAACACCAAGCCGCACGACCACTGGATTGCTGCCGTGGAAGAGGCCGACAAGCGTATCGCTGAGGCGCTGGCCAGCGAAGAGCCGCTGACCGCCGAAGAGCGCAAGTCCCGTGAGACCATCGTGTCCCGTCAGGTGACCATTCGGAACTAGGCGTAGCTGGTTTAAGAACTAACGCGTGTGGCTCAGCAAAATGCTAAGTCACACGCGTTAGTTGTCTCGAAAGCTATCTGAAGCTGTTTTAGCTACCTTCTTGACTATCTCAGCTCCGCAAAAAGTGCTGGCGCTTCGATTTCGTCCCAGAGCAGCACATTGCCCGCATAACCGGTATCCATGGCGCCTGAGGTGGGCACGGTAAGGGAATCGGAACCGAAGAGCATGCGCAACATCAGCCAGGTCAGATGCCAGACATGGTCACCATCGCCGACGAACACGGCCTTAGTGCCAGCATTGGCCAGGCGAATCCAGCGGTAGGGGTTGAGCCATACCGCAGGTGATTTCAGGCGTCCCATCAGCGCGCTCATGAACTCACGCTGCCGCTCTACGCGGTCCAAGTCTCCCTGGGCGGTAGCACGCGTGCGCACGTAACCCAGGGCGCCCGCGCCGTCGAATTTCTGGCAACCGGCCTGGATATTCAGGCCCGCCAGCGGATCGTCGATGGCTTCTTCAGGGCACATCTCGATACCACCGACAGCATCGACGACACCGGCGAAACCGCCAAAGCCAATTTCGGCGTAGTGGTCGATGTGGATTCCAGTGTTTTTCTCTACGGTATCGATGAGCAACTGGGGGCCACCAAATGCGAATGCCGCATTGATCTTGTTCTTGTCATTGCCCGGGATATCCACGAAGGAGTCACGCGGGATACTGACCAACTTCGGCTTACCGAGCACCGGAATGTGGGCAATCATGATGGTGTCGGTGCGCTGGCCGAAATCACCACTGCCCGTCGACAGCTTGGCGGCATCTTCCTCTGACAAGCCCGTACGAGAGTCCGAACCGACAAGCAACCAGTTGGAGGACATCGTATTGGCAGGGCGATCTGCCAGACCGGAGAACGCATCGACCCTGGTCAGGCGGATGTCGACAAGTGCCATCGTGACGACAAGGAAGATGACGAGAAGCAGGATGATGGATTTAAAGCGCAAGCGTGGCAGTCGCAAGCGTGGCATGCGGAACCCAGACCTGACGCCGGCGCCGTCACGACTGCCACGGCGTCCACCACGGCCAGAACTCGCTGCTTGTGGGGCACTGTAGTAGTCCTGTGACGAGCCGCGCGAGGAAGATTGGAAATCCGCATCCGGATTATATCCGGGTGGGGGAAACCGCGGATCGCTGCCAGCGCGTCCGCTACCGGCCCGGTTCATTGGTGGACGGGACTCAATGCGCGTTTCGTTCAGTGGCGCCTGCCGACGTTCCGGTTGCGGCCTAGACCTGCGCGGAGGCATAGGCGCTGGGCGGGCTGCCCCTGCCCTAGATGGGCGGTCGGAACGGGGCGGGATGGGGCGTCGTGAAGCGCCACGCGAATCGGCCTCACGGGGGCCGGCATGCTTCGGCGACGCCTCGTCCACACGGCGGTAGATGGGGCGGCCATAGCGATCTTTAAGCGGCCTACCGTATCGGTCGCGGGCAATGCGCGAGTCGTCGAAGTTGCCTTCCATACCAATAAAGAATAGGCAACGACAGTGGACTAAGAGAACCGAGACAGCAATACAAGTCTTGGTAGCGCTGGCGTTACCCTGCATGCGACGTGCTGAAAGGGGTTGGGAACGAAGAAGAATATGCTGGAAATATGTCCGCAATGAACCAGAACAACGAACGTGCAGTCAACGACTCGGATGTTTACGTCAAGAGCCGGCATGGTGTCCCTAGGGATTTCTTCGCCTGTGAGGCGGCGGGGCTGGGTTGGCTGCGCGAGGGCGAATCTGACGGCGGTGCGCGCGTAGTGGAGGTGCTGGGCGTGAGCGGGCATGCGCTGAAATTGCGTCGAATTGAGTCGAAAGCGCCGACTCCACAGGCGGCGTACGATTTCGGAAAATCGTTGGCCATTACCCACAATCTGGGCGCCGTTGGCTGGGGTGCCGGCCCCGATGGGTGGGAGGGGCACGGTTACTTCGGTCCACTGGATCAGCCCCTGCAGATGGACCTGACTCCACGGGAGAGCTTCGGTGAATACTGGGCGAAAGGGCGTCTGCTGCCAGCGCTGGGAAAGTTGGAAAGCTCCTACAATAACCGTCAGCTAGATATCTTTGACCAGCTCATTGAGCGCCTCTTGGCTGGGGATTTCGACAACGAGCCAGATGCTGCGCGTGTCCACGGTGACCTGTGGTGGGGAAACCTCATGTGGGATGCAGACGGCGCGATCTTGATTGACCCCGCGGCGCACGGCGGAGCCCGCGAGGAAGATCTGGCACTGCTGGCGCTATTCGGGGCAACGCATTTCGACGAGATCTTGCGTGGCTACGAATCCGTACATCCGCTGCCGGATTTCGCCGAGAGCTGCGAACTCCATCAGCTCTACGCCGTGCTCATGCACGCGGTGCTATTTGGTGGCGGATACGCCGGACAGGCGGCGGCAATGGCGGCGAAGTACGTGCGCTAGTTGGCGTTAGCAGCCTCCAGCACGCTAGCCATCTCCAGTAGCTCTGCCTCGCCGCAGCGCACCGCACCGATGTTGACGCTGGTGGCGGGGAGCTTCGCATTGGGCGTGCTGCCGCTAGTGTCCGGCACAGCAATGGGCACGGACACGCTTGCCCACCCAGTCAGATTCCACAGCGACAACCACGGTGTCCACCGGGTTTGCTCGTCAAAGTCCTCCCACGGCGCCAACGCAGAGAAATGCCCAATACGCGGAGGATCAAACGCCAGCGTTGGCGTAATCACCGCATCGACTTCCCAACGCGACCGAATCGCGCCGGGCAGAGCCATCCGCTGCTGATGTGTCGCCGCCGCCTCTGCTGTGGAAATCTCCTGGCCACAGGCTCGAATCCACTGCACAATCTCGGAGTAGTCCGCGCGCGGCAATTTCGTGGCCATTCGCGTGATGGTCCGTCGAAAAATCTCGAACACGTCCGGACCTGCCGGATCGTAGGGGCTGGGCACTTCCACCACGTCGTACCCGGCGTCGGCAAGACGGTCAGCCGCCGCCCACGCACCGTTTGCCCAGCGCTTATCGACGTCCACCTCAGCATGAAAAGGGCTGACAGTGACACCGATGCGAAGGGGACGCTGGGGCCGTCGGAAAGCATGCGGGGTTGCGGAAAGTGGCACCCCGGCCAGCAGTGCTGCGTCATCAACTGTGCGAGTGAGGAAGGCGGGCGTGGAGAGATTTCCACCCGCAATATCGTGTGCTGGCTTCAACCCAACGAGGCCACAGCAGGCGGCGGGCACACGGATAGAACCGCCGCCGTCAGAGCCCAGAGCTGCGGGAACGACACCAGTTGCGACAGCCACCGCGCTGCCGCCCGAGGAACCGCCGGGAGTGCGTGGCGTGGTATCCGGCTGATTGGACAGCTGATTGGGCGTGGCGAAGTAGGGGTTTTCTGGGGCCGGGTAGCCAATCGGCTCGGTGTAGGCCGTCATCCCGACCTCGGAGGTGTGCGTTGTCGCCGTGAGGACCGCGCCGCGAGCCAGCAGTTTCGCCACGGGTTCCGAGGTTTCGGTGGCGGTGAAAGCCAAGTTGGTCGAGCCCATCGTGCATTCGACACCAGCGATGGTGAATAGGTCCTTGATTGCCACTGGCAGACCTAGGAGGTCACGCGGGAGTCCGTGGCTAGCGCGCCGGGCGGGTTCGGATTCGGCAGTGAGGCTGCGCGCGCGGTCGACAGCGTGCTCGGCCAAGGACGTGGCAATACCGAAACGGGCGGGATTGGTCGCGGCGTCGTCGGCAAGCGTGGCGAATTCCGAAACGATTTCCGATACCGAGATTGCGCCACTGCGCACGGCTTCAGTGAGGGCGCGGGCGGGCATCTCGGAAGAAGAGGTCATGCAATAAGTGTAGAAGCCCTCTACTCTGAGCTTATGACGACGGTTACTTATTTGGGTCCTGCGGGCACATTCACCGAGCAGGCGCTGTGGGACATGGCGCGTGCTGGCGAGATTGATCCGGCAGGGGAATCCGCGGTCAATGCGGTGCCGGTGGATAGCCCCGCGGCTGCGCTTGGAGCCGTGCGCCGAGGGGAAGCGGACTTTGCCTGCGTGGCTATCGAGAGCAGCGTGGACGGTCCCGTTACACCAACTTTTGATGCCCTCGCCGCTGGGCCAGAGCTGCAGGTTTTCCGCGAAACCGAGGTCGGGGTGGTGTTCTCTATCCTGGTCCGTCCCGGTACGACGGTGGAACAGGTGCGTACTTTTACGACACATCCCGTAGCGTATCCGCAGGTCAAACAGTGGGTGGACGCCAACCTTCCGGGCGTGGAAGTTCACCAGGCCAGCTCCAATGCGGCGGCGGCCCACCAGGTCGCCGAGGGCACCCGCGACGCTTGCGCTGCCCCGGCCCGCGCGGGTGAACTGCTCGGGTTGGAGGCGCTGGCTACTGAGGTCGCCGACGTGCGCGGTGCCCGCACCCGTTTCCTGCTGGTGGGGCGCCCCGGCGTGCCGACGCCGCGCACCGGCGCCGACCGCACCTCGGTCTCCTTCACGCTGCCGAACCAGCCCGGCACACTAATGCGTGCCATGAATGAGTTCGCAGTGCGACAGGTCAACCTCACCCGCATCGAGTCACGGCCGACACGCGAGCTTTTCGGCCTCTACCGCTTCTACATCGACTGCAACGGCCACGTTGATGATGCACAGGTTGCGGCGGCTCTCGCGGCACTGCACGAATACGCCGAAGACCTGCGGTATCTGGGATCTTGGCCGGTCGCTGAGGGCGGTCGCCGCAGCATTATGACCCCGCCGCCGGATATCTCCCAGTCAATTGAGTGGGTCGACGCGCTTAAGGAAGGACGAAGGTAAAACATGACACCCGCCGCGCCCGAAAATCCAGTTGGACAGCTGCCTTTCCTCGATGACCGCCCAGACCGCCCTGAATCTGTCATGCCGGTTGATTCCCAGCGCATCATTTTCATCCGCCACGGGCAGACCACCGGCAACATCAACCGCCGTCTGGATACCGCATTGCCGGGCGCACCGCTCACCGACCTCGGTGTGAGGCAGGCGCGCAGTCTGGGACGTCTTTTGCTTCCCGACGTGCACAGAATCGGTGACATCGTCACATCCCATGCCCTGCGTGCCCGCCAGACTGGCGCAGGCGCGGTCGCAAGTCTGCACCACCTGGGAGAGACTTCTGTTCGCATCCGCCATGAGGGTGGCCTCCACGAGGTTCAGGCCGGTGACCTGGAGGGGCGCAATGATCGCGATGCGCACATGGAGTACATGCGCGCCTTCTACCAGTGGCTCAATGGGGAGCTGGAGTACCGCCTTCCCGGCGGTGAATCCGGTGCTGACGTGCTGAATCGCTACCTGCCGACGATACAGCAGCTGCTGGAGCAGACAGGAGCGACAGGTGGTGAATCCAAGGAGTCGAAGGAGGGCGGCAACAAGGATGTCGTCATTGTCAGCCACGGCGCGGCTATTCGTCTGATTGGGCAGTATCTGACCGGGGTGAATCCGGAATACGCACTGCGGCACCGCATTGCCAATACTGAGCGAATCGAGCTGGTTCCGAGCGCTGTGGACGTCGGCAAGCCTGCTGGCATTGAACCGGGCACGTGGGATGTGCGCCGCTGGGGCGACAGCGAGTTGCCTTAGACAGGCAGCTGGGCGGCGACCGTTACTGCTGGCCGTTATTGCTGGCCTTCCTGAATCTCGCGGCGCTTCTGAGCTGCCAGGCGTAGGCGTTCCGTGCGACGCTTGGATTCCGCTTCGTTGATTTCGTTGAGGAGTTTTTCTTCGTCATCATTGATGTTCAGTGCGGCGCGCCCGATGAGGGCAACGGCCGCAGCGACGATGAAGCCGAGCCATGCGTTGTCGATATTGGTTGCAAACATCAGAACGATAGAGACACATACGATGATGCCTGCAGCAGAGTCAACAATGTTGAGCTGGCGGCCCTTTTTCATCAGAGTCTGCAGCTCTTGATCGACACTTTGGTGCTGCGGTTTAGCCGGGGTGCCCTGTGAACTCTCGGGGGATGTCTCAGCGGGCAGGTCTGCGAAGAGTGTTTGTAGTTGGGAGCGGGTTTTAGCGACTGCGGCAGCTTCGGCGCGCTTGGAGAATTCATCGACATCCAAGTAGCCGTCAGCGAAATGATTGCCGAGACGCTCCATGGCAGCGTTGCGCTCCCTATCGCCGACCCTGATTTCTGGCTTCTCGCTCGAGTTGTCGCTCATGATTATTAAGGTTACAAGGAAGAAAGCTGCCGTGAAGAAGCCGAGAGGAACGAGACCGTGCACGGCGGGACAAACTTATCCGTAGCCGAGTCGGTCCAAATCCTCCTCTTCGAGGCCGAAATAATGCCCGATTTCATGCAGGAGAGTGACCCGAATCTGCTCCACCAGCTCCTCTTCGGTGCGGCTGATGCGGCAGAGCATGTCGCGATACAGGCTGATTTGGTCAGGCGGACCCCAGTGGTTGTTAGAACGCTCGGTCAGAGGTATGCCCTCGTAGAGGCCCAGCAGTGTGGGTTCGTCGAGGTTATACGGGTGGACCTGGATGATGACCTGATCGAGCTGGTCGAGAAACTGCGTGGGGATGCGGTCGATGGCCTCATCGACAAGTGCATCGAACCGCTCCGGGCTAACGTCAACCATTTATGGTGCTGCCTCGCAATGTCCTCTTGTTTTACTGGCCGATTGTTCTATTGTCCGGCGGGAGCGACTGCGTTATCCGCAGCGCCTGCTCCTGCGCCAGTACCGTCGGCACCGACCTCACCGACGTCACCTGTGCCAGCGCCAGCGCCAGCGTCACCCTGCTCCTCCCGCAGCGGATTGCGCGGTGGCGGAGCTACGGGCGGCTGGCCGTCGATAGTGAAGGACTCGTTAGCGTGGCCGTTGAGAGTGGAGAACCCGCCCTGGCCATTGTCCTTAATCAACCAGCAGTTCACACTGCGCGAGCCGGCATTGAGCGACTCCTGCGACAATGACGTCCAAAATGGCAGTAGCGTCGAGTTATACAGCGGGTCGTCACCGCCGAGGTAATTCTGCGCGAGAGTCACACACTGTTCCGCGAGCACATCATTTTGCTCCTGGTCAGTGGGGACGTTGTCACCGAAATGGTCGCGGAGATTGACAACTCCCGTCGACTCCATCAGGTGATCTTCCACGCACGGCACCTGGCGGATGGCGCCGTTTTCGTCCAATGTCACGCAGCGGCCGCCTTCGAACACGCGGGACTGGTCCTGCCCGGCCGCAGGACCGGACATGTGCGCCGTGTTGCCGTCTTCATCGACGACCTGGATACCGCACAGGAAGGTTCGGTCACCCTTTTCCCACTGGCTAGGTGAAGGAATGATCGGCGCCGTGATAAATCGACCGTCTGGATCGTACTGGCCGCCCAGGTATTCAGTCACAGTGTTGCGACACACGCCATTTTGCAGAGCCACCAAATTGTCCGCTGTCGGGTAGTTGGCAGTTTTGGCGTATTGCCCCGGATGTTCCTCGTAATCGGCGAGATTCAGTTTCTTGGCGACCTCATAAGCATGCGGCTGCTCACAGGGCACGACGCGGAAGTCAGAAACATTCAAATCTTCTGCCAGATTCCAGTCCAGACAGTTGCCCGCGGTTGCGCTGGTGAACGCCGTCGTCTCCTTGTCGACGATGGTCGTCGTTGTCGACGATGACGCGCTTGCCGACGAACCCTTGCCCCCAAGTGGCCCACTCGGTGGCTCGATGACTCCCGCTTGCAGCGCGAATGCCATTCCCGCGGCGCCAACCAGCATTGCCGTCGACAAAGCGCGCATTCCCCAGCTTCCACGGGAGTTATTCGAAGCGTTGGCATCGTTGCCGGCTGCGGAGGATGCACCAGCGCTGGCATCTGCGCCAGTACCTGCACCGGAGTCAGTGTCTGTGGCGGCAGCGTGCTCGCGATCCTGGTTCATATTGTCATCAGCCATAGTGACCCCATTGTGCACCGCCAATGAGCCTGTGGACAAGGTAACGCTAAAAGCGACAACGCTGCCATGAGCGTTGATGCCGTTGCAGGGAGCTCAGTCATCGACGCTCTGCCCGAGTTTGCGGTCCAAATTTGCTCAAGAGCTTTAAGCACTACAATAGTCCGGTATTCGTTCGCTACCCGAGGACACGAGTCTTGACCTGGACTGCACTACTCAGCCTGCTGGGCGTCCACATTATTGGTATGGCCTCACCAGGGCCTGACGTCTTCTTAATCCTGCGCCTTGCCACCAAATCCCGAAAGCACGCGATCGCAGCGGTTGCGGGTATCAGTACTGGCGCCACTATCTGGATGACCCTCACAGTTTTTGGGTTCGCAGCTGTCATCACCGCCAATCCTTTGCTGATGGGCGTAATCCAGCTTGTCGGTGGCTGTTATCTCATTTACATGGGTATCAGTATGGCCAAGGCAGGCATCAATACTCTCCGCGAACTGCGCGCCGGTGCCGCACCAGCCTTGGGAAGTGAGGCGCTCCGGTCACCGAAGGCGACGTTCCGCCAGGGTTTTTTCACCAACATGTCGAACCCGAAGATTGTTCTCTTCCTCGCGGCAGTGCTTTCACAGTTCATTCCCGCAGGCGCATCCGTGGGGACGCTTGTGCTTTGTACGTTGGTGCTAATCGTCTCCCAAATCGCTTTCTTCCTATTTATCGCAATCGTGGTGTCGACGGATGCCGTCGTCAAGCGAATGGTGCTGGCAGGGCCGTGGATTGACACTGTCGCCGGCGTGATCTTCCTCGTCCTCGGCGCGCTGCTGGTCGCCTCAGGAGCGGAAGCGGCACTCTAGCAAGCCTTGTGCCTGCTTGCCGACGTAAACCAGGTACTCTAGGGGACGTGATTGATCTCAAATTTCTCCGCGAAAACCCTGAAGTAGCCCGCGAGTCCCAGCGCACCCGTGGTGAGGACCCGGCATTGGTCGATCAGCTGCTGGAAGCTGACGCTAAGCGCCGTGAGGTTATTGCCTCCACCGACGCGCTGCGTTCAGAGCAGAAGGGCTTCGGCAAGAAGATTGGTCAGGCGTCGAAGGAAGAGCGTCCGGCCATGTTGGAGAAGGCCAAGGAGCTTTCCGACGCCGTGAAGGCAGCCGAAGCGGAGCAGAAGGAAGCCGAGGCTGAGGTCGAGCGTCTGCAGTACCTGATTGGCAACATCGTTACGGGTGCGCCCGCCGGTGGCGAAGATGACTTTGTCGTGCTGGAGGAAATTGGCGAGATTCCACAGTTCGATTTTGAGCCCAAGGACCACCTGGACCTCGGTGAGTCGCTGGGACTTATTGATATGGAGCGTGGCGTCAAGGTCTCCGGTTCCCGCTTCTACTTCCTGACCGGCTACGGTGCCATGCTGCAGCTGGCCATGATGAACCTGGCTGCTCAGAAGGCAACTCAGAACGGTTTCCAGCTGATGGTGCCGCCGGTGCTGGTTCGTCCGGAGACCATGTCGGGTACTGGTTTCCTCGGTGCGCACTCCGATGAGATTTACTACCTGCAGGAAGATGACCTCTACCTGGTCGGTACCTCGGAAGTCGCGCTGGCCGGCTACCACTCCAACGAGATTATTGACCTGTCGGAGGGGCCGCGTCGCTATGCTGGTTGGTCTTCCTGTTTCCGTCGTGAAGCGGGCTCTTACGGCAAGGACACCCGCGGAATCCTGCGCGTGCACCAGTTCGACAAGCTGGAGATGTTCTCCTACTGTCCGCCGGAGCAGGCGGAGGCAGAGCACCAGAAGCTGCTGAACATGGAGCGCGAGATGCTGGCCGCGGTCGATGTTCCGTACCGCATCATCGATGTTGCTGGTGGCGACCTGGGTGCATCCGCTTCCCGCAAGTTCGATACCGAGGCGTGGGTGCCGACGCAGAACACTTACCGCGAGTTGACCTCGACTTCGAACTGCACGACTTTCCAGGCTCGTCGTTTGAAGACCCGCTACCGCGATGCCGACGGCAAGTCGCAGTACTGCGCCACCCTAAATGGCACGCTGGCCACGACGCGTTGGCTGGTCGCCATTTTGGAAAACCACCAGCAGGCCGATGGTTCTGTGGTGATTCCGGAGGCGCTGCGTCCGTTCATGATGGGCAAGGAAGTTCTCGAGCCGGTTAAGCGAGCCGGTTAAGCGAGCCGGTTAAGCAGGTGCGGCCCCGCCCCAGTTCATCCGCGACTTCACGACACCTATGTCACCTCATGCCACCTCCACAGCTGGCATGAGGTGACGCCTGTGTCGTGAAGTGGCTTTTTTCAGGCGTGACTTGTTTAGCTGCGCTAAAAAATTAATTGGGGGATTGAGAAGGTAAAAACACCAGGAAGGTTGAGAGTAGAAACACAACCGAAAACACAACTGAACCAGGGGGATAGCCTCACTCGAGGTGGTAGAGGTTGTGTACAACATTCGGGATTACAGCAATTTTGCTGATGTGTCTTTCACCTGCTGATGTATCCTGCACCGTGATTTAAGCTGCTCCAGCTTTCTTCCACGCAGCCTTCAGCCCAGCTCGGAGGGGCAGGACGAGGCAGGCAGACGAAGCCACGACCGACGTCAGAGCAACACCAGCGTGGACTAAGGCCGGATTGAGCTTGGAGTTTTCTTCCGTGAGAACGCCGATCAGCTGAGATGGCGCAATTGTGCTTGCGAGCGCGCTTAGGGACGCGACGCGCAGAGTATCTTCGCGGTCATCTGCCTTGAGCAGCGAAGCAGCTGAGAATCCAGCTCCGACCGTAGAAACCACGAAGGGAAGAAGCAGAGTTTCCTTCGGTGCTGTCTTTTGAACTGCCTCGCCGTTTAGCTTCCATTTTGTGTGGACTTCGGAAGGCAACTGCTTCCAGCACCTGGTCAGTGCGACTCCGTGCGCAACCGTCACAGCCGCGGGGAGAAAAGCGGTCGCCTGCAGTGCGCGAGCCGGAATTTCAGAGATAACCTCACCGTCAATATCGTCCGGTCGGACAATCCCCAGCTTGGTCGCTACTGCGGCCCAGTTGATAGACCAGCCAAAACCCAACAGGTGAGGTTGGAGGATCCGCGGGTCGTCCATGTTCCACAGGGAAGCGCGACCGCTTTTGGTAAATACCCGAAGCGGGTTGGCGAGGTACCTGCGCAAGGTGCTTGGTTCACCAACTTGTTCGGCTACGCAATTTGCGTAGTCGGTTGCCGTTCCCAGCTCTTCGGCCAGGTCCGCGTGGACGTCGTTAAGCTCTTGCAGAAGACTCTCCTGCTCGGCGATGATCGCCTTGCGTTGTGCGTGCGATATGCCGATTTCGCGCAGTTTGTGGTCAATGGCAGTGAGGTAGGTGTTCATTGGGGCTCCTCGGAAAATAGTGCGGTCATGTCGGCGGATAGATCGATGAAGTCCTGATGTAGTTGCGTGAGTGTTTGCTTTCCTTTGGCTGTCAGTGAGTAGTACTTGCGAGGCGGCCCCTTGGGGGATTCCTCCCAGCGATTGCTAATCAAGCCGTTGGTGGTCAGACGCGAGAGCAGGGGGTAGACGGTTCCCGCAGGCGCGCTGAGGTGGGGGTAGACGTTGAGCTTTGCGACGAGTGCCGCGCCATAGAGCTCTTCGCGAGAAATCAGCTTGAGAATGGCGAGCTCAAGTACCCCTTTCTTCAGTTGTGTCTGTGGACGTTTGGGCATAGCGTTGTGCTTTCTTTCCGGCGGTATGGAGGAATCTGCCCGGGCAAAATGCTTTTCATACCTAGTACCTTGTAATACCAACTATACGCACAGTAGTTTGTATTGCCAAGTACTGAACGCCTATACAGCTGGCAGAGAACAGGGCAAAGAAAATGGGGGCAATTGTCAGAAGACAATCGCCCCCATTCCACCGGGTTAGCTCTATGAAGAACTCGTAACTGTTAGGAAGCAGATCGGTTCCTATTTAGCGTTCAATTAGATGCGCGCATCAAGCCAGGCAATAGCCGTCGCAATGGCCTCATGCTGTGCCGGCTCATTGAAGGTCTCGTGGAACTGGCCTTCGAACTCGATCAGCTGCTTGTCGGTGGACGAGATACCGTTGTACCAGTCACGCGAGAAGAACGGCGGCACAATCTCATCCTGGCCACCCATCATGACCAGGGTCGGCTCAACGAAGTCGACGGAGTTGGTGCCGTTGTAGGTGGCGGCAAACGCCATTTGTTGAGCCATGCCGAGCGAAAGCTTGGAGTTGTTGTACGGATCAGTGCCGTATTCATCACGCACTGCCTGGGAAGAAGAGGTTTTCGCACCCAGCGGGTTGCCAACCTGAATCAGGTCAGTGCCCGGCAGCGATGGGACGCGCATCTCGGTACGGTTCGGTACTTCCTTGAGCATGCGCGTGTTGAAAGTAGTCATGTCCTGGAACGGCAAACGCTGGTAAATCGTCGGCTGTGCTTCGCGCTGGACATCGGTCATGGCTTCTGGGGTGATGGTTTCGCCCTTGTCCGTGCCGCCGTAGGGGTTGAACAGAGCGCCACCGCCGTTGGCGACGATGCCGTCGACACTGCCCGGGTACTTGATGCCGTGGAAGTCCACAGCAAGACCGCCCATGGAGTGGCCGAGCAGGAAGGTCTTCGTGCTCGGGTTCTCCGCCTTGGCCTTCTCTACAAGCATGTGCAGGTCATCGACAAGCGAGTGGAAATCATCGATGTGGCCACGAGCAACTGGAGTGCCTTCAACCTGACCCGTGTGGCCGTGGCCGCGGTGGTCGAGGCGGTAGACGTTGTAGCCGGCGTTCAGAAGCTTGCCGGTTACCCACTCGTAGCGACCCAGGTGCTCTGCAGCGCCATGCACGACGACGACAGTGGCCTTGGCGTTCGGAATGGTGTTGGACTTCCAGTAAATCTGGGTGCCCTTGCCATCCTGTGAGGTCATGTAGCCGTCGGTGACCGTCACGTGGCGTCCGTCAACTGTAGTGGTCGGCGCCGGGGTAGTTGGCAGTTCGACCATTGCAGTGGACTGCGGGTCAGGGGTTGGCTCCAGCGGGTTCTTGATGAAGTCCGTTGGGGCTGCTGATGCTGCCGGGGTGGCCAGTGCCAAAGTCAGGGCGGTGGTCACACTCGCAGTGAAAATCGATGCGCGACGCATGATTGCTCTTTTCTATTTTCAATCGAGGAGTGGATGGTAGTGATAATAATTTTATTATAACAAACAAGCCCTGAATTTATAATAAAAATGGCTCGGAAAACCGAATCGGTTTTCCGAGCCATTTTTAGGCTCTTACGAGGACTTATTCAGGCTTCGGTGCCTCCTCAGCATCGGTATCCTCGACCCAGCCGTAGGTGCGTTCAACGGCACGGTTCCACTGGTGGAACAGGCGATCGCGCTCTTCGGCCTCCATCTTCGGACGCCACTTCTTGTCAATCGTGATGTGGGCCTTGACCTCATCCAAGCTCGACCAGAAGCCAACGCCCAGACCTGCACCATATGCAGCGCCGAGAGCAGTGGTTTCAATGTTGTTCGGGCGCGTGACAGTGACATCTAGGATGTCGGACTGGAACTGCATGAGGAACTCGTTCATGGTCATGCCGCCATCAACGCTCAGCGTCGTGATGTCCGTGCCGGATTCTGCGACCATGGCATCGAGAACCTCACGGGTCTGGTACGCAGCAGCCTCCAGCACAGCGCGGGAGATGTGGTTGCGGTTAACGAAGCGAGTCAGGCCGACGATGACGCCACGGGCGTCCGGCTGCCAACGAGGAGCGAAGAGACCGGAGAATGCCGGCACGATGTACACGCCACCGTTGTCCTTGACACTCTTTGCTTTGTTCTCGATGGAAGCGGCATTTGGAATCATTTGCAGCTCGTCACGCAGCCACTGAACAAGTGCGCCGCCCATGGAGACAGAGCCTTCGAGAGCGTAGACCGGCTTCTCACCCTCGACCTGGTAGCAGACGGTGGAGATGAGGCCGTGCTCGGACCACTTCGGGTTCTCGCCGGTATTCATCAGCATGAACAGGCCAGTGCCGTAGGTGTTCTTGGTGTCGCCCTCGCCGAAGCAGCCCTGGCCGAACATGGCGGCCTGCTGGTCGCCGAGAATACCTGTAATGGGCAGGCCGGCCAGCGCATCGCGGGCGCGAACGCGGCCGAAGTCGCCTACCGACGGGCGGATGTCCGGCAGCATCGACATTGGAATGCCAATCTCACGGCAAATGTCCTCATCCCACTCGAGGGTCTTGAGGTCCATCAGGAGAGTACGGGATGCGTTAGTGACGTCCGTTGCGTGGACTGCAGATTCGCCGTTGTCTCCCTCTGCGCCGCCGGTGAGGTTCCACAGCAGCCAGGTGTCGATGGTGCCGAAGAGCAGGTCGCCAGCCTCGGCCTTTTCGCGAGCGCCCTCGACGTTGTCGAGGATCCAGCGCACCTTCGGGCCTGCCGGGTAGGAGTTGATACGCAGGCCCGTGGTCTCACGCCAGCGGTCCGCGCCTTCATCCCCCATGAGCTCCTTACAGATGGCGTTCGTGCGGGTGTCCTGCCAGACGATGGCGTTGTAGACCGGTTCACCGGTGTTCTTGTCCCAGACGACAGTGGTTTCGCGCTGGTTGGTGATACCGATTGCCTCAATGTCCTGGGAGGAGATGTCGCCATCAGCGAGAGCTTCACTGACTACGCGACGGGTGTTGGTCCAAATCTCCTGGGCATCGTGCTCGACCCAGCCCTCTTCCGGGAAGATCTGCTTGTGCTCCATCTGGGCGATAGTGACGATCTCTGCGTCATGGTTGAAGATGATGCAGCGGGTGGAAGTAGTTCCCTGGTCAATGGCGAGGACATATTTGCTGTGCATCATGGGGGATACTCCTAGCGAAATTGTGTGTAAATGTGAGTTTTCGGACTTGCGCTATTTTATTGTGCGTTTACTCTCATATTCCCGTTATCCGATGGCAAAGGCAAGAGCGCCTGCAGCCACAGCTGCCAGCATCGGTGCGACAATCGGGACCCATGCATATGCCCAGTTCGCATCGCCCTTGCCCTTAATCGGGAGCACGAAAGCGTAGGCCAAACGGGGGCCGAGGTCACGAACAGGGTTGATAGCGTATCCAGTCGGGGAACCAAGGGAAAGACCAATCGACACAATGATGAACGAGACACCGAAGTAGGTCAGCGGGCCAAGCTCGCCGCCGGCTGGGCCGAACAGGATGAATGCGAGCAGAACGAAGGTCGCGATGAACTCGGTGACGGCATTCCAGAAGTTATTTGGATGAACCGGCGCGGTGAAGAAGTTGCCACCGGTTTCGGCATTCGCATTGGTCGGATTGCCGTTGTCGTCAACGCCATTGGCATCGAACAGCTGCTTAAACGCGGCCCATGCCAGGATTGCACCTACGAATGCGCCCAACAGCTGGCCTGCGGCATAGTAGGGGACCAGGCTCCAAGCCAGGCTGCCTTTGACTGCCAGGGCGACGGTTACCGCTGGGTTCAAGTGCCCGCCGGATACGTCGGCAATAGATGCGCCAGCGAAAACAGCCATGCCCCAACCGAAGGCAATGCCCATCCAACCAGCATTTGCTGCGCGGGTAGTCCGGAGGTTGATAGAGGCGCAGACTCCGTTACCGAGCAGAATCAGAATGGCGGTTCCGAAAAACTCCCAGAGGAATGCCTGGGATCCTGTGATTGTCTCCATGAGATGTAGAAACTCTCTGTGAGTCGTGACCGGGCAAGGTCACGATGAATCTTGCAACGTAGAATTCTTTAGGTATAAGAAATGCCGGCGAGAAACTATTTTTCGCCGGCACTTTTATTTCGACCCCATCAGCCCTTTGAAGTGCGAAGCCGTTTTCCCGAGAAGGAAGCTATTTCGTTGTGGCTACAGCGCTGGTGGCCATTCAAGAGCTAACTCGTATGGCCACCTAGGGGAGGGTGGGAAATGAACTAGCGGTCGAGGCTGACGTCGACATCCGCGCGAGTCTCCACTGCATGAGCAGCAATCTCGTTAGCGGCCTTGTCAGTCAGCTCACGTTCAGCTGCCAGGGTTGCTTCGACACGTTCGATGAAGACCTTGATTTCCTTCTCCATCGTGTCCTTGTCCCAACCCAGAGCTGGGGCAACCAGTTCAGCGGTGGCCCGGGCGCTGTCGACACCGCGGTGTGCGTACTCCATGGAGACACGCAGGCGGCGCTCCAGGATGTCGTCGAGGTGCTTTGCGCCTTCGTGGGTCACTGCATAGAGAACCTCAGCGCGCATGTACTGCTCAGCGGCCTCCAGCGGCTCGAGCAGGGACTTGTCCTCGGCTGCCGGAGCCAGAACCTCGTAGATGAGGGAGCCGTAGCGGTTGAGCAGGTGCTCGACCTGCTTTTCGGTGATACCGAACTGCTTGGCCAGCTCTGCCTTCTGGTTGTTCAGTGCGTGGTAACCATCAGCACCGAGTAGCGGGACATCAGCGGTGACGGACTCCGGTACCTTACGTGGGACATCCTGGACTGCAGCGTCAATGGTATCGGCACCGATGACGCGGTAGGTGGTGTACTTACCGCCTGCGACGGAGACCATGCCCGGAGCAACGTGGGCAACAGCGTGGTTACGGGAGAGGTTGGTGGTGGAGTCGGAGTCGCCTTCCACCAGTGGACGCAGACCCGAGTAGACACCGACGATGTCGTCGTAAGTAATCGGACGACGAACCTTGGCGTTGACGTGATCGAGGATGTAGTCGATGTCAGCGCGGGTAGCTGCCGGGTTTGCCAGGTTCATGGTCCAGTCGGTGTCGGTGGTACCGATAATCCAGTACTCACCCCACGGGATAACGAACAGGACGGACTTCTCAGTCACGAAGGTCATTGCCACCGAGCCCTCAAGAGCGGACTTCGGAATAACAATGTGGACACCCTTGGAGGTGTGGACGCGGAACTTGCCGGTGACGCCAGCCAGCTTCTCAATCTCATCGGACCAAATGCCGGTGGCGTTGACGAAAACGTTGCCGCGGATAGTGGTGGTCGCGCCAGTGTCGGTGTCAAGGAGCTTCGCGCCGACGATGCGCTCGCCTTCCTTCACGAAGTCGACAACCTGGGTGGAGGTGCGGACGTCAGCGCCGAAGTGAGCAGCGGTGCGCAGGACAGTCATGGTGTGACGGGCATCGTCAACCAGAGTGTCGTAGTAGCGAACGCCGCCGACCACGGCATCTTCCTTCAGGCCCGGAGCCTGCTTCAGGGTTCCCTTGCGGGAGTAGTGCTTCTGCATCGGAACCTGCTTGGCGCCACCCATGACGTCGTAAAGGAAGAAGCCCGATGCCATGAACGGACGCTCCCATACGCGGTGAGTCAGAGGGAAGACGAAGCGCAGTGGCTTAACCAGGTGCGGTGCCAGATGCGACATGGACAGTTCGCGCTCGCGCAGGGATTCAGCTACCAGGCGGAAGTCCAACATCTGCAGGTAGCGCAGACCGCCGTGGAACATCTTTGAGGAGCGGCTAGAGGTACCGCCTGCGAAGTCACGAGTTTCAATGACCGCAGTCTTCAAACCACGGGTTGCGGCATCGAGCGCAGCGCCAGCGCCTACAGAACCGCCGCCGATAATGACGACGTCGTATTGCTCGGTACCGAATTTCTCCCAGGTCTTTTCATGCTGTTCCTTGTTCAGAACTGCAGATGGGGCGAGAGATGAAGAGGACGACATTTTCCAATCCTTCCCGGTGGGGGCGTTGATTTTTTCGTCGAAGAGAATTTCTCGGCTCACGGCTCAGGTTACCAAAACTCGGCTTACTTGTGAGCGCCAACCTACGGTTACGTAGATATAAATAATGGGGCAAAAAGTCACGAAAATCGCGCCAGTAATGTTGTCCGATTTTCCGCAGGTAGATGGCTATGTTAATAGAGGTTTTCCACTTTTAGACTGAAAGTCAGCTGGCAATAAACCCCCCCATAATGGGGGTATCAAAGATGGCTGATGGGTGGGCAATGGGTGCACGGCGGGCGTGTGGCGTATTTGAGAGGCGATGACTGGAACTGCGCTCGCATTTACACATGAATATGAGCCTGTAACGACATTTATTCACGAGTCTCAGATACCAGTACATATTGCCCCGCTAAGGGGTGCGAAAGATTGTAGAGTAAAGGCCATGTTCAAGGATCCTGTGTACTTAACGATTATCGGATTGGCGCGCACCGTCTTCTTTGCCCAAGGTTTGAAGTTCACCGTTAAGGGCTGGGAAAACGTGCCGAAAGACTCTGGGGCCGTTCTCGTTACTAACCACACCGGATACATGGACTTCACCTATGTCGGTCTTCCATTCCGCAAGCACCGCCGTTTTGTCCGTTTTATGGCGAAGAAAGAAGTGTTCGACCACTCGGTCGCCGGACCAATCATGCGTGCTTGTAAGCACATTCCGGTCGACCGCACTGACGGCTCCAAGTCTTTCGAAGAGGCCTGCGCGAAGCTGGAAAACGACGAGTTGGTAGGTATCTTCCCGGAGTCGACTATCTCGCGCAGTTTCGAGGTCAAGAATTTGAAGTCCGGCGCAGTGCGTATGGCGCAGCGCACCGGCAAGCCCATCATCCCCGTGCTGATTGTGGGATCCCAGCGCGTGTGGACGAAGGGGCACCCCAAGCATCTCGGCCGCAGCAATACTCCGATTCACATTACGGTTTTGCCACCGTGGACACCGGAGGGGGATCCGGCAGAAGCCACCGAGAAGCTGCACGAAATCATGGATCAGGGCGTTCGTCAGCTCTGGGACGAGTACGCAGCTGAAGAAGGTCCCCTGCCGAAGGGCGCCTACTGGGTGCCGGCTCGTCTTGGCGGTGGCGCACCGACTTTCGAAGAGGCACAGGCAGAGGACCTGAAAGTCGAAGAAGAGCGCCAGCGTATCCGTCATTTGCGCGGTGACCTGGCTGCATTCAAGGAAAAGCTAGCCGAGTCGGCGCGTGAATTCGGCGATAACGCGCGTGAATTCGGCGATCAGACCAGGCAGCAGTTCCTCGATGCCTCGCACACGATGAGCGCGGAGTCTGCTCGTCGAAGGGAACAGACGACCGCGCTGTTGGCGCAGTTCCGTCAGTCTGTGGAACAGATGGCTGATGATGTCGTCGCCGGCGCCAAGGAGAGCAAGGAGTCCGTGCGTACTGCCACGGATTCGATGCGCGTGACGTTCCGCGAAGCGTACGTGCAGCTCGAGAAGGCCTCCGCCTCTGGTGTTGAACAGACGCAGCAGACCGTTTACCGTCTTATCGGCCAGTCGATGATGATTCGCGACAAGCTTCCACAGCGCTTGAACAAGCTCATCACCGCTCAGCCGGAGACGTTTATCTTCGATTACCCCGCATCGCTTGCCGACGACGCGGGCACAATTAGCGAAGAAACTATCAAGGCCTTGCAGCAGCTCGGTGATGTCGGAGCCACAATCGTTGTTCTGCACGAGTCGGGAGATAAGCCGAATCTATCGGCTTTGGAATCGGTTGACCTGCAGGTCGTGGAACTTCCGGAGGGCGCCAGCAAGCTGGACGTCACAAATGCGGTGGTTAGCACGCTGCGCAAGCAGGCTCGCAAGGAAGAAACCGCGATTCTTTTCGCCGGTCGCTCGAACTTTGAGGAAGCTACACAGCGTGTCGGCATGCCGGTAGTTATGGCCGATGCGGACTGGGCCTTGCTGAAGAACGCGGACTGGGTAATTGACACTGTCGAGCATGGGGGAGTAGCTGCAACGCTGCAGCTGTTGCACGATCGGTTCTGCGATGACGGTGAAGATGACAACAGTGAGGACGGCAAGTAGTTCGAAGTGACCGAGAGACTACATCCACTACTCGTAGCTTCGGATATTGACGGGACGTTCATCGACTCGCGGGAGCGGGTAACTCCCCGCCTGCGACAGGCCGTCACGCGAATGCTACGCCGCGGCACCCCGTTAGTGCTGGCCACGGGAAGGCCGGCCCGGTGGTTGCAGCCAGTGCTCGAGCAGCTGCCGGTTCAGCCGTTGTGCGTGTGTGCCAATGGCGCCGTGATTTACGACTCCGGCCGTGATGAAGTAGTTGCCGCCAACACACTGAAGCCAGAGACGCTGCGATACGTCGTTAAGCATGCGCGCGAAGCGACGCGATCCATCGGTGGAATCGGCATTGCGGCAGAGCGCGCTGGGACATCGGCGAATGACGCCATCGATGAGCTTTTTGTGGTGGCACCGTCCTATGACCATGCGTGGGAATCGGATGAGCACGGTGAGCTTGCTGAAGAGGCCGTGTTGTCAGAACCCGCGACGAAACTCTTGCTGCGAAACTCAGATGTGAACAGTGCCCAGCTATATGAACTGGTCGCCCCCGCAATTGACGCGAGCCTGGCGCACGTGACCTACTCCATGCCGGACGGGCTATTGGAGGTGTCCGCGCCGGGCGTGACTAAGCGCGCCGGGCTTGAATACGTATCTGAACTGGTCGGAGCGACCGCGAAAGATGTGGTCTGCTTCGGTGACATGCCGAACGATATCGAGATGCTGTCGTGGGCGGGCACGGGTGTGGCCATGGGCAATGCGGCTGACAACGTCAAGGAGATTGCAGACGAAATCACCGCCACCAATGATGATGACGGTGTTGCTCGTGTGCTGGAGCGCTGGTTCTAGCTAGCCTCGAGGTTTTTCCCGCGCCAGCTAGCTGACCAGTGCTCGACAGCGTCTGCTTCGGGTTTACTGCAGCGTTTACTTCAGCTCGGTCTTGACTTCGCCGGTGGTGCGGTCGAAGGTGATTGAACCGTTCTGGAACTCAGCGCGCTCGATGTTTCCATCGACCACCTGGGTCTTCGTTGGAGCGCCCAGCTTGCCGACCTCGAAGCCTTGGCGGGCCCACTCATCAGCAATCTTGCCCCAGATAGCGTGAGCGCCGGTGGTGTCGGAGTCGGTGATTACGCCGTTGGAAAACTTCACGTAGCGCAGGGCATCGGCCTGGCCAGCATTGTTCGCCACGGTAGAACCGCTCTGGATACCGGACATCGCGTAGCCGAGAACCGAGCCCATTTCCTCGGAGACTTGGCGCCATTCGGCAGCCAGGTCGTTCTGCTCATTGATAGTGATGATCTGGTCAATCAGAACCGGCAGGTCAGCAATCGACGGTCCGTTTTCAATCGAGCGTCCAACCGCACCCAGAATGGCATCGGCGGTCTGCCCCAGACCCGGTGCGCCGAGCATGCCCAGCGCCGAGGCCAGCATCGAACGTGCGCCCGAGACTGTCTCCAGAGCCTGTGCCTTCTGCTGCTCGTCGGATGCGCTCGGCGAGGAGGAGTTGCTCTGCTCGCTTGCCGACGGTGCGGAGGAGTCAGCCGTAGCAGTGTCACTGGTGTTCGTGGCGTCGGTTGGCTCCGAGGTATTCGAAGTGCCCGAGGTGGTCGAGTCGGAGCTCGACGTTGTCGACGAAGTGGTGCTCGATGCGCTCGAGGACTTCTCGGAGGACGAGGTCGTGGACGTGCCCGTGGATGCCGAGGTGGTCGAAGTGGTCGAGGTAGTAGAGCTAGTCGATCCCGACTCGGTTGACTCGGTCGATTCGGTCGACTGCGAATCTGCGTCTTCGGCGGTCTTATCGCCCTTTTCATCCTGCGGAACGAGGAGGTCAATCAAGCCATCTGGGCCCTCATTGTCAATCTTTCCGCTGGTGAGGCTGTTGTACTTCTTCTCGGCAATCGAGCGGATTTTGCCCATCTGGGCGTAGCCAGCATCACCTGGGCAGGTGGTGTTACCAACATCGCGGTGCGCGAAGATGGTCGGCAGAGTGACCTGCTTGCCGTAACCATACTTGGAGTAGCTGGTGCCACCCGAAGTCATCTGAATCTGGCCGGTCGGCTTGACGCCGGCGACCTTCAGACGCCAACCAATCATGTTGCCCACCGAGTTCAGTGCAGCCTCACTGGGAGCAACCGAAGTGTAGTTACCCATCATGGAGATGCCGAAAGTACCGGTGTTGAAGCCACCTGCGTGAGCGCCCTGGACATTCTTATCCAGGCCACCGTAGCGGCCCTCGAAGATGTTTCCGTACTTGTCGACCAGGGCGTTGTATCCGATGTCGCACCAGCCCAGAGTCTGTGCGTGGTACTGGTAAATGCCGCGGACGATACCAGCGGACTGGCTCTCGGTGTAGTTGTTTGAGCCAGCGGTGTGGTGCACGGTGGCACCGACAAGCTTGCTGTCGTAGTCCGCGCCCTTACAGCGGTTATTCTCGTTGGCACCCCAGCCGGCACGGGTAATGACCTTCGGCATGCCCGTGACATTCTTGGCGTCCACAATTGGGTCGATACCGGATGCGGCAGCCTGGCCGTCAATAAGCACTGCGTCGACCTGGTCGATTGGCAGTTCATCGGCGACCGGCTCGATGTCCGTCCACTTCACCGGGAGGTTCGGCGAGTCCAGATCTGCAGCGTCGTTAGTACTCGGAGCAGTCGGGTCATCGAGTGCGTCCTCAGGAGCTGCATCCGGAGTCTGCTGGTAGTCGGAAGCGGCATCGTCAACGGCCTTGGCGACATCCTTGGCTGCATCCGTAGCGGATTCCTTTGCATCCTCCACGGCCTTCTTGGCGCCCTCAGCATTAATCTCGTCGAGGTTGAGCTTGGACAGATCCAACTTCTCGGCGCCCTTGATGTCCTTCAGATCCACGCCGGAACCCGGGCCGAAGATGTTGAGCCCGTGGGTGGAAACCTGAACACGCTTGGTTGGCTCGATGTAGATGAGCTCCGTTCCGTTCAGACCGTTGCCATTGCCTTCAGCGGGGTAGTCCGGGTCGACGCTGAACCAGTCGGACCAGGAGCCATCGGCGCGCTCGGCGCGGACGAAGCTGGCGATATCAGGGTCACCGGCCCACGTCAGTGCAAACTGGGAAAACTCGGTATCGGAGGTAATTTCCTTGACGACACCGCGGTTGGGATGAGCCTCGTCGGCAAGCGACTGCGTTGCGATTGCCGCGTCTTCGACGAGGACAGAGGCGCTGTCTGCAAGCGACTTGCTCTGGACGATCGGATCGATGGGGCTGGTGCCGTTTTCCTCGATGAGGTCATAAGCGGCACCTGCGCCGACAACGGCAACGGGTGTCAGGGCAAGGGTCGCCACGGCAGCGAGTACCAAGGATTGCTTGGCACCTGCGCGGCGATTGATGCGGCGGCGACTAAACACGGTAATAACTCCTGGGTGATTGCGAAGATCTGGTGCTACACCACAAATGTGATGTGGTTATGCCTGTTGTGGATAAGCGGGAGACTTAGTTCTGAGGTGCGAACCAGGCCTGCGTAGCTTCGGCAGGGTTGGCTGGCAGGGAATCAGTTAGAAACTCACCGAGAACCTCGCCTGGTGTGGGCGTTTCCACGTTTCCGAGGGAACCGCCGTTGTCGCCCGACTCGCCGGTGCCCGGAATCGACGGAATGCTGGCGGCCTCTCCGTCCTGGTTGTTCGAATCCGTCGAGCGGCCGGCGATACCCGCTCCGCCGGCGCCATCAAACTTGGCTTTGGCTGCAGCGCGGATGGCATCCATCTGCTGGTAGCCGAAGGTGCCCGGGCATGAGGTGTAGCCGGTGTCGCGGTGGCCGAAGATGGCCGGGAGGTTCACGGTCTGGCCGGAGCTGTAGCGTGCCTTCGAGTAGCCGGCGCTGGTCAGTGCGGCGGTGGACATCGGATCGACGCCACCGACCTTCATGCGCCAGCCGACCATCTCGCCGAGTGCAGTGACGGCCGCATCCGGAATCTCCAGCTGGTCGTGATTGCCCATCACCGAAATACCGAAGGTGCCGTTGTTGAAGCCACCTGCGTGTGCGCCTTCGATGTTCTTGTCCAGGCCGCCGTAGCGCCCCTCGTAGATGTTGCCGTACTTATCGACCAACGCGTTGTAGCCAACATCGCCCCAGCCCAGCGTCTTTGCGTGGTAGGCGTAAATGCCTCGGACAATGGCTGGTCCCTGCGACTCTGAGTAGTTATTGGAACCCGCGGTGTGGTGGATGCACGTGCCCTTGAAAGTGCTGTAGGAGCTCGAACCGCTGCGGATGGACTCATCTGCGCCCCATGCTGCACGGCTGATTACATTTGGCGCACCGGCAATCGACGACTCGTACGCAACTGGCTGAATAACCTCGCCGACCTGCTCTACGCCGTCGATGAAAACTGCCTGGACGGCGTTGAGGGACAACGCGGCCGTAGCACTGACGAGGTCCTGCAGGGAACCGCCGATGGTTGCGGGGTCAAGATTGTCGATACCAATGATGTTGCGTGGATCTAGGCCCTCGAGGAGGTTCAGTCCGACAGTCGACACCTGCACGCGCCTGGTGGGCTCAACGAACAGCAGCTCGGTGCCGGACTGTCCGGAGTTATTCATCGGGCCGTGAGAATCAGCGTGGAACCACGGGCCAAAGCTGCCGTCTTCACGCTCGGCGCGAACGTAGAGCTGCAGGTTGTCATCGCCCGGCCAGGTCAGGGCGAACTGGGAGAACGGTTCGTCGCGGGTGATGTCCTTCACGAATCCGCGAAGCGGGTGCAGGGCATCGGTAATGGCATGCGTGCCGACGGCTGCGTCGTCAATCATCATCGTGACAGCGTCAACCAGCGGCGATGTCGAGATCTTGGCTGCGATGGGGCCTACGCCTGGGCTTTCAACCAGGGTAGGGGCCTGGCGAATACTCCATGTTGCTAGTGGAGCTGCGGCAGTAGTAGCTGCCAGTCCATAGAGGAAGGTGCGACGGCCCATCGACGGGGCATTGATGCGACGGCGAGTTGGCACGGTAAAAGCTCCAAAAAAATGGGGTACAGGGTTATCGACCCGAGGCCTACCCCAGGGTCGAAGGGAAGGAAAGTTGCAAAGCAACAGAAAATTCTGAGGAGGATGTTACCAGTGTGACTAAAAAAATCTAGTGAGACATCTGTGTTTCCCCGTTAATTTTGGGAAAATTATCAAATAATGTGACCAAACGAACGTTGGGTTGGGCTCACGTGGACGTCGTGAAGCCCGCGTGTACACCCGCAAACCGGATGGAAATGCAATAGGTTTTAAGGCGTGAGTAGCGAAAAGAACACCACTGCCAATGAATTTGCTCCGAAGTCCCTACAGGACATCAAGGACAACACCTACGACCTCATCGTGGTCGGTTCGGGTTTCTTCGGTTTGACCGTTGCTGAGCGGACCGCCACTGAGCTGGGTAAGCGCGTGCTCGTTGTCGAACGCCGCAACCACATCGGCGGCAACGCCTACTCGGAGGCAGAGCCGGAGACTGGCATCGAGGTGCACAAGTACGGTGCGCACCTGTTCCATACCTCTAATAAGAGGGTGTGGGACTACGTCAACCAGTTCACTGACTTCACCGACTACCAGCACCGCGTGTTCGCTATGTACAAGGGCACCGCGTACCAGTTCCCGATGGGGCTGGGGCTGATCAACCAGTTCTTCGGCAAGTACTACAGCCCGGACGAGGCTCGCCAGCTGATTAAGGATCAGACCGATGGCCTGGATCCGCAGGACGCGAAGAACCTTGAGGAAAAGGCCATCTCCCTGATTGGCCGCCCGCTGTACGAGGCCTTTGTCAAGCACTACACCGCCAAGCAGTGGCAGACCGACCCGAAGAACCTGCCGGCCGGAAACATCACCCGTCTGCCCGTTCGCTACACCTTCAATAACCGCTACTTCAACGACACCTACGAAGGTCTGCCTGTCGACGGCTACACCGCCTGGCTGGAAAACATGGTGACCTCCGACAAGATTGACGTCGTTGTCGATGCCGACTGGTTCGAGGTGCGCGACGAGCTGCGCGCTGTCTCCCCGGATGCTCCGGTCGTCTACACCGGCCCGCTGGACCGCTACTTCGATTACGCAGAGGGCAAGCTCGGATGGCGCACGCTGGACTTCGAGATGGAGGTTGTCAACACCGGCGACTTCCAGGGCACTCCAGTGATGAACTACAACGACGCGGATGTGCCGTACACCCGTATCCACGAGTTCCGCCACTTCCACCCGGAGCGCGATTACGTCAAGGACAAGACGGTAATTGTTAAGGAATACTCCCGCTTCGCCGACGATGGCGACGAGGTGTACTACCCAATCAACACCCCGGAAGACCGCGAGATGCTCGAGGCCTACCGCAAGCTCGCCGCAGCCGAAGCACAGGAGAACAAGGTCCTCTTCGGTGGTCGCCTGGGCACCTACCAGTACCTGGACATGCACATGGCAATCGGCTCCGCACTGTCGATGTTTGACAACAAGATTGCGCCGTTCTTCAACGACGGTGAAGCAATCCAGCAGGAGCGCGGACACTAATTTGTCGCTTGCGGCTCCCGCGCTAGTATTGCGCGAGTGTCGCGTGAGAAAAGCCAAACCGAAGTTCCCCAGCGGGGAGCTGGGCAGGTTCCCCAGCAGGGGTCATTGCTGCAGCGTGTGAACAAGTTTCTCACCCTGCCAGTGGCTCCCGTAATTCTGGTTCTCATCGGTTCTCTTGGCACCCAGGCCGCGGCCGTGCTGGTCACGGGCATGCTTTCCACGGTCGGCGCGCCGGGCATATCGGGCCTGCGTATGGCCGCCGCGGCCATCATCATGGTGGTCCTGTTCCGCCCGAAGCTGTCTGGAATGACCCGCGCCCGCGCAATCAACATCGTGGTCTACGGCATCGCTATGGGCATGATGAGCATGATGGTGTACGCCGCCATCGCCCGCCTCCCGCAGGGTGTCGCCGTCACTATCGATTTCCTCGGTCCCTGCGTCGTATCCTTCCTGGGACTGAAAATGTGGCGATCCCGCCTGTGGGCCATCATCGCTTTCATCGGCGTTGCACTGATTGCCCAGCCCTCCAATGACCTGGATCCTATCGGCATTGGTTACGCCGCAATCGGCGCGATCTTCTTCGGCGCCTACACGCTCTTTTCCGCCCGAATGGGCAGCACCGAGGGCGGCGGCATGCCTGACCTGGCGCTGTCAGTGGTCGTCGCAGCAATCGTGCTCGCGCCCTTCTCAGTTTCCGCCGCACCGCTTGTCGACGGTTCGATGTGGGCCACCATCGTTATTTCTGGGTTCATTGGCGCTGTTATTCCCTACGTGATGGACACCATCGCTGCGGGGATTGTCTCAGCAGCGGTCGTCGGCACGCTCTTTGCACTAGATCCAGTTATTGGTGCAATCCTGGGCTGGGCGTTTTCCGGTGACCGAGTGACCTGGTCCATGGCGCTGGGCATCGTGCTGATCGCGGCGGCTGGCGCAATTATTACCTGGCGTGGGGCGCGGGAGTCGCGTGAGCTTGCGCAGTAGAAACGCGAGTACCGGAACCCGCCGGAAGGTGGGGTTTCGACGTGTTCTGCTGGAAAACAACAGTGAATGCGGGTAAGTTTGTCGAAGATTTATTGTTTCTTAAGGTAATTCCCTGAAGAGGAAACACGCCTGATAGCTCCCACCGGTCGTGGGGAGTCGCACATTGTGAGGAGAATGCACACGTGAAAATCACCTCTACTTTCCGTGGTTGGCGCCGAAAGGTTGCAGCCGTTGCGTCCGCAGCAGCTGTGGCTGCGTCTGCATTGACCATGGCGCCGGCCGCGAGCGCGGCGGGCGACCGAGGTTCGCTGCGCCCGGGTTGTGAATGGGATTCGTACCAGTACTTCACCCAGAAGTGCCAGGTTTATTCGCCGGCCATGGATCGTAATATTCCGGTTCAGATTGTGGCCTCTGCCAATGGCGGTAACAAGGCTCTCTACCTGCTAGATGGCCTGCGTAGCCCGGCTGATGCCTCTGACTGGGTGGAGCACGGTAACGCTCCACGTACTTTTGAGGGATCCAACGTCAACCTTGTTATCCCCGGTGGCGGTGGCGGTAGCTTCTACACCGACTGGAAGCGTCCGTCAGTTAGTGTGCACGGTCCGTTCGTAAACATGTGGGAGACCTTCCTAACCCAGGAATTGCCTGTATACCTTGAGCGCGAGTTCGGCATTTCCCGCACTGGCAACTCCATTGCAGGCCTGTCCATGGGCGCATCTGCGGCGCTGTCGCTGGCATACAACCACCGAGACCAGTTCGGTCAGGCTCTTGCCTTCTCCGGTTACCTGCACACCACTGCGCCGGGTATGACTACTGCAATTGAGGCTGCTCAGCTGTCGGCTGGCTACAGCTCCTTCGACATGTGGGGTGCGCCTATGTCAGCGGAGCGTGTCCGTAATGATCCGTACCTGAATGTCGAGAAGATGAAGGGGCTGGATCTGGTTATTACCTCGGCAAATGGTGTTCCGGATGAGGTTCGTGACCCGAAGAATCTCTACCGGGTCGTCCCGAAGGCCGGCGGCGTTGCGCTGGAGTCGCTGTCCCGCTTGTCCACCCGCGAGTTTGAGTTGCGTGCTCGTACCTCCGGTCTGGATGCCACGTTTGAATACGAGCAGACCGGTATCCACGATTGGCCGACCTGGGATCGCAACCTCCAGAACTCCAAGGCCCGCATCGAAGGTTTCCTCGGAGCTTAAAACTACAAACTGAACGAAAAAGCCCCTATGTGCAGCAGATAGTCCGCAGCGCGTAGGGGCTTTCACATTCTGGGCTGTCGCTAGCGTGGCAACAAGAGGCAATCCGCCACGGGCACTAGGATGCTATGAGATAGAAACGTCGGTAACTTATCGGCGGCAACACCCCCGGTAGACCTTTCGGAAAGTGGTTGATACGTCTCATGGCATCACAGCCTGAACAAAAGCGGACACATACCCCGACAACGTCGTCAAGCCTTGCCGTTGAACGCCTGCAGCGGATTTTGCTGCCAAAGTTGGGTGAGCCCCGTGATGTCCGCTCGCTCTACTTGGTTGAGCCGGAGACTAATGCCGGTCGTGTGCAAGCGCATTCGCGCACGTCAGCCACTGTTCCGGCGGGTGATGAAGTTAGTTTTGAAACCTACTTCAATGCTTTTCCGGCCAGCTACTGGCGCCGGTGGACGAATCTGGACAATGTTGTCCTGCGCCTGGAGCTGTCCGGTACTGCGCGCGTAGACATCTACCGTTCGAAGATTGACGGTGCGCGCATCGCCGTGACCGGCGAAGTTGTCGGTGATCTGGGTGCGGCGGCTGAAGGCGCGGAAGCCAAGGTGGACGGCAAGGATGTGCACGTCTGCGAAATCCCAGTACCGCTGACGCAGTTTGAAGACGGCGGCTGGATTTGGTTTGACCTCACCTGTGAGACGGACGTGGTAATCCACTCCGCAGGTTGGTACTCCGATATCGAGGCGCCGAGCCAGACGTACCCGGACGGCACGGAGCATCCGGCGCCGGAGGGGCGCGTCACTATCGGTATCCCGACGTTCAATCGCCCGACCGACGCAGTTGCTGCTCTTGAGGCGCTGTCCTCGGATCCTGAGGTCGATGCCATCATCGATGCTGTTTTGATGCCTGACCAGGGCACCAAGCACCCGGCAGACGAGCCGGGCTTTGATGCTGTCGCCGAGCACTTTGGTGACCGCCTGCGTATTTTCCCGCAGGGAAATCTCGGTGGTTCTGGCGGGTACTCCCGCATTATGTATGAGGCCCTGGGCGGTCCGGATTCGGATTCGAAGCGTGCGACCGATAGCCCGTTCATTCTCTACATGGATGACGACATCGCCATCGAACCGGATTCCATTCTGCGTGCGGTCGCTGTCGGCCGGTTCGCGAAGTCCCCGATGCTGGTCGGCGGTCAGATGCTGAACCTGCAGGAGCGCAGCCACTTGCACTCGATGGGTGAAGTCATCGGCCGCCATGACTTCATGTGGACTTCCGCTCCGCACGTCCACTATGACCACGACTTTTATGCGCACCCACTGCGCGATCGCGGGGAGCACGGCACTAACGCAACCGGTGAGGTTGTCGATTCGAAGGATCTTCACCGTCGCATCGATGTTGAGTTCAACGGCTGGTGGATGTGCCTGATTCCGCGCGTCGCCGCTGAGGCAATCGGTCAGCCGCTGCCACTGTTTATTAAGTGGGACGATGCCGAATACGGTTTGCGCGCAGGCAAGGCAGGCTTTCCGACGGCTACGTGGCCGGGCGTCGCAATTTGGCATATGGCCTGGTCGGACAAGGATGATGCGATTGATTGGCAGGCGTACTTCCACCTGCGCAACCGCTTGATTGTCGCGGCCCTTCAGCACGAGGGCGATGCTGCCGGTATCGTGCGTTCCATGCGCAAGGCCACTTTCAAGCACCTTCTGTGCCTGGAGTACTCCACTGTTGCCATCCAGAACGAAGCCATGAAGGACTTCCTGGCAGGTCCCGAGCGTTTATTCGACATTCTCGAGTCCTCGCTGCCGCGCATCAATGCCCTGCGCAAGAGCTTCCCCGACGCGGTTGTGCTGCCGAGTGCAGGCGATCTGCCAAAGCCCTCCGGTATTCCGGGGATTCCGACAAAGGATGTCGGTGGTCGTCTGGGCAAGCTGAAGAAGGTCGGTTGGCTGGCCAAGGGCTTGCTTCACAGCGTGCGCCCGGAAAACTCCGAGCACCATGCGGTGCCGCAGGCAAACCTGGCGCCGCTGGAGGCTCGTTGGTTCTCCCTGTCGCGTCTGGATGGCGCAACGGTCACCACCGCTGACGGCCGTGGCGTGGTGTATCGCCAACGTGACCGCGACAAGGCCAAGGCTCTGCTGGAAGAATCCTGGGAGCTGCAAAAGCAGGTTGAGGAGCGGTTCGAGCAAATGCAGGCACGCTACCGCGCAGCCTATGACGATTTGACCAGTAGGAAGGCCTGGGCGAATGTCTTCGAAAATTAAAGGCGATCCGTTCGGCGAGTCCGACGTTCTCGTTAATATTCAGCACACGCTTAACGACGTTCCGGGTGTGCTGCCCACCGCGCGTGCCATGAGCTATTTCGGTGAGCACGCCCTTGGGTGGATGGGGCTCGCTGCCCTCGGGGCGGCGGTGGATAAGGAGCGACGCATTAGCTGGGCAAAGGTCGGTGTGGCCGCCTTTACCTCGCATGCGGCATCGGTGGTGCTTAAGCGCATTGTCCGTCGCCCGCGTCCCCATGACCGTCGTATAGCAATCGGCGTTGGTACGCCAAGCAAGCTGAGTTTCCCGTCCTCGCACGCGACGTCGACGACGGCGGCGCTGGTGGGGATTGCAAAGTTGGGTTACCCGGCAGCACCGGCCGTGGGCGTGCCGGCGATTATGCTCTCCCGCCTGGTGCTGGGAGTTCATTACCCAACCGATGTCGCTCTCGGAGCAGCGCTGGGTACAGCCACTGCTCTTGCGGTGGACAAGATAGGTGATAAGGTCATCGAGCCGAAAAAGGCGCAGCATAACCAGGGTAGACAGCCCTCCATTGCGGAAAGGAATGCACAGTGACACAGGCGGAGAACGACAACTTGGCCAATGTGTCGGCCAACCAGCGGCAAGCTTCTCAATCAAGGATTGGGTCCGAGCCGCACACTTCCGGTATCGATGAGCCTGCGCACCCGCAGGGGCATCCGCCGAAGAATCTGTTGGACGGCATGATCAAGGCGCTTCGCCCGAAGCAGTGGGTGAAGAATGTCCTGGTCATTGCGGCTCCACTGGCAGCCGGCAACGAGATCATGGACTCGGGACGTTCGATCGGCACACTGACCGTCGACATCCTGGTGGCGTTTGTGGCCTTCTGTTTGGCAGCATCGTCGATTTACCTGATTAATGATGCTCGCGATGTCGAGGCTGACCGCGCGCACCCAACCAAGCGCTTCCGCCCAATTGCCGCTGGCGTACTACCGGTGAGCATGGCGTACATTATGGCAGTCGCACTGATTATTGGGTCGATTGCGGTGTCCTGGTTTGCCTCTGAGGGGCCGGGGCTAGCAATTGTTGTGGCTGTATACATTGCACTGCAGCTCGGTTACTGCTTTGGCCTGAAGCACCAGCCGGTGATTGATATTGCGCTGGTGTCCTCGGGTTTCATGCTGCGTGCAATGGCCGGCGGTGTTGCTGCCAACATCAACCTGTCCCAGTGGTTCTTGCTGGTTGCCGCCTTTGGTTCGCTGTTCATGGCAGCCGGTAAGCGTTACGCTGAGCTGCTGTTGGCAGAGCGCACGGGTAAGAAAATCCGTAAGTCGTTGCAGGGTTACACCGCGACTTACCTGCGCTTTGTGTGGACCCTCGCTGCGACCGCCGTGGTGCTGAGCTACGCGCTGTGGGGCTTTGAGATGGGCCGCGCGCCGGGCACTTCATCGACTTCGGCTATTTGGTACGAGATCTCGATGGTTCCATTCACTGTGGCCATCCTGCGCTTCGCAGCTGACGTTGACCGTGGTGATGCGGGAAGCCCGGATGAGATTGCGCTCAAGGACCGTCCGCTGCAGGCACTGGCCGTCCTGTGGCTGCTGTCCATTGCTATCGCTGTCTACGCTGTCCCGACTCTGGGGTAGTTCCCAGTTCTTTTCCCTGTAAGCGAACTGCGATTTCCGTCGGTTTTCTCGTCGGGTTCGGTCGGGTTCGATTGGTAGCTGAAAGCCCATGCGCCGAGGGGTGCATGGGCTTTTTCTGTATTTCGTTAGTACTTAGGTTGTGTTTGGGGTTCTTGTAGGCGTGTTTTAGGTTTCTCAGTTAGTCCTACGGATCAGCCGGGGGCAGAATTACAATTTTGTAATTCCATGCTGGTAAACATTGTTTCTCCTTGTGGTGGATAGTTTTGGGGAGAAATGTGAGAAATATTACGGAATGATTACGATTTAAACTTGGATGTAGGGAAACGATTGAGTATCGTTACATACTCGAGATTCTTTTGTGGGGTCTCCAGTTGTCGCGTCACAACTGGAAGCAGAAAAGCGAAAGCTCGCGTAAGCGACTGCCTCCGAAAAGTCTGGCGCGGAGGTAAGTCCGAAAGTAAAGAGGAGAACGATGAGCTTTACTGCAGTGAGTCGTAACTTCACGGTGAAGGTCGTAGCTGCCCTTGTGGCTGTTGCAATGGTGTTTGGTGGCATCATGCTCGCATCCGCGAAGGATGCGAGTGCTGATCCAAACCGTGATCGACTGCGTCCAGGCTGTGAGTGGGATCCATATCAGTGGTTTGTTCAGTACTGCCAGGTTTTCTCGCCGGCTATGAACCGCAATATTCCGGTTCAGATTAAGGCGGCTACTGGTGGCGGCGATGCGTCCCTGTACATGCTCGACGGTCTGTGGGGCTTTAATAAGGGTGCGTCCGGTTGGATTTGGTCGGGCCACATTGCTCAGACCTTCGCCAACGACAACATCACTCTGGTTGCGCCGGCTGCTGGCGACGGCTCCTTCTATGCCGACTGGAACGATCCGGCCGTGACTTCCGAAGGGGTCAAGACTCAGAAGTGGGAAACCTTCCTGACCCAGGAGCTGCCGGTCTATCTGCAGCGTGAGTTTGGTGTCAACCCGAACCGCAACGCAATCGCTGGTCTGTCCATGGGTGCGGCTGCGGCGGTTTCTCTGGCGGCTCGCCACCGTGATCAGTTCAAGCAGGTCACTTCGCTGTCGGGTTACTACCAGATGTCCAACCCAGTTGTTGCGACCGGCGCTACTGCAATGGTGGCTAGCACTGGTGTAGTGAATCCGACTGGCATGTGGGGCCTTCCGGTTCCTGCTTCGGAGCAGTGGCGTGCTCATGATCCATCGCTGCAGCTGGACCAGCTCCGGGGTTTGCCGATGTATATTTCTTCCGCTCAGGGTGTTCAGAGCCTGTGGAGTGATCCGGAGGTTTTGAGCCGTCCGGTGCCGCAGCTCCCTGACACCGTCTGGCGTGCTGTGATGGAGTCCGTCTCCCGCGCTTCGACGCAGCGCTTTGAGCAGGATGCTCGCGCTGCCGGCCTCAATGCGCAGTTTGTCTACAGCCCGAACGGTATCCACTCGTGGGAGCTGTGGGGCCGCGATGCCGCGCTTGCTCGCCCGCACATTCTTCGGGCGCTGGGGCTTTAAGCCGGTAATTTTTTCAGGGCGCTCTGGCGCGCTGACCTAGCTCTGGTGCTGGATGACTTCTTAAAGGGACTAGCTTCTTAAGACGTCTCAATTTTAAAAACGACCAATCCTTTTGTTGGGGTTGGTCTTTTTTTCTGTGTCGAGTCCGGTTTGGATGCTGAGCGGAAGGTGTGGGTAACGGCTTAAAGAGGGGCACAAAGAGTTGCGCTGTCAAAGCTTGAATTCAGTTCCGTTTGCGTGTGTCTCCACGGTTTTTACCCGTAAGAGGGTAAACATGAGAGTCGAACCTTAAAGTAAAGGGTGAAGCTATTCAGGTAGCTATACCGTTTTTTCGCAGAACGTGTGTGAGATTCTTCTTGCAGCGGCACGCCGGAGGAGGGGAACCTTCGGATACGTTGCTGGTCACTACGTAATTCTGCGAAGCCGAACGGTAAACGCATAGCTCAAGCGCCGCGTGATGCTATCTGCAGGTGCCTAATCGGTGCCGGTGCAACACTCAACGTCTCAAATAATTTCAACCAGCGACTTTGTAAAGGGAAGCCCTCTTATGCGCGTAACCGCTAGATTCCTCCGTGGTGGACTCGGCAACAGCCGGAAGTCATCACGGGCGTTGACCGCACTTTTGGCACTACCGTTGACTCTCGCTCTCGGTGCCCCTGCTGCAGTGGCGGCTCCCGAGCCAGCTCAGCCAGGTCTGCCTAGCTACGAGGAACTTCAGGCCGTTCAGGGGCAGTTGGCGCAATCTGGAGACCTGGGAGACCTTGCTAAGGCCGCTGAAGCAGCGCAAGCTGCTGGTGCGCAGCTACCTGGCCTGGGTATGCCGAAGCCGATGCCAGGGCCGGAGCGTACGCCATTTAAAGTCGATACTCCCGCAGTGGCGAACCTCCCCAGTGGAGTCAGCGTAGACAAGGTCGAGTGGTACACAGATCACCACGTCATTGCGCACATTCGCTCGGCTGCCATGCCGGAGAAGCCAATTCAGGTTGAGATTTTGCTGCCGCGCGATTGGTACCGCGACAAGGAGCGCACATTCCCGAGCGTCTACCACCTTGACGGTATGGCATCGTTTGATGACTACTCCGGTTGGATTCGCGCTACCAATATCGAACGCTTCTACGAGGACAAGAATGTCCTGGTGGTTATGCCTGCCGGCGGTACATCGTCCTTCTACTCTGACTGGGATCAGCCGGATAACGGTCAGAACTACAAGTGGGAGAGCTTCATCACTAAGGAGCTCGTGCCGGTTATCACCAACGGCTTCCGCGGCAACGATGAACGCGGCATTATCGGTATCTCCATGGGAGCTACCGGTGCTTACAACGTTGCAGCACACTCTCCGGAGCTGTGGAAGTTTGCCGGTAGCCTCTCTGGTTACCTGGATATGACTTCGCCGGGCATGCCGCAGGCAATCTCTCTGGCGATGAAGAACACCGGTGGCTATGACGCGACGAAGATGTGGGGCCCGCTCGGTTCGCAGCGTTGGAAGGACAATGATCCGAAGCTGAACATCGACAAGCTCAAGGGCATGTCGCTGTACATCTCGGCGGGTAACGGCAACACCGGTGAGTGGGACGTGCCGTCGCAGATCGATCCGACGAAGCCGGACAATCCGACCGGTTACGCATTGGAAGTGCTTTCCCGCATGACCAGTGAGACCTTCATCCGAAATGCTCGCGAAAAGGGCGTCGAGCCGGTTGTGAACTTCCGGAGCTCGGGTACTCACACTTGGCCGTACTGGCAATTCGAGGTCAGTCAGGCCTGGCCAACGCTGGCCGATGCACTGCAGTTGCCGGAGTCCGATCGTGGCGCGGTCTGCCGTGTAGGCGGCGAGATTGAGAAGGCCGTCGCATCGCTGCCAGGAATTGGCACCTGCCTGTCGGATGAGTATGGCGTCGCCAAGAATGGCGTGGCTCAGGACTTTACCGGCGGTACCGCCTACTGGCACCCGGATTCCGGGGCACATGTGGTCTGGGGGCGCATCGGTTCGCGTTACAACGAGCTCGGTGGTCCGTCCTCGCCGCTCGGCTACCCAGTGACCAACGAACTGGCTACGCCGGATGGCTCGGGACGCTTCGTTCACTTCGAAAAGGGTTCGATTTACTGGACTCCGGAAGGCGGAGCCCACGAAGTCACCGGCGACATTATGAACGTCTGGGGCAAGGCCGGCTTCGAGACCGGTCCGCTGGGCTACCCAGTCGCCAACCACCGCGATATTCCGGGCGGTGTCGCCCAGGACTTCCAGGGTGGCACCATCGTCAAGATCGGCGGCGAAGAACCTCGCATCGTGCGTGGTGAAATCGGCCGTGTCTACAAGGAGCTCGGTGGCGCTGAGTCCGATCTGGGTCTGCCTGTCGACGGCGACGAGGTCAAGCTCGCCCGCGGCGCTTTCCAGCGCTTCGAACACGGTGCCATTTACTGGACTCCGGAAACTGGTGCACAGCCGGTGCGCTCCAACGACATCACTGACCATTGGGGCAGCACTGGCTACGAAAATGGCCCGTTCGGTTACCCGGTCGGCCCACTGCAGCCAGTCAAGGCCGGCGGTCTTGAACAGCAGTTCGAGGGTGGCTGGATTCGTCAGCTCAACGGCAAGATTGTCGAAGAGCGCAATAAGCCAGAAGCGCCGGCCCCAGCCGCCGACAACGCTGATGACAAGTAAGCCAACCAAAGCAGGGCACTGAGTAGGGGATAGACAAATGTCCATGAACAAGTCCTTCCGGACACTGGCTACAACCACAGCTGTTGCGCTGCTGACCTTCGGAGTGGTCGCCTGTGGCAGTTCCACAGTGGAGTCCTCGGAGGTCACCTCGTCGACGACGACGAACAAGACCTCCACGACGTCGTCAAGCACGAAGACTTCTGCGCCGAAGTCGAGCGAAAAGTCTGCGCCGGAGATCACAGATCCCCAAGCTAAGCGCGTGGACGAAGCGCCCGATGGGCAGATGAAGCTCAGTGAGGCGGACGATTCATACCTCGGAGCGCTGGAAAAAGCGGGAATCGATGTTGATGGGGTGGAGGATCAGCTCATCGGCACAGGTCGCGCGGCATGCGCGGACGCACCGGAGGAGGAGCGTGAAGTCATCGCGCTGGCGATTGCCGGGCAGCTGGTCGCACAGGGGCGCTCACAGGAAAGCGCCGAAGAAGTGGCGAAGACTATTGCAAGCTCCGCTAAAAAGGCGTATTGCTAGCACTCATGCGTAAAGTGCTGACAATTCTGGCGGTCATTGTGCTGGTGGCCGCTATTGGCTTCGGCGTAGTGCAATGGCTTAACGACGACCAAGGCGGTCAAACCCCACCGACCCCCGGTGACGATGGCGGGGTTCTGGCCGAACAACCCGAGTGGTGCCCGGCGGTAGAAGTTATCGCCGTGCCCGGAACTGCGGAATCGCGTGCTGACGATGATCCGATGGCCCCGACCGCGAACCCACATTCGCTGCTGCTTGGCCTGACAAACTCGATTTCGCAGTCCTACTCGGAGGGTGATGTCAAGGTCTGGACTACGCCGTACCCGGCACAGATTAAGACGCATCAGCTGCCCGACCAACTCACCTACGATGATTCGCAGGCAGTCGGGCGCGATGTCACCGCTAAGGAAATGGCTGACTTACACGGGCAGTGCCCGCTGACGGACTTCGTCCTGATGGGCTTCTCCCAGGGTGCGGCTATTGCAGGTGACTTGGCCTCTGACATCGGCAATGGTCGCGGTGTCGTTCCGGCCGAGCGCATCGCGGGCGTGGCTCTGTTGGGCGACCCGCGGCGTGACCCCAATCAGGGCGTGAACCAGGGCGTTCCGCTGGCTGGTGTGGGTGTCGAGCTGTCGTTGCAGCCGCTTGGCGGCATTGTGCAGGCTGTGGTTCCGGGCGCAACGATGCGCGGTCCACGAGACGGCTTTGGGCCTCTTAATGACAAGGTCCAGAATGTCTGCGTGCCATCGGATTCCTTCTGTGATGTTCCTCCGGCAGTGGCTGATGCGATTGCGCGAGCGCAGGAGATGATTGCCGGCGCAGGAGCGCATGCGACCTACGCCACGAATGACGTAGCAATCCCGGGTACGACTCCGCTGGCCTGGACTGAGGGCTGGACTCGCGAACTGATTGAACAATCGCTGGCGCGACGGTAGAGGCAGCTCAAAAATGTGCGAGACGAGCCCGACCTCGACGGGTACTTGCTGTTAGAATCTTGCTCAAGAACTGGTGTTTAATGTTCCAAAACAACAGTTTCGCTAAAATTTCGAAAGAAATTGACAAAGTTGCAGGAAGCAGTCTGACGGAACCGGTTATTATCGCCCAAGGAACTGCTGTTCATGACCGGGGAAATCTAGGCGAAAAGGTAGGGTGCAATGACGAATCCGACAAACCCATATGGAGATTTCGACGAAGACGGTATGCCGAGGTCCCGGGGAAAGTTCGCCGACAGCTCGGGTGCTTACAGCTCCGGTATGCCGTACTCGGATCCGTACCCACAGCAGCAGCCGAACATGGGGCAGGGCTATCAGGACCCGAGCCAGCACAATTTCCACAACGGGTACTCGAACCCGTATCAGAGTGGTTACCCAAACCAGCAGGCGCCGGCGTATTCCGCTGGCTTCGGTGGCCCGAACCCGCACCAGGGCTACGGGGGCGCAGGTTCCCCTGTCTCGGATAAGTCCAAGATTGCAGCGGCTCTGCTTGCCTTCTTCCTGGGTACCCTCGGTGTTCACAACTTCTACCTGGGGCACAACTCGCGTGGTGCTATTCAACTAGCACTGACGGTATTCGGCTGGATTACGGCTATCCTTCTGGTCGGATTCTTCCTAATCATCGGCGTCAGCATTTGGGCATTTATCGAGTTCATTTTGATTCTCGTCGGTAGTGGCTCCTACGCCTATGACGCTAATGGGTGCCGCCTGCAATCGTAGGAGCCTCGTCCGAAGCCGCTAGTTCCTGAACCCGTGCACCGGGGCGGGGATGTAGCCGCCACGGGCAATGAACTCGGCATTGCCCTTGGCATTGACATCAATAACCGGCGCATATCCGAGCAGACCACCGAAGTTCACCTCATCGCCCGGCTTGGTACCCGGCACCGGAATGAGGCGGGCGGCGGTGGTTTTGTGGTTCATCACACCGATGGCGGCCTCGTCGGCAATCATGCCGGAAATCGTGGTCGCAGGCGTGTCACCAGGAATTGCAATCATGTCGAAGCCCACCGAGCAGATAGAGGTCATCGCCTCCAGCTTGTCCATGCTGATCGACCCCGCGCGAACAGCATCAATCATGCCCTTGTCCTCAGAGACCGGAATGAACGACCCGGACAGTCCACCGACGCGTGAACAAGCCATCAGGCCGCCTTTCTTGACGGCGTCGTTAAGCAGCGCGAGCGCGGCAGTGGTGCCGTGCGTACCGACCTGCTCCAACCCCATGTGCTCGAGGATGTGAGCGACGGAGTCACCCATCTCAGCGGTCGGCGCGAGCGAGAGATCCACGATGCCAAAAGGCACGCCCAGGCGCTCCGACGCCATCGTGCCGACCAGCTGACCCGTACGTGTGATCTTGAACGCCGCCTTCTTAATCTCCTCGGCGACTTCGTTGAAGCTGGCGCCCTGCAGATCGCCGAGCGCGCGATCGACCACACCCGGACCCGAAACGCCGACGGACACGACACAATCGGGTTCCCCGACGCCGTGGAATGCGCCGGCCATGAACGGATTGTCGCCCACCGCATTGGCGAAAACCACCAGTTTGGCGCAGGCAATCGAGCTGCGGTCAGCGGTTTGCGCCGCGGCTTCCTTCACTACCTCGCCCATGCGACGCACTGCATCCATGTTGATGCCCGCGCGTGACGACGCAACGTTGACCGAGCTGCACACCAATTCGGTCTCGCTCAGAGCGTGGGGAATGGAGTCGATGAGCCGCTTCTCGCTGGTCGTCGCACCCTTTTCGATGAGCGCCGAGTAGCCGCCGAGGAAGTTCACGCCAGAATCGCGGGCGGCGCGGTCGAGCGCCTTGGCAACCACCGTGGGATCGCCTTCGCAACCGGCCGTGATGAGAGAAACTGGTGTGACGGAGATGCGCTTATTGACAATCGGAATGCCCAGCTCCGCCTCGATACCCTCACAGACCTCCACGAGGCGAGCGGCCTGCCTGGTCACGCGGTCATACACCGCCTGTGCGGTGGCTTCCATTTCAGAGCGAGAGCACTCGAGCAGGGAAATCCCCATGGTGACCGTCCGGATATCCAGACGGTACTTCTCGATCATGTCAATGGTGTCGAGGAACTTAGATTGCGCGAAGTTGAAATCCATCCTGGTCGCGCCCTTTAAATCTCGTTGACGGCGTTGAACAGCGCCTCAGACTGGATTCGAATGACAAGCCCCTCCCGCTTGCCGACGGAATCCATGTAACCCTGCAGCGTGCTGATGGGGGTGGCCTTCTCGTTGAACTCCACCCGCAGGATCATGGTGAACCATTTATCCATGAGGGTCTGGGAAACATCGACGATGTTGACGTCCTGCTCCGCCAGAGCAGTGGTGACGGCGGCGATGATGCCGGTGTGATCCTCGCCGGTGACGGTAATGATGGCAAACATGGCCTCAATTTTAGCCGGTGGGGAGGCGGGGAAAACTTGTGGATGGCGGTTGTGCTGGTGGCAGGTTTGTAGCGAAGCATGTTCAGAGCCACCCAAAAAACACTTCACGACACCTATGTCACCTCGTGCCATCTGTGGAGGCGGCATGAGGTGACATAGGTGTCGTGAAGTGGGGAGGAGGGGGAGGGGCGTGGGCGTGGGCGTGGGCTGTGCCAGAGCGGGGGCCAGCCTTACGGATCCGGCCCTACGGCCCTATCGGACGTCGACGAACTCCTTGACAATCCACTTGCGCAGTGCGAGCAGAATCAAGCCCAGGACAACCGAGGCGATACCCAGGGTGATGAAGAAGGTGTTCTCAGCAGCGGCATCCTCATAGTTGTAGAAGCCGGCCAGGGTGCCTGCCAGTGAAGTACCCATAGCGACTGCCATCAGCCAGACGGCCATCATGCGCGACGGGAATGCTGCCGGAGCGACCTTGGTAGCAAGGGCGTTGCCGACCGGGCTCAGCATGAGCTCACCCATGGTGAACAGGAAGAGAATCCAGATAATCGCATACAGCGGAGTGGAGTTCTCACCGCCACCGGAGAATGGGATGAAGAAGAACAGCGAGATACCGATGATGATGTTGGCGACACCGAACTTCACTGGGGTGGACCACTGGCGGTCACCAAGCTTGGACCAGGCGGCTGCAAAGACCATCGAGAAGGCGATGATGAAGATCGGGTTGATCGAGTTAATCCAGGCCGGGGACATTTCCCAACCGAAGATCTCGCGGTCGAGGCGGATGTCCGAGTAGATGGCCAGCACCGTGAACTGCTGCTGGAAGATACCGAAGAACAGCACGCCTGAGACGAACATCGGGATGAAACCGACCAGGCGAGTCTTCTCCGATTTCGTCGTAAGTGGCGAGGAGTACATCTGCCACCACAGCACCACAGCGGCGATCAGTGCAATCACCGTGACCACAGTGGAAAGAGTCGTGACCGGAACAATTCCGGTGGAAACCAGCGTAACCGAGACAACAGTGA
The DNA here is from genome assembly GCF_014335015.1 of Corynebacterium sp. LK31. Lineage (NCBI taxonomy): Bacteria > Bacillati > Actinomycetota > Actinomycetes > Mycobacteriales > Corynebacteriaceae > Corynebacterium > Corynebacterium sp. LK31. Next base: position 234,753 of record NZ_PDGW01000006.1, on the reverse strand, counting down.
TGACCACTGCGATGCCAATCCATACCGGGTACTGCTTCTTCGGCAGCGGGTTCGGAATCTCATGGCCAGCCTCGGCGATGGTGGACTTGCGCATCAGGATGTACTGAATCAGACCGGCAGCCATACCGATAGCGGCCAGGCCGAAGCCCCAGTGGAAGCCCTTCATTCCCCAAATCCAGCCGGTGAGCAGTGGGCCGAACAGGGCACCGATATTGACGCCCATGTAGAAGATGGAGAAGCCGGCGTCACGACGCGGGTCGTCCTTGGCGTAGAGCTGACCCAGCACGACCTGTGCGTTGGTCTTCACACCGCCGGAGCCGATTGCGATGGAGACAAGGCCAATAGCCAGGCCAATCACGCCAGGGATGAATGCCAAGGAGATGTGGCCAAACATGACCAGGATGGCGGAGTAGAACAGTGTCCGCTCCGAGCCAAGGATACGGTCGGCAACCAGAGAGGCAACGAGTGCGGCCATGTAGACAAGACCGCCGTAAGCACCGACGATGGAGGTAGCAGCACCCTTGTCCAGGCCGAGACCGCCCTGAGTGGTCTCGTAGTACATGTAGAAAGCCAGGATGGCCTGCATGCCGTAGAAGCTGAAGCGCTCCCACATTTCGATGCCGAAGAGGTTGGCGAGACCCCACGGTTGGCCCATGAAGGTACGGTCTTCGCTGGACCCTGCGGGGTTATGAGTTCGTTGGGTCTCAGCAGTTGGTTGATTGCCGAGAGCCTCGTCAGAAGATTTGTCCATTCTTCAATTATCGAGGCGGAGTGCAAAAATTAAAAACCAGATTTAGTCAGTGAACTAAACCGAAGGGCTAGGGATGGGGCCGAAGGCTTAGTCCAGAGACTTACGAGCAACCGCATTCGACGCTGCTCGCCAACCCAGCAGCAGCAAGGCGCTCATGACTGAGGCAACCAGAATGAAGGACCAGTGCGGGACTGCCGAATTGCGGGTGGCCCACACAGCTAGGCCGACGACGACAGTGCCGAGCCACACAATTGCGCCTGAACTCACTGCACGCGGGTTCGGCTCGTTCTTAATCAGCGCGGTGCCCAGGAGGACACCGAATGCGAACGGCCACCAGGTATCGAGGATATTGATGAAGGTAAAAGAATCCTCGGGAGTGTTGTGAGCCAGGCGCGCTAACACGGCGAAAATAAAGATGGCGAGGATGTCAATCAAGAACGTCGATACGCGTGTGTTCATGCTTCTTAGTCTAGCGACCCCTCAGATTGGTGGGGGACCAGCGACCAGCGGCGAGGAAGCCATTAGCGGTCAGCGACTGGCTGATGCTCGGGCTGATCCTTGTGGTCGAAGCCGAGGGCGTAGATAATCCAGCCCACAATTGCCACCAGGACGAAGGAAACGATGCGATAGACCAGCACCGCTGCAAAGGCCTCGGCGCCGGTGGTGCCGCCTGCGATGAGAGCCGCGGTCAAAGCGGCCTCGACAGTGCCGATGCCGCCCGGTGTGGCCTGGATGAAACCTGCGAGCTTGCCGGTTACGAAAGCCAGCAGCACCTTCGTAGCGGAGATGTCATCGACACCAACGGCACGGATGGCGGCGTAGAGACAGACAATTTCCGCGACCCAGTTGATAAAGGACCAGGTGAAGGAAAGAGCCAAAGTTTGCACGGGCAACTTCACGCTGGTCAGCTGTTTGACGGACTCTTCAAGTCGGTCGACATCGGTGTCCGCGGGCTTCTTTCGAATCTTGTTAAAGACACGCAGACACCACGCGCCTGTCTTGTTGAGAAAAGCCGGGTTCTGCGAAATCCGCCACAGCAAAATGGTGGCCAGTAACACCGCAATTGCCATAGCGATGAGCACTGCGGTCGTGCCACCCTGTCCGACGAAGAAGAGGCTGCCAAGCCCCAGAAATGCCAGACCTAAAAACGACAACGCGCCCGAAAAAAGCACGAACCAGCTGACAAGGACCGCGGATGCGCCCCACTGCATCATGCGCTTAATCTGCAGCGCCGTGGAAAAAGCAGCACCACCGGGAACGGTGACCGCCCACGCGTTGGATGCGAGGGTTAGCGCATTGGTGCTACGGCGAGTGGCTGCTTTTACGCCTCCAGCTCGCAACAGCAGACGCATCACTTCCGCCATCGCGTAGAGCGAAAAAGCCACGGAAAAAATGGCGATGAACAGCCACTTAGCGTCGACATCCGCAAGGATTTGGAGCCCCTGGACGACGCTGTCCCAGTTTCTTACCGTCAGGACGATACCGGCAATCACGAGGGCCACGAGGATTATCGATCGTAGCCAGCTCGAATTGCCGGTTTTGAGGACTTTTTTAAGTCGTGACATAAATAAGAAGCCTGTTCGTCTTCCTGTTCGTCTCCCTAGACGTCGCCGCGGTGGTCTCCCTAGTCGTCGTTCTTGCCGTCGCGCTCCTTGAGCAACGACGTGAGCGGACGGAACGGCTGCAGCCACGCACCGTCATCAGGCAGGCGGTCGAGATCGATACGCGGTAGCGGCTCGCGGAAGACGCCCTTGATTTCCTCCAGGTCAACGAAGCGAATCGCATCGGAGGTCAGCGCCCAGGAAGCATGCTCGTGAAAACCGATGACGGTTACCGGAATCCCTTCGGAGGCGAGCTTTTCCAGCAGCTCCTGGAAGTTCTGGCCATCGGCGGACGCAACGACGACGCTGCGCAACACGCCCTCGTCGTAACGCCGTTGGATGTGCGCAATCATGTCGGGGTCAACGTCGGTGTCCTCTTCGATCTTCGGCTTTGCGAAGACCGCGAAACCGACATTGCGCAGGGCCTCGACCCAGGGGCGGACAATCTCCGCAGAGCCCGGGTTGACGTTGGTGAAGACCGTGGCTTCGGGGAGGACATCGGAGCCGATTTTCTTGGATACGCGCTCGGCTTCGTCGATAAGCCATTTGCCCACGGCGTCGAAGCGCGGACGGTGTGCGGCGGTCGGGCGGGATCCAAGGATAGCGCCGAGCCCCATGTCCAAGTTCGGGGCGTCCCATACGAGCAGTGCGGTGGGGTGCGTCTCGGTGGTGTTGTAGCTGGCAGAGGTGTTTTGGGTAGTGCTCATGTTCCTATGCCTCTTTCTTGCGCCAGATGAACTCGTGGATGTCGTGGTCGAGGTTCAGGCCGCGGGCTTCGAACTTGGTCGTCGGTCGGTCGAGAAGCATGGGGGATTCCGGCCACGGCCAGGCGATGGGCTCGAGCGTCGGCTCGACCTCGCGGAGTTCCTCAATCCATTCCGCGTAGTCCGCGTGGTCGGTGGCAGCGTGGAAAATGCCGCCGGGCTTCAGACGCGAAGAAATCAGGCGCAACGTGCCGGACTGCACAATGCGGCGCTTGTGGTGGCGTGCCTTCGGCCACGGGTCCGGGAAGAACAGGCGCACGCCGGCCAGCGACTCCGGCTCGATCATGCGCTGCAAAACCTCGACGCCGTCGCCGCGGACCATGCGGATGTTCGACACCTCATTGCGCACGGTGGCAGAGAGCAGTTTCGCCAGGCCAGGGCGGTAAAGCTCAACGGCGATGATGTTGTGGTCCGGTTCCTGCGGAGCCATTGCCACGGTGGACGTGCCGGTGCCGCAGCCAATCTCGACGATGGTCGGTCCCTTGCGACCGAACCATTCCTCCACGTCAATGACTTCGTCGGAGAGGACCTTGCCGTACGTGTCCCAGTTGTCTTCCCAGATCTTTTCCTGGTTGGGAGTCAAAGTGCCACGGCGGAAGGACAGATTGCCGATGCGCGGGTAGTCAAGACCATCGTCGAATTGGGTCTTTTCCGGACGACCTGCAGGCAATTCGCCCTTTTTCGGCTGGCGCTCATGCGGTTGTTCCGCCTGCTCGTCTGCGCGAGTTGGCAATGGTTCGGATTCCTGCGAAACCGCAGGCTGTTCGATATTTTCAGAAAAATCAGAAGTAGTCACGTTCCCTATTGTCCACGACATCGGCCAACTATCCAATCATTGCCCCTAGGATTTTTGTTGTTGTCCTGGCGGTTTCACGCCGGTTGACGATGCCGCGTCGTCCTGAATAGGCGGCACGGCGGGGAAAGTTGTTTTGTCGACTTGCCGAATCCGCGGTCCGCTGTAGGCTGAACGCGAAGCCGCGCTTATTTGTTGGTTGAAGCGGCGCTTGGGGTCTGCCTAGCGCAGCGTTTCAGGGCGCGGAATCTGGCTCACGGGCCGTATGGGGGTTACGCAGGTTTTAACTAAACCACGCAGGGGCTTTATGGGAGGGGACTAGGCCGAATGGACCTTATTTCCGCAACTGATGTCACGGAAACAACACAGCCGTCAACGGGATCTACATCGTCGTCGTTGCGCGCTGCCGTGGTGGACTGGCTGTCATCACGGCAGGCCGCGCACTCGGACACCGCTAACACGAGCGGCGCGGAGGTGTGCGTCGCCAAGGCGCTTGAGCGCGAGAAACGGCCACCGATAATCTGCGCGCGATTGCGCAGGGGCGTGCGCGAAACCGCTGTGCGCGAGGCATTTTCGCAATGTCACGCGGAGCTGGCCGACAAGCTGCCCGCCCCTGTCGCGCTGGTCATCGAGCAACAACCGATTCGCCATTCGCTTGCCGACGAGTATTGCGACATCTCCACAAACGAGACAGCTGAACACACTTTTTTGTTCAGCTCCGCGTTGCGGAAGATTGCTGAACGCTACGGTGCGGAAGACGAATCACGCGATGATGACGGGCTACTCGCAGTGCAGTTGACTGAGATCGCGGCAGCCTTTCCCGCGGCTAGAGACAGCCTGGAGGAGTTGCTATGGCAACACCGGACGTAGTTGAGCCACGCCCGGTCTCGGCGGAGGGGTCTGAGCAGCCACCGCTCCTTGTCACCAAAGCTGGGGATGCAGCGGACCGCGCGGACCTCTCGCAGATCGTTGACACTGCGATGCCGCCACGTCGGCTGGAGTTTGTGGATAAACGCAGCGCCGTCGTGCTCTATGTTGCAGACAGCGAGGTGCAGCCCACGCGGGAGTGCGTCAGCACGGTTGCAGCAATTAGCCAGGCCACCGGTCGCGTTGCAGTTGGCCTGATTGGCAATGGTGAGTATGTCGAGGCCTGGCGTCAGGAAATCGACAGCACAATCCCGATGGGAGCGCTGGACGAGAGGATGGCCAGAACCCTGGTTCTGCTGGCAGAAGGCCCGCCCAGAAACTCGGGGGAAACACTGAGTGCGCGCCGGGCTCGAAATGTGCGAGCTCAGCTGGCACAGGAGCGATCGCGCGGAGCCGGGGCGGCGGCGCGATTGCAGCGGAAGATGCAGTTGGCAGCTGAGAGCGCGGTGCGGGATGCACTCCAGGAAGTGGCTGACGGCCCCGCAGGTGATCAGGCGGAACTTCAGGGTCGTGCCGAGGTCGCAGCGACGCGGCTGCAACAGCGGTGTGGCGACGAATTGGGTCTTCGTGTGGAAGTCTCAGTGCCCGCTCCAGCAAGCCCAGCTCGCCCCAGTTATGCCATGGACGCTCTGGTGGCGGTGGCATCGCTTGGCGTGGCGGTCGGCGCAGTGCGGATCGTCCACGGATTGCTGATGTGGATTGGGGTGCCGACGCTTGCGGCGCAGCTGGTCGCACTTGCAATAGGCCTCGGTGTTGCGGTGGCGGCGGTGGGTGCAACGATTCGTCGTAACGCACGCCAACGCACCGCGCAGTGGCGGGCAAATTATCTTGCCCATCTGCGGCGAAAATGGACACAGTCCGTGGAGATGACGGTGCGCGAAGCCATTGGTGCGCGGGGGCCGGGATGGCGAATAGAGCAGCTGGCGGAGTACACCGGAACGCCTGCACGATAGCTGTGACAGCGAAGAGAAATAGGGGGATATCACGATGGATGAGTTTTCTTTACTGCAGTACTTTTCCGATCAACCCGCGTCCGATGGCGGGGTGGAGGCGCGTTCGCCCGCTACGCCGTGTGGTTTGGAGGCGGCGACACCGATTGATGGGCAGTCGGTGGACGTTGGTGGCGCCGGGCTGGTTGTGGAGGTCGATGGGCAGCTCTACGACCTCGGCGACGACGAGGGGTCAATTACGCTTGCCGACGATTCCGGGTTGTCAATCTATTCAGATCTGGACGGTGACGGCACGGTGGATCACGTTACGACGGTCCGTTTTGACGGCACTTGGGAGTCTTGGAGCAGTGATGATGTGAGGGCTGCTGACGCGATGGGCGAAGCAGCAGTGGAACCGGCATCAGCCGCGGGGAAGTGGGATGCGTACTCATGGGAGCAATCCGCTCGGGGCAGCTGGGACTAACGACTTTGGAACCACGGTGCGCGGGGGTACCCGTGTCTCGGTTGCTTACAAATGGGGGTAACTGCACCCAAAGGGTTAATGGTTGTAAATTTATGTGGTGAGGCTGGCCTTATTCACTGGTTATGGCCGTAAATGAACAGGTCGCAAGAATGGGGCGAGGAAAATTATTTGTTGTAAAGCTGTGATGTAACGGCTTGCAAATGCGGGAACAAGCCGATTGTCGATGTGGGGCCCGGCAACTTTCGGTATCCCCCGGTAGCCTTAAATTAAGACGCGAATCAATGAGTCAGGAGAACTGATGTCCGCACCTTCTATTCCTGGTCTCGAGGGCCAGGCCCCGACCGAGAACGCCGAACTGCTGCGCTGGATTGCTGAGGTCGTAGAACTGACCCAGCCAGACAAGGTTGTCTTTGCTGATGGCTCGGAAGAAGAGTGGAACCGCCTTACCCAGGACCTGGTTGATAAGGGAACTCTTATCAAGCTGAATGAGGAAAAGCGCCCGAACTCTTTCCTTGCCCGCTCTAACCCGAAGGACGTTGCTCGTGTGGAGTCCCGCACGTTCATCGCTTCTGAAAAGGAAGAGGACGCTGGCCCGACCAACAACTGGGCGGATCCGGTCGAGCTGAAGAAGGAAATGACCGAGCACTACCGCGGTTCCATGAAGGGCCGCACCATGTTCGTCGTTCCGTTCTGCATGGGTCCGATCACCGACCCGGAGCCGAAGCTGGGTGTTCAGCTGACCGACTCGGAGTACGTGGTTCTCTCTATGCGAATCATGACCCGCATGGGTCAGGATGCCCTGGACAAGATTGGCCCGGACGGAGACTTCGTCCACGCTCTGCACTCCGTTGGCGCTCCGCTGGAGGAGGGCCAGGAGGACGTTGCATGGCCGTGCAACGATGAGAAGTACATCACCCAGTTCCCGGAGACCAAGGAGATTTGGTCCTACGGTTCCGGCTACGGCGGAAACGCCATCCTGGCCAAGAAGTGCTACGCACTGCGTATCGCTTCGGTCATGGCCAAGGAAGAGGGCTGGATGGCTGAGCACATGCTCATCCTGAAGCTCACTAATCCGGAGGGCAAGACCTACCACATCGCCGCTGCATTCCCGTCTGCATGTGGTAAGACCAACCTGGCTATGCTGACTCCGACCATCGAGGGCTGGAAGGCCGAGGTCGTCGGCGACGACATTGCATGGCTGAAGTTCGGTGAGGACGGTCGCCTGTACGCTGTCAACCCGGAGAACGGCTTCTTCGGTGTTGCACCGGGCACCAACTACTCCTCCAACCCGAACGCCATGAAGACCATGGAGGCCGGTAACACCCTGTTCACCAACGTCGCGCTGACCGACGATGGTGACGTCTGGTGGGAAGGCATGGAAGGCAAGCCGGAGCACCTCATTGACTGGAAGGGCAATGACTGGACTCCGGATTCCGACGAGCTGTCCTCGCACCCGAACTCCCGTTACTGCACCCCGATTTCGCAGTGCCCGGTCGCCGCACCGGAGTACGACGATCCGCAGGGTGTCCCGATCGACGCCATCCTGTTCGGTGGTCGCCGCCCGGACACTGTGCCGCTGGTGACCCAGGCACTGTCCTGGAACCACGCAACCTTCATCGGTGCAACCCTGGCTTCCGGCCAGACCGCTGCTTCCGCTGAGGCCAAGGTCGGTTCCCTGCGCCATGACCCGATGGCAATGCTGCCGTTCATTGGCTACAACGTCGGTGACTACCTGCAGCACTGGATTGACATGGGTGTCAAGGGCGGCGACAAGATGCCAGAGGTCTTCCTGGTCAACTGGTTCCGCCGCGGCGAAGACGGCCGCTTCCTGTGGCCGGGCTTCGGTGACAACTCTCGCGTTCTCAAGTGGATCATCGACCGCATTGAGGGCCGTGTTGGCGCCAAGGAGACCGTTGTTGGTCACACCGCTAAGGCAGAGGACCTGGACCTGACTGGCCTGGACATCGACTTTGAAGATGTCAAGGAAGCCCTGAAGGCACCGGCTGCTAAGTGGCAGGGTGACCTGCCGGACAACGAGGAGTGGCTGAAGTTCCTCGGCGACCGCGTTCCGCAGGAAGTCTGGGACGAGTTCGAGGCTCTGAAGGCTCGTATCGAGAAGAGCCTGCAGGACTAAGATCTTGCTAGCTAGCCTTGCTAAAAGCTAGAACATAGAACCACCCCCTTGTTGCCCGAAGTGGCTGGCAAGGGGGTGGTTTGTGCAGTACAACGATGAAGGGTGACACGCAATGCAATTAACGCTTTTCTCTGATTTGAGCCTGCGTGTCATCACTTTGATGGCGATGGGGGAGCCGGGACGGAAGTACACCGCTGCTGAGGTGGCGGAGTCTCTCAATGCGTCTCGCGCGCATGTTTCCAAGGTCGTCTCGCGACTTGTGGAGCTCGGCTTCTTGGAAGCGGTCAAGGGGCGCAATGGTGGCATCTATCTGCGCGAGTCGGCTACGGAAAAATCCGTCGGCAAGCTGCTGCGCACTCTGGAAAACAACGAGGTCGTCGATTGTGTCGGCACTGACTGCCCATTACTGCCGACGTGCCTGTTGCGTGGCAAGTTAGCGGCTGCGCAGGAGGCGTTCTTCGCCGCACTGGATCCGGTGTTGATTGCGGATCTCATTCCCGCCAAGCCGGTTGATGGTGCGGATGGTGATACTCCCGAGGGAGCTAGCGCGCCCGAGGGTTCTCGGCTGAATATTCGTCCGGTTTAGGCGTAGAGCTGAAGGCCTGATTTCGATTCGAAAAGAGCTGAGAGTGGTGCTGTCGAAGCCTGTCTGTCAAAACTTTCGGTGGCGCCGTTTCTGCAGCTAAAAGCGGTTGATTCGCAACTGCAAAGACTAATTTTGGCGCCAACAAACTATATTGCGCAAACAAAATGCGCAATATAGTGATAGTGTGAAGTCATGCCAAACCTGAATGTCAACAAGAACGGTCTGACTCCAGAGCAGGCCGAAGTCGTCACCCAAACCCTGCCCGTCGTCGGTGCCAACATCGAGAAAATCACGCCGAACTTCTACAACCGGATGTTCGCTGCTCACCCCGAACTCATTGCCGATACCTTTAACCGCGGCAACCAGAAGCAGGGGGCTCAGCAGAAGGCGCTGGCGGCATCCGTCGCTACCTTCGCAGCTACCCTGGTCGACCCAGACGCTCCTGCCCCGGAGGAACTGCTTTCCCGCATCGGCCACAAGCACATTTCCGTTGGTATCAAGCCGGAGCAGTACCCAATCGTGCACAAGCACTTCTTCGATGCCATCGAGGAAATCCTCACCCCAGAGGTCTTTCAGGGAGCTGTCCGCGACGCATGGGATGCCGTCTACCTGGAGATGCAGCGTGTTCTCATCAACTTCGAGAAGGGGCTCTATGACGACCTCGGTGTCGAAGCAGGTGATGTTTTCCGCGCCGCTCACGTCGTCTCTCGCGAAGAGCGCGGTGATGATGTCGCAGTATTCTCCGTCAAGCTTGACGGCGAAACCCCCGTTTCCTACCTCCCGGGACAGTACATCTCCGTGCGTCAGACCATGCCGGACGGCGCCGGCCAGCTACGTCAATACTCTCTGGTCGGCGGCAAGGAAGGTGTTCTGACATTCGCGGTTCGTCGTGTCGATGCCTCTGAGGACCTGCCGGCTGGCGAAGTTTCCACACAGCTGTGGGAAAAGGTGCAGCCGGGCGATGCCATCGAGATCTCTCTGCCTGCAGGCGACCTGGTGTTGGACACCAAGTCCGATGACCCGGTGGTGCTCATTTCCGCAGGTATTGGCGCAACTCCGATGATCGGCATGCTGGATGCCCTGGTGGCTGCCGATTCCAAGCGTGATGTCGTCGTTCTCCACGCGGACCGCGCAGAAACCGCAGATGCCCTGCGCGCAGAGCGCAACAATGCTGTCGCCGCATTGGCCAATGCTCGCCAGCAGGTGTGGTACGAGCCGGATTTGATGAATCTGGCGGATACGGAGCTGCCGGAGGGCGCTCAGTACTACCTCTGTGGTGGCAATGGCTTCCTGCAGGCTATTCGCCAGCAGCTCGCCGATCGCGGTGTTGCTCGCGATAACGTTCACTTCGAGCTGTTCAGCCCGAACGATTGGCTGCTAGACGCTTAGCGCCACAACCGCGCCGTCGCCATAAAAGCCGTCGTCACAAATAAAACCGAATGACCAGCCGCGAAATATGTCCGGGGCTGGTCATTGTGCTGTTTGTGGCTTCGGTGACTTCGTATTACTCGGCTGAGCCGGAAAGCTCCGCAACAACATCGCCCGCAGTTTGGTTCTCGCACTGAGAAAAAGCAATACCTGCCCATAAGTTGAGATATTCAGGATCACCGGCCTTATTCGCCGCGCCGCGAATCGGTGTGGTCAAGTAGTGCAGTTGCGGGTAAAGCTCCGGCGCGACCCTAGAAAACTCCCGAGTAAACGTGTTCTCGATGGCACGCGCAGGCTTACCGGAAAAGACGTGAGTCAAAACGGTGGCACGCTCCACCAAATCACGCAGTGCCCGTCGGTGCGTCTCCTTCGTACCCGCCTCCGCGGTGGTGAGGAACCGTGTGCCAACTTGCACAGCCACCGCGCCGGCTTCCATAAGCTTGACGACGTCCTCTCGGTTACCCACCCCACCAGCGGCGATGATAGGTACATCGGTCACTGCGCATGCTTCGGTGACTGCTTGGGCAAGCTCTTCTACAGAGGCCCCAATGCTGTCGGACGAATCCTTCCCCTCCACAAATGCGCGGTGCCCACCCGCAGCTAGTCCTTGCAGGACAATGCGATCAGCGCCAGCTGCAGCTGCCGCTCGTACGCCCTCAATTGAGGTCGCATTGAGCACCACGCTGCGGCCAGATTCCTTTACCTGAGCAATGACCTCTTTATCTGGGTAGCCAAAAGTGAAGGAGACGAACTCCAGCGCATCGGGGTTGGGCAGAAAATCTTCCGCCAAAATTGCCTCCGCTTTTGCCAGGAAATAGTCATCTGACCAGGTCGGAGTGTCAGGCAAATCGATGTCGAAGTGGGCAGCAGCCGGCGCCAGACGATTACGAAAAGCGGTCCACTGAGCAAGTTCCTCCTCTGAGGTTCCGACACCGGCGTCAGCCGTGTTGGGGCAGAAGAGGTTGATGCCGAAACCTTTGCCGTCGTCAAGCAGTGTGCACGTCTGCTGTGCCTGTTCAGTGAGCTTTTCGACAGTGAGATAGCCGGCGGCAAGGGTGCCAAGCCCGCCAGCATTGGAAACGGCAGCGACGAGTTCGGGCGTGGATGGGCCACCGGCCATCGGTGCCAGAATGATTGATGAGCGTCGGAGGCTTTCGGGAGATTTCGGGGTCGTACTGCTCATAGGGCGAGAGTAACACTAAGGCCGGATTCCCCCGCGTGGGAGAACCCGGCCGGTGCCGACGTACGGCGTTGCGCAATAGGCGCCGCGCTACCGCCTCAAGAGCTCAAGAACTACTTGTTGCTCTCCGGCGGATCCAGCGGCATACCCTGGCCAGCGCGGTAGAACGGAATGTCCTGCGGTGCCAGCGGGGTCTTGCCGGCGATGAGGTCAGCGGCCTTTTCGGCAATCATCATGGTCGGTGCGTAGATATTGCCGTTGGTGATGCCCGGCATGACCGAAGCGTCAACCACGTAGAGGCCCTCGGTGCCGTGGACCTGCATGGTCTCCGGATCGACCACGGCCATCTCGTCGGAGGCCGGGCCCATCTTGCAGGTGCAGGATGGGTGCAGTGCGGTCTCGGCATCCTTGCGGACCCACTCGAGGATTTCCTCGTCGGTCTGCACATCTGCACCCGGGGAAATCTCGCCGTCGGTGTACTCCTTCATTGCCGGAGTGTCCAGCAGCTTACGGGAGACCTTCACAGCCTCGACCCATTCACGGCGGTCCTGATCAGTGGACAGGTAGTTGAACAGGATCGACGGCTTGACCTTGATGTCCGAGGAGGTGATGTGGACATGGCCACGGGCATCCGAGTACATCGGACCAACGTGGAACTGGAAACCGTGCGGGCTATCGATCTTCGTGCCGTCGTAACGCATGGCCAGCGGCAGGAAGTGGAACATCAGGTTCGGGTAGGGCTCGTTGTCGTTGGAGCGCGCGAAACCGCCACCCTCGAAGTGCGACGTTGCCACCGGGCCCTTGTGGGTGAGCAGCCACCACAGGCCAATGAACGGCCAACGCCACTTCTCCAGGTACGGCTGTGAAGACACCGGCTGGGTGGCGTTGTACTGAATGTAGACCTCCAGGTGGTCCTGCAGGTTTTCGCCGACACCAGGCAGGTGCTTGACGACGTTCACTCCGGCGGCATTCAGAATCTTCTCATCGCCAACGCCGGAGACCTCGAGCAGCTGCGGAGAGTTGAAAGCGCCACCGCAGAGGATGACCTTGTCTGCTCGCACCTGGTGTGTACGACCCTTCCAGGTGTACTCGATGCCGACGGCCTTGGTGCCCTCGAAGAGGATGCGGGTGGCTTCTGCGCGGGTGCGGAGCTCCAGATTTGGACGCTGCAGGGCTGGGTGCAGGTATGCGCGGGCAGCGGAGAGGCGACGGCCCTTGTCGATGTTCGCGTCGAAGGGACCGAAGCCCTCCTGGCGGTAGCCGTTGACGTCCGGGGTGTAGTTGTAGCCGGCCTGCTGGACAGACTTGAAGAAGGCCTTGAACAGCGGAGAATCGGCCGGACCGCGCTTCATGCGCAGCGGACCGTCGTGGCCACGGCGCGGGTCATCCTTGTCGGAGCCCAGCGCATTTTCCATGCGCTTGAAGTAAGGCAGAACGTGGTTCCAGCCCCAGTTCTCCAGCCCCTTGGTGTCGCCCCACTTGTCGTAGTCCATGGGGTTACCGCGCTGGTAGATCTGGCCGTTGATGGAGGAGGAACCGCCGACGACCTTGCCGCGGGCGTGGTAGATGCGGCGACCGTTCATCTCCGGTTCCGGCTCGGATTCGTACTTCCAGTCGTAGTACTTGTTACCGATTGGGAAGGAGAATGCCGAAGGCATGTGAATGTAGAGATCCCAGAGGGAGTCCATGCGGCCGGCCTCGAGTACGAGCACCTGCTGAGTGTGGTCTGCGGACAGCCGGTTAGCCAGCACAGAGCCAGCAGAGCCCGCACCAACGATGACGACGTCGCGGTGTTCGACTGTGGTGTTGCCATTCTTTTTACCGAAGTTGAAGACAGCCGGGAAAGCTCCCATGTTCTGGTGTACCTCCGTAGGTTGTGTACCGATGTGTATCGGAATGGTTTTCAAGGACTGCGATAAGCCTCAAGCGATATTTAAAGGCGGGGCCTATATATTGATAGTAGAATAAGTGGCCGGAGGCGTATCTCAAATCCTCTTCACATATATAGAATGGCATACAATTGGCATTCAATTCCAGTTGAAATGATTTTAAACGCCGTGAAAAATAGATAAAGATGCAGGTAATGGTGTTGATATTGGGGTTAAGGAATTCTTCTGAATCGATTCTAAGACTTGAGGGATTATTCAAACTAGGTATGCTGGGTTAGTTCCCGAATCTGAAGGATTTTCCTATGTCTGATACTCCGCCAACTGAGAAGGTAACGGAGGAAAAATCTGGATCGTCGCAAGAAATGCAGCGATCGCAGTCGGTCCCTCCACAACAAGCGCAAGCGAGTGTGACCTCTGAGCCTGAGGTCAACTGGCCTGTATTTATTATTTCAGGCGTTGGTATTCTCGCCATTGCCCTGTGGGCTATTTTTGCCCCGGACAATGCAGCGGACACCCTAGCCGGCATTGTCGCCTGGGTATCGAAGAACTTCGGTTGGTTCTATATCGTGACCGCGACGGTGGCAGTGCTCTTCATGCTCTACATCGCCATCTCGCGAACGGGGCAGATTAAGCTCGGCCCCGATCACGCCAAACCTCAGTTCGGCCTGTTTTCTTGGGCCTCTATGCTCTTTGCCGCAGGTATCGGCATTGACCTGCTCTTCTTCTCGGTAGCAGAGCCGGTGGCACAGTACTATGGCCCGCCGATCGGAGATGCGGAGACCATCGAAGCCGCGCGTCAGGCAGTGGTGTTCACGCTCTTCCACTATGGTGTGACCGGTTGGGCGCTCTACGCGCTGATGGGCATGGCATTCGGCTACTTCGCTTACCGCTTGAACATGCCACTGACCATTCGCTCGGCGCTCTACCCAATCATTGGCAAGCGCATCCACGGCCCCGCTGGTGAAGCGGTCGAAATCGCAGCGATGCTCGGTACCGTTTTCGGTGTCGCAACTTCGCTGGGTATCGGCGTCGTCCAGCTGAATTACGGCCTGCGCGTGCTGTTCGGGGTGGATGAGAGTACGTCCTGGCAGATCGCTCTGATCGTCGTGGCTGTATCGGTGGCTATCGCCTCCGCGGTTTCCGGTGTTGACAAGGGGATTCGCCGTCTCTCGGAGCTCAACGTTGGCCTGGCCATCTGCTTGATGCTCTACATCCTGGTCACTGGTCGCACGGCGTTCCTGTTTGACGCCCTGGTGATGAACGTCGGCGAGTACGTCTCCAAGTTCCCATCCATGACTATGGATACCTACGCGTTCTCCGGAGCGCAGGAATGGTTGAATTCCTGGACCCTGTTCTTCTGGGCTTGGTGGGTGGCCTGGGCACCGTTCGTCGGTTTGTTCCTGGCCCGTATTTCCCGTGGCCGTAGCCTGCGCCAGTTTGTCGTCGGCACGCTGACCATTCCATTCCTCTTCGTCCTGATGTGGGTGTCGGTGTTCGGTAACTCGGCGCTGGACCTGGTCATCAATGGCGATTCGGAGTTTGGCCAGACTGCACTGGATTACCCGGAGCGTGCCTTCTACCTGTTGCTGGAGCAGTACCCGGCGCCGATGATGGTGGCTGCAGTCGCATCTCTGATTGGCCTGTTGCTCTACATCACCTCGGCGGACTCGGCGGCACTGGTGATGAGTAACTTCACTTCGAAGATCACCGACACACAGCAGGACGGTAAGAAGTGGACCCGTATTTTCTGGGCTGTCGTGGTCGGTGTGCTGACCATCTCCATGCTCTATGTCGGTGGTATTCCGACGCTGCAGTCGGCAACGATTGTGATGGGTCTGCCGTTTGCCTTTGTCATCTATCTGGTGATGTATGGCCTGTTTAAGTCGCTGCGACTGGAGCTGTTGCAACAGGATTCGACACGTCGAGCCCTCCACGGGGCGATGTCGGGCCGCGCCGTGGATGGCCAACAGGGTGACTGGCGCAATCGACTTGCCCGCTCCATGTCCTTCCCGGGCAAGAAGCCAGTCATGCGCTACCTCGACCGAGTGGTGCAGCCCGCACTTGAACAGGTGGCAGATGCTATCAGGGAACGTGGCGGTGAAGTGACGCTGCACCGTGAACCAGCAGAAGAAGTCGGCATCGACCAGATTGACCTGCAGGTCGGATTCGGCGAGGAGATGAGCTTCCGCTACCAGGTCTATCCGGTTGAACACTTGACGCCGTCTTTTGCTGGCCTGGTACACCTGGACAGTGATGCTGATATTTACTACTACCGCCTCGAGGTCTTCACGCTTACCGGTTCGCTCGGCTACGACGTCTATGGCTACACCCAAGAGCAGCTGATTTCCGACGTCCTCGACCTCTACGAACGGCACTTGGAGTTTTTGCACATGCAGTCTGATCTCCCGGGCACCTCAGATCTGTCCGATAATGCCGAACCTGTCCGCGAATGGTCTGATGACTACGCCAAGGAGGATTCCTAAATGACCTTTAAGCCTTCAACTACTGATAAGGCCCTCGCACCCGAGACCGCCAAATCCCACGAAGGCGCGGCCACGCTGTTTATCGACCGCACCTGGTCCGCTGCAGCCGCTGGCAACACTCGCACTATCGAGTGCCCGGCCGATGGCTCTTTCATCGCCGAAGTTGCGGAAGCAGATGCGACCGACACCGAGCGCGCCATCGCCGCCGCCGACGCCGCTTTCCGACGTACCGGGGAAGGTTCCTGGGCATCCTGGAGCACAGCTGAGCGCAGCAAGTTGGTACTCGACATCGGTGCTGCCATCAGGCAGCGCAAGGACGAATTTGCCTGGGCAGAGGCCATGGATACCGGTAAGCGCCTGCCAGAGGCGGCAGCCGATATGGATGACATCATCGCCTGCTTTGAGTACTTCGGGAAGCTTGCAGGCAATGATGCCGGTCGTCTCGTGGATGCGGATGACCCGACCGTCGTCGCGCGCATTGTGCGTGAACCCGTCGGTGTCTGTGGCCTGATCACGCCGTGGAACTACCCACTGCTGCAGACCGCATGGAAGGTCGCACCGTGCCTGGCCACGGGCAATACCTTTGTGTTGAAGCCGGCGGAGCTGACTCCGCACACGGCTATCCTGCTCATGCACGTTATCGATGACCTGGGTGTTCCGGCGGGCGTTGCCAACCTCATCACCGGCGCTGGCGCCGAAGCGGGCGCACCGCTGTCCTCTCATCCGAAGGTGGACATGGTCTCCTTCACCGGTGGTCTTGCCACTGGCAAGATTATTGCTGGTGAAGCAGCCAAGTCCGTGAAGAAGGTCGCACTTGAGCTCGGCGGCAAGAACCCGAACATCATCTTCGCCGACGCTGACTACGAAGCTGCTTTGGACAATGCCCTCAATGCTGCGTTCCTGCATTCCGGTCAGGTCTGCTCGGCGGGCGCTCGTTTGATTGTGGAGGAGTCCATCGCCGAGAAGTTCGTCGACGATCTGGTTGAGCGCGCCGGGCACATCCAGCTCGGCGGTCCACTCGATGAGAAGGCCGAGACCGGTGCGCTGATTTCGAAGCAGCACCTGGATAAGGTCGCGGCATACGTCGATCGGGCGCGTGAGCAGGGCGCTCGCGTGCGCGTTGGCGGCGAGGTTGCCACCGGCGCCACCGCTGACGGTTCCGCCTCGCTTGCCGACGGCTACTTCTACCTCCCAACCGTGATTGACCAGGTCACCCGCGAAATGGACTGCGTTCACGACGAAGCCTTTGGCCCGGTGGTGACGGTGGAGACCTTCACCACGGTTGACGAGGCCATCGAGATTGGCAACGACACCGAATATGGCCTGGCCGGTGCGGTGTGGACATCCAACCGCGAGGTTTCTGAGCGCGTTTCCCGCGAGCTGCGTCACGGTACCGTCTGGATCAACGACTTTGGCCCCTACCTGCCACAGGCCGAGTGGGGTGGCTTTGGTCAGTCCGGTATTGGTCGCGAGCTGGGCCCGACCGGCCTGGAGGAGTACACCGAAGCCAAGCTGGTCTACGAGAACACAGCACCGGCTGTTACCGGTTGGTTTGAGGATCGTCGTTAAATAACTCGGCACAAGCCCGAGCAAAAATACGGGAAAACGACCCATCGGCCGTTATACTCACCGATTGAAAAAATCGACTCTGCGCACAACTGCGATAAAGGTTTGCAGTTGTGCGCATTTTGTTCTCTAAAGGACATCTGCCGTGAACGCTTCTACTAGCTCTGACATTGCCAGTTCTGCTGCTCCCCAGACCTTCACGCGGAGGCAGCATGCTATCGCCTGGGCGGTTCACGGGTTCACGCTGACCGGTTTGGTGTGGGCAACGCTGGCGGTAGTGGCGCTTCTCGACGGCAAGCCGGAATGGATGTGGCTCTGGCTGGGTATCGCGCTTGTCGTCGACGGTGTCGATGGCAACATGGCGCGTAAGCACCACATCAAGGAAGTCGTGCCCTGGTTTAACGGTGCGGTGGTGGACAATATTGTCGACTACCTCACGTGGACGGCCATTCCTGCAGCGTTCATGGTTATGTACCTGCCGCTGGGGCCACGTCCGCTGGCGATTCTCCTGGCCATCGTAGTGTTGGTCTCCTCGATGTTCTGTTATGCCAACGAAGCCGCCAAGTCTGGGGACTACTACTTTGTGGGCTTCCCGGCGGCGTGGAATATTGTGGCAGTCCTGCTATGGGTGTGGAATGCGCCGATGGCAGTGTGTATCGCCGCAATCGTTATCTTCAGCACAATGACGCTGGTACCGCTGCACTACACGCACCCGTTCCGCGTGCAACGCGGCAAGGTGGGCAACATTGCTGCAACGTTTGTCTGGATTGTCACGACAGGCCTGCTTATCGCAATTGTGACGAAAGCGGCGTCGTTAAGCCTGACGGTGAGCCATGCGATGGTGGCCGTCAACGTTGCCGCCGGTGCGTGGCTGATTGTCGGTGGTGTGCGTCGCTCGTTTACCGGCCGGTAGCGGCGGGCAGTTGGTGCAGGATTGTGTGGATGAGGCGGTCGCGTAGCCAGCGGATGAATTCGACGGCGAAGGCGCCCACGATCATGGCGATGACGAATGCGGTGACCCACACGGGATAGTCGCGGCCGTTGAACCAGAAATAGACATACGGCGAGATAAAAGTCACCAGTGTGACCAGCAGTCCCAGCATTCGGCGCCAGAATGAGCTGCCGGTGAACATCTCCACAATTCCCCAGGTGTAGGGGATTGCCGTGATGATGTCGATAGTCCAGAGCACCCAGACATTGCCGTGGAAGCCGGGGACAAAAACTACTGGTAGCGCGCGCAGAGATGAGTAAATCAGCACCACCAGATACGCGAGCACCTTGGGGTTGTAGAGCAGCCGCCAGATCAGGTTGCGTTCAATGAGGTTCGCCCCGACTTTGCGCAGCGCATGCAGATTTTTGCTCTCCATCACCAATGTGTTGGTGCCTTCGAGCAGGTACGCCAGCAGTTTTTGCTGCTCATGCGTGCCATGTGCCCACGCGTGCACTAGCGCAGTCGGCGAGAGTGCAATGGGAACAAGCGGTTCGCCGCGGCGCTTCAGTGCGTCGGGAACCTCCAGGATGTCGTCGTTGAGCTTGTCGACGGCCAGTGCTGGGCCCACCACGTGCACCAGGTCATCACCGAGGATTGCGCGCACCTTGTCCACGTCGCTTTTGGGAAGCGAGCTGAGCCACAGTAGCTGCCTGGAAGACACTGCCATGCGAAGCGCGGTGCCCAGCGCCTCGGCGGCATCATCGATGGCGTAAAAGTCCTGTGTGTTGGTGTGGGCGAGTGAACGCAAGCTGTCGATTATTACGGCATTTTTGGCGTTGAGCTCGCTGAGTCGAGCGACGCCGGAGATTTCGACGACCTGCTCCGCGTCGATGGCGAATGTCCGGGTAAAAGGCAGATCGATTATGGAGCGCAGCACAAGGAATCGCTGTATCGGGGTCATCGCGAAACTTTTTACACTCACAACTTTCCACACTGCCACAAAGTGGAACTCGGAGTGGTGAATCCTTCCTGGGCGACAGTGTTATATACGGTTCGGTCTGTCTAGTGGGGGGGTGCGGTTATCCTGCAAAAACGCAATAAACTTGGACTTTTCTCTGCGTATAAAGTAGTTTCCTAAACACCAGATAGACAGGTCTGTCCACAAAACTTAGGAGAACTACTTTCATGCTCATCTCAGGACTAGCGCTGGGCGCCGTGCTCGGCTTTGTTATGCAGCGAGGACGTTTCTGCGTCACCGGTTTCCTGCGCGATATCTTCACTCAGCGCAGCTGGCGCGGCTTCGTCGCCTTGCTGATTGTTATTTCCGTCCACGCCATCGGCCTGGCCGCACTGACCAGCGCCGGCGTGATTACTCCCGAATACAACGAACTGGCACCGGTGGCCGTTATCGTCGGTGGCGTTATCTTCGGGCTGGGTATCGTCCTGGCCGGTGGCTGTGCCTCGGGTACCTGGTACCGCTCCGGTGAGGGCCTGATCGGCTCTTGGATCGCACTGGTCTTTTACGCCCTATCCGCTGCTGCTATGAAGACTGGCTTCCTGGGTGGCCTGCAGAATTCCCTGAAGGACCGCACCGTCGGCCTGACCAGCATTCATGCCTCTCTCGGCATTAGCATTTGGCCACTGGTCATCGCGCTGAGCGCCGTCACGGCATACTTCGCCGTCCGCTTCCTGCGCGAAGAATTCTCCGGCCCGCGCCCGGTAACTCTGGCGCCACGCAAGACCGGTCTCGCGCATATCCTGGCTGAGAAGCCCTGGCACGTGTACGCCACCGCCGCTATCGTCGGCGCGCTCGGCGTTCTGGCTTGGCCACTGTCCGCCGCCACCGGCCGCAACGATGGCCTCGGCATCACGACTCCGTCCTCCAACCTTGCCAACTACGTTGTCACTGGTGACACCGAGCGTTTCGACTGGGGCGTCCTCCTCGTCCTCGGCATCCTCGTTGGCTCCTTCATCGCAGCCAAGGCCTCTGGCGAATTCCGCCTCCGCGTCCCGGACGCCACCCAGGGCGCTCGCTCGGTCGTCGGCGGCATCTTCATGGGTGTCGGCGCTGCGTGGGCCGGCGGCTGCACCGTCGGCAACGGCATGGTCCAGACTTCGCTGTTCAGCTACCAGGGTTGGCTCGCACTGGCGTCCATCGCCGCAGGTGTCGCTATCGCCGCCAAGCTTTGGCTGAAGCCGTCCGCGCCTTCGCTTAACGACGTCCCGAGCGCCCCTTCCACCACCAACGACACGGCGGTATCGGCAACTGCTCCGGTCGCTTCGGCTGGTACTTCTCCTGTGTCCCTGCCGGGTAGCGACAGTGCCGGTGCCGCTGGTACCGAGGCCTCTCCGCTGGCCGGTTCCTTTGCTGTCGCTCCGGTGGCGTTGCTCGACCGGAGCGTCGTCAAGCAGGAAGACGGCAAGCTCAAGCCACTGGGCGATGGGCGATACGAGCTGGACACCGTCGGCGCGGTGTGCCCATTCCCGCTGATCGAGGCCAAGGATGCAATCAACAAGATTGAGGTCGGCGAGGAGCTGGTGATTCCATTCGACTGCACCCAGGCCACGGATGCGATTCCGCGCTGGGCTGCGAAGGATGGACACGAGGTCACCAACTTCGAGCAGACCGGTGAGGCCGGCTGGACGATTTCCGTCCGCCGAGGGCGATAAGTCCTGGTGGCGCTAGGGGAGCGTCGGTAGGGTGAGGGCATAGATTGATTGACATCAACAACAAAGGAGCTTGACCATGGCAAAGAATATCCGACCACTTAATGCGCTTGTAGCCGCAGGTGCCGCCAGCGTGCTTGCGCTGGCCGGTTGCTCCTCCGATGATTCGACTAATACCGAAGCAAGCAGCACTGTTAGCGAGACCAGCTCGTCGGCAACGGCAACCAGCTCTGAGGACACGGACGACATGGATGACATGGACGATGCCGATGACCACGGTGAGCACGGCGACCATGATGACGATGCAATGGCTGGCCATGATCACCCGGCCGATGGCGGTCCGGCTCCCGAGGGAATGGCTCCGGCTGACAACGCGAAGTTCCCGGTCGGCAGTGAAGTGAAGGTTCTGGCTGATCACATGCCGGGCATGAAGGGTGCAGAAGGCAAGGTTGTTGGTGTTTTCAACACCACCACGTACTCCGTGTCCTACACTCCGACCGATGGCAGTGAACCGGTGAAGGATCACCGTTGGGTTGTTCATGAGGAGCTGGAGAACCCAGTCGAGGCTCCGCTTGCCGACGGCTCCGAGATCACCATCAATGCCGAGCACATGGCGGGCATGAAGGGTGCCAAGGGCACTGTTGATTACTCCACGCAGGAGCCGGTCTACATGGTTGATATCGACGAAGATGGCATGACCATGAAGAACCACAAGTGGGTTACCGAAAGCGAGCTCGCACCGGAGGACTAACTAGTAGGCGGTTTGATCAGTCGGCTACTTCGAAGCTGGTCACTGCGATTTCTCTCCATCAGTCAAAACCGGGTGTCGCGCGCATACCGGCGCGCTGCCCGTTTTTCGTATTCCCAAACGACTTGCTGAGCCCGGGCGGTACCGTCCGGGCGCTTTCCTCTTCCCGCCTTCCCGCTCTCCTGCCTGCCTCTCCCGCGACTTCACGACACAGGTGTCACCTCATGCCACCTCCACAGCTGGCACGAGGTGACATAGGTGTCGTGAAGTGCGATTTGCCCCAGCCCAGAGGGTGGAGTGAAGTGCTGTGTGGGGGGGGAGTGGGGCGCGGCACCGCCCAGCTACAGATCCAAATCCAGCGAAGCGCCCGGGATAGCGTCCAGCAGCCGCTGGGTGTACTCCTTCTCCGGGTGGTCGAAGAGCTCGTCGGTAGGGCGGTGCTCAACCATCTTGCCGTGCTCCATCACGATGACCTCATCAGCCACCTGCCGCACCACAGCGAGGTCGTGCGTAATAAAGAGGTAGGCCAAATCCATCTCTTCCTGCAGCTCGGCGAGTAGTTCGAGCACCTGAGCCTGCACCACCACGTCGAGTGCTGACACCGCCTCGTCACAGACCACAACCTCAGGGTTCAGGGCCAGTGCACGCGCAATCGCCACACGCTGACGCTGACCACCCGACAGCTCACCGGGGAAGCGGCGCCCCATTTCCGCGGGAAGAGCGACGCGGTCGAGAAGCTCGAATACGCGCTGCTCACGCTCCTTCTTGGTGCCAATCTTGTGAATCCGCAGCGGCTCCTCGATGGAGGAATGCACCGTGCGCATCGGGTCCAGCGTCGCATACGGGTTCTGGAAAATCGGCTGAATGCGACGCCGCAGCTCCAGCTCCTCTTTACGATTCCGGCCCTGGACGCGTTTGCCGTCGAAAAGCACTTCGCCTTCGGTCGGATCGAGCAGCCCCAGCGCCATGTTGGCGACAGTGGACTTGCCCGAACCGGATTCGCCCACGATTCCGATGGTGCGACCGCGACGCAGCGTAAAGCTGATGTCATCGACGGCGCGGAAGGAATCCTTGCGCCACGGACGGTCGCCGCGGATGGCGAAGTCGCGCACCAAGTTCTTCGCGACCAGAATCTCCTTCTGGTCCGCATCCGATGTCGTCGGCGCCGCCACCACGCGATCACCGCGCCGGGCAGCCAGCGATGGAGCCGCCGCGATTAGCTGCTTGGTGTATGGATGCTGCGGGCGGGTGAGAACTTGCAGGGCAGGGCCGGTCTCCACGACACGTCCTGCTTGCATAACGACGAGTCGGTCAGCGCGCTCGGCAGCCAAACCGAGGTCATGGGTAATAAGCACCACGGACGTGCCGAGTTCGCTAGTGAGCTTGTCGAGGTGGTCGAGGATCTTCTTCGCCACGGTCACGTCGAGAGCGGAAGTGGGCTCATCGGCAATCAGCAGCTTTGGGTGCGCGGCCAAGCCCATCGCGATAAGCGCGCGCTGGCGCATACCACCGGAGAACTCGTGCGGGTACTGGTCGATACGCTTTTTAGCGTTCGGCAGGCCAGCCTGTTCCAGCAGCTCAATCGCCTTTTTGTGGGCCTCGGAGCCAGTGGCGATGTTGTTGGCGCGCAGCGCCTCCTTAATCTGGGAACCGACGGTCCACACTGGATTGAGATTGGTCATCGGATCCTGGGGGACCAGGCCGATGCCGTTGCCGCGGATGCTAACAAACTCGCGGTCGGTCAGGTGTGTGATGTCACGGCCATCGAAGGTGATGGTGCCACCGGTGACTTCACCATCACCGGGCAGCAGCCCCAGCGCGGCGTGGACAGTGGTGGACTTACCCGAGCCGGACTCGCCGACAATGGCGACCGTCTCACCGGGGAAAACCTCAAGGTCGACGTCATGCACGACATCGGTCAACGATTTACTGCGGCGGCCGGACGCTGTGGTCGTCGGAAAGCCAATGCAGACATCCTTCAAGGTGAGAATGGGCGCTGCGGAAGTATTGGTGTCGGTGCTCATCGACGACGCTCCTTCGGGTCGAGAGAATCCTTCAAAGCGTCACCCATGAGGATGAAGCCGAGAACGGTAATCGCCAGGGCGAGTGCTGGCCAGAACAGGTTGGACGGGGCCTGGCGGAGCACCTGCTGTGCGACAGAGATGTCGTTGCCCCAGGAAACGGTGGTCGTCGGCAGGCCAATGCCCAGGTAGGACAGCGTGGCCTCGGCGACGATGTAAATACCCAGCGAGGTCGTGGCCATGACGATGACAGGGGCGAGGCAGTTCGGCAGCACATGGCGGAAGAGAATGCCAGTGCTGGACAGACCGAGCGCCTTGGAGGCGGTGACGTATTCCTCGTTCTTCACCGAGATCACCGAGGAACGCACCACGCGCGCCATCTGCGGCCAGCCGAAAGCAGCGAGCACGAAGACCACGGACCAGATGGTGCGTTCGGTAAACAGCTGCATCAGCACGATGCCGGCGAGAATCAGGGGGATGGCAAAGAACATGTCCGTGATGCGGGAGAGCACCGCGTCGACCCAACCGCCGAGATAGCCAGCGATGGCACCGAGGATGATGCCCACCACGGTCACGGCCAGGGTGACGCCGATGCCGACGATGACCGAGGCGCGGGCACCGTAGATGACACGGGCGTAGACGTCGTAGCCCTGCTGAGTGAAGCCCATCGGGTGGCCGTCGCGGGCCGGGGCCAGCGAGTCACGCAGGTTTGCCGCCGTCGGATCCACAGAGGTGAACAGTGACGGGAACGCGGCCACTGCGATGGAGAGCAAAATAATGAATGCGGAAACCCAGAACAGTGGGCGGTAACGCAGGTTCTGCCAGGCCGAACCCCAGAGCCCCAGTGGTGGGGTATCCGGCAACTGCTTGTGGTCGGGGTTCGTCGCCTGTGCGGCGGGGGCCTGCGCGGTGTTGGCCTGCGCGGTGCCGGTATGCACGGCGTTGGCCTGCTTTTCTGGCTGAGTCGAATCTAACTGCGTCGAATCTGGCTTAGGCATAACGAATCCTCGGATCCAGGACTGCGTAGAGCAAGTCGATGAGCAAGTTGGCGAACATGTAAATAACCACCAGGATGGTCACGATGCTGACCACGGTGGGAGCTTCACCAATCTGGACGGCGTGGAAGATCAGGCCACCGATACCTGGCACGTTGAAGATGCCCTCGGTGACAATTGCGCCGCCCATCAGAGCCGCGAGATCAGCGCCGATGAAGGTCACAACGGGAATTAGCGAGTTGCGCAAGATGTGGCGACGGGTGACTTCAGAGGTTGGCAAGCCCTTGGCGCGGGCAGTGCGTACGAAGTCAGCATGGCGTGCCGACGAGACCTCGGAGCGCGTCAGTCGCAGAACATAAGCAACCGAGACGAGACCCAGCACGAATGCCGGAAGTAGTAGGGAGGTAAAGGAGGCATCGCTACCAACGGTGGGGGAGACGATCTCCCAGCGCACACCGAAGAGGTAGCGGGCCACGAAGCCGAGCACGAAGGTCGGAGTTGCGATAACCAGCAGGGACATCACCAGAACGGTGGAGTCGAAGAAGCCGCCCTTGCGCATACCGGCAATAACGCCGAGGCCAATACCGAAAATGGCCTCAATGGCAACGGCCATCAGCGCCAGGCGAATCGTAATAGGGAAAGCCAGCGCGATTTCCTCGCCGACCGAGCGGCCGGAGAAGGTCTCGCCCATATCCAGGGTGAACAGGCCCTTGAGGTACTCCCAGTACTGGACGAGGAAAGGCTCATCCAGGTGGTAGTGGGCGCGTAGCGCTGCAACCTGCTCCGGTGGCAGCTGCTTATCGCCAGCCAGTGCGGCAATGGGGTCGCCTGGCATGGCGAAGACCATTGCATAAATCAGCAGTGTGGCACCGAAGAATACCGGCACCATCTGCAGGAGTCTCTTTCCGATATACCAACCCATGGTGCTAGTCCTTCTCAATCATTGGGTAGTCCAAGATGCCGTCCCACATCACTACGGCATTGCGCAGCTTCGGGTTCCACGCCACCGAAGCATTGGGGTACCACAGCGGAATCGCTGGCAGGTCCTCCATCAGCACAGACTGAGCCTTGACATAAATCGGCTTGGCATCTTCTGCGCTCTTTGCCGAGGCAGCCTCCTGAATCAGCTTGTCGAACTCCGGATTGGAGTAGTGGTAGTCATTCGAGGAGCCACCAGTGACGAACTGCGGAAGCATGTAGTTGGCCACAGATGGGTAGTCAGCTGCCCAACCAGTGCGGTAGCCGCTGGTGATGGTCTCGTTGGAGATTTCATCGCGCAGCTGCTTGAACGTCGGGTAGGCCTTGCCGTGGGAATCGATGCCGAGGGTCTCGCCAATCATGTTGGTCACCGCTTCGACCCACTGCTGGTGTCCGCCGTCGGCGTTGTAGGCAATGTCGAACGAGCCGGTAAACGGCGCAATTTTGTTGGCTTCGGCCCACAGTTGACGGGCCTTCTTCGGGTTGTATTCCAGGACCTCTTGGCCAGGTACGTTCGGATCAAGGTCGCCGAGCGTCAACGAGCTGAACTCGCGCGCCGGGGTGCGGGTGTCGAAGAAAATCTTCTCAGTGATTAGTTTCCGGTCAATCGCCATAGAAATCGCTTGACGACGAAGCTTGCCCTCTTCACCCGAAAAACCTGGCAGATTTCGCGGAATTGCGAAGTACTGCGAAGACGAGGTCGGGACATTTGCGCTGGAGTCGGGGAAGTCGGTTTGGAAGCTGGCGAGAGCCGTTGGTGGAATTGTGCGTGGCAGCGTGTCCAGGCGGCCGGCCTGGAGGTCTGCATATGCGGTGTCCACGTCCGAGTAGAAGCGGTATACCAGGCCGTTGTTACGGGCCTTGTGCTCACCGGCGAAGTCATCATTGCGAACCACAGTTAGCTGGTTGTTGTGCAGCCAAGCGCGGCCTTCGGCCATCTTGTACGGTCCATTGCCGATTGGGTGTTCACCGAAAGCCTTCTTGTCTTCGAACGCGGCCTTCGGCAGCGGCATAAACGCGACATAGCCGAGGCTGAGCGGGAAGGAAGAATCTGGGTTGGTCAGATCCACGGTGAACCTCAGGTCATCGACCTTTTTCAGGCCGGAGAGTGTTTTCTCCGTGGCCTTTTCTCCCGAAACAGCATCAAAACCCTGCACGTTGGCGAAGAAGGACTGCTGCTTCTGCAGGTTCGGGCCGTAGGCAGCGTAATTCCAGGCATCGATGTAGCTCTGCGCGGTGACTGGTTCGCCGTTGTGGAAGGTCCAGCCCGGTTTTAGCGTGATGTCGAAATGGGTCGAGTCCTCGTTGGGCTTAATTTCTGCCGCATGGTCCAGAATCATGGAGCCGTCGGTGTCGTAGCGCACCAGACCTGAGTAGAGCATGCGGAGGATATCGCCACCACCGGTTTCATTGGTGTCAGTGGTGTACAGCGGCGACTGCGGTTCGGAGTTCTGAACCACAATGAACCCGGCGCCGACCTGTTGCTGGTCAGTGCTGCAGGCAGCAAGTGCAGCGCCCGGTAGGACAATTGCCAGCAAAGCCACCAGGATTTGGCGGACATGCAGCGTGAACTGCCCTTTTCTGCGGGGCGTTGTTTCGTGCAGTTTTATGGCACGGAACTTCTCTCGCTGTCGGAGCTTCCGCCGGAGTTTCTGCCGGGTGTGGAAGGGGCCGGAGGCAACGGGTCTATGCATCGCGAGCCTTTCTAGATTCTGCCAGATAGGCGATATGAATTTGGTGATCGGCTCACTCCAAACGACTTAGATACCCACCTCCCAGCTGCTTAGCAATGGCGGTGGTGAAACCTTTGGTTGTGACGGACTCTAAGGTTTGGATACGACCGTTCAATACAGTGTCTAACCTTACAAGTCCAAAAAACACATGAGTATTGATCAGGCGAACCATCCCCTATTTGACGGCGTCTTTTACCCTCGATTGGGGAGTTAATCCTGTGCAGCGGTGAAACGTTGTAACATCCTGGCACCCCCGCAGGGGTTGCCCTCTGGCTCTCCGCGACGCTGGCGCTCAGCCAGGCTTCGTCCGCGTTTTGGCCGTCCGCGGGCCCCGTCCGCGGGCCCCATCCGCGACTTCACGACAGCTATGTCACCTCATGCCACCTCCACAGTTGGCACGAGGTGACACCCGTGTCGTGAAGTGGGCTTTGGGGCTTGGTAGAGGGGCGCCGGAGCGCCGCCAAGCCAGCGCATTAAGTCCCGCAGTACGAGTGGAAAGCCCCCAACTCCCGCGGTGCCGGCTCAGTGAACCCCGCTGGGACGTCTTGCAACTCAAAGGGGTTGGTTACCGCCTCCAGCAGGTGCCGGTAGGAGGCCAAATCCCCCGCCCCTGCTTCTCCTGTCGCCCCTGCCTTCGCTAACGCTTCCGTGACCAGGTAGTTTCGCGGAATATACAGTGGGTTTGTTTCCTCCATAAGTGCCAGGGCCGTCGTCTGGTCGATTCCCAGCTCCTCCCGCGTCCGCTGCCACAACTGCCCCCACTCAGTCGCAGCAGCGGGGAACGCAGGATCATCAGACAGCCTGGTCAGCGCGGTCAGCGCAGTGAAATCCTGCCCATCACCATCGGCCAGAGCCTCAATCAGCGCCCGATGAGCATTCGCGTGGTCGAGCCCAAACTTCGCCAGCAACGCCTGCCACTGCTGTACCAAGGGGATGGCCAGCGGGTCGTCGTAAAGCGAGGGGAGAATCCCCAACTTGGGCAGCCACCTGCGGCTGAGCGCATCGGTGAACTCGTCGGCGAATTCTCCCAGGATGTCGCGGGCGCGTGCGAGGGCATCCTCCGGGGTGCCTGCGAAATGCGGTAGCAAAGTCTCCGCGAGCTTCGACATGTTCCACCCCGCGATTGTTGGCTGCGCGCCGAACGCGTATCGACCGCCGCGATCAATGCTGCTAAACACCGCCCGCGGATCGTGCGCATCCAGAAACGCACACGGCCCAAAGTCGATGGTCTCGCCCGCGATGCTGGCATTGTCGGTGTTCATCACGCCGTGGACAAAACCGCAGGCCAGCCACGCCGCAACGAGATTGGCTTGCCGCTTGACGACGTCCCGGAGAACCGATTCCGCCGAACCCTCGTAGCCATGCCGCTGCGCGGCGAAGTCGATGAGCCGGTCCATGATTCCGGTGTCCGCTCCGGAGCGTGCGACCAGCTCGAACGTGCCGACTCGCAGGTGGCTGGATGCTACGCGCACGACAATGCCGCCCGGTTGAAGTTCGGTGGTGGGGTCGGTGTTGTCGAATGGGGTTTGCGAGCCGCGGTAAATCTCTTCGCCGGTTTTGATGACCGCCAGCGCGCGGGTGGTGGGGATGCCGAGCGCATACATGGCTTCGCTGATGAGGTACTCCCGCAGGGCGGAGGTCAGCGTGGCTTTGCCGTCACCGCCACGGGAAAAGGGCGTGGGGCCGGTGCCTTTCGCCTGAATCTCGTAGGCCTGGGTGTTGTCGCTGTGGGTTGTCTCTTTGGGGCAGTCGGGCTGGTTAGGCGGACAGTGCAGCCCAGTCAGCCCCGGTTCAACCTCAACTGTGGCAAGCAAGAGCGCGCGACCATCACCGAGTAGGCCTGCGAAGTTGCCGAACTGGTGGCCGGCATAGGCCGTGGCCATCGGGGTTGTGTATGCGCCGAGTGGGGTATCGGTTTCCTGGCCGACTCCGTGATCGGCGCCGTGGCCAGTGAGGAACTTCAGGCCAGCCTCCGAGCGAAGCCACTGCGGGGAGAGGCCGAGTTGGGTCGCGAGCTCGTCGTTAAGCATGACCAGCTGCGGCGATGGGGCATCAAACCCCTGCTGGTCGATAGCGAGTTCAGGCAGTGCGGTGGGCAGATCAGCGACGTTTCTAGCCATGTGCGCAGTTTAACGGGTAGGCCGAATTGGGGTTGGCGCGCTGGTGCGTTCAGCGGTGCTACGCCGTTGACGTGGCCTCGAAGGCGAAAAACCCCGGTTACTGGAACAATTCCAGCAACCGGGGTGCGCTCGGGGTAGTCCTACTTCTTCAGGGACTCCGGAGCGTTGAAGCGCTCGCCGTGCTTAGCGGCCAGCTCTTCGGCGCGCTCGACGAAGCCTGCGACACCGCGGCGCTCTGGGTGAGCTGCAGCCGGGTCGACGACAGTGGCGCCGTCGTAGTTCTTGATGAACTGGCGAGTACCACCGGTCCAGGCCGGGTAGCCGATACCGAAGATGGAGCCGATGTTGCCGTCGGCGTCGTGAAGCAGAACGCCCTCGTCGACGCACTTCTGAGTCTCGATGGCCTCGATGAAGAGCATGCGGTCGACCAGCTCCTGCAGGTCGGTGTCTTCCGGAGCGATCGGGGTGATGTTCAGCTCCTCGCGCAGCTCGTTGAACAGGCCCGGCCAGAGACCGGAGCGCTTGCCGTCGACGTACTCGTAGAAGCCCTTGCCCTCGAGCTTGCCCGGGCGTTCGAACTTGTGCAGCATGGCCTCGACCAGAGCCGGCACGCCGCCCTCGTCCAAGGTCTGACCTGCGGCCTCGGCGGCAGCGCGGGTCTCGCCAGCGATCTTCTCCATGAGCTTGAGGTTCAGCTCGTCGGCAAGCTGGAGCTGCGGTGCCGGGTAACCAGCCTGGCGACCAGCGGCCTCGATGATGGCCGGGTCGTAGCCCTCGGCAACCATGCGCAGAGCCTCGTTGATAACGGTGCCGATGACGCGGGAGGTATAGAAACCGCGGGAGTCGGTGACGACGATCGGAATCTTGCGGATCGCAACAGCGAAGTCCAGCGAAGCAGCCAGGATTGCCGGGTCGGTGTTATCGCCGGAGATAATTTCGATCAGCTGCATCTTGTCCACCGGGGAGAAGAAGTGCAGGCCGATGAAGTCCTTCTCACGCTTGACGTGGGAAGCCAGCTCGGTGATCGGAAGGGTGGAGGTGTTGGAGCCCAGGATGCAGGTCTCCGGAACTGCGGCCTCGATCTCGGCGTGAACCTTGTGCTTGAGGTCGGTGTTCTCGAAGACGGCCTCGATGACCAGGTCGACATCGGACAGGTCGTCGTAGGACTCAGTCGGCTTGATGCGGTTCAGCAGCGCTGCGGACTTCTCCTCAGTGGTGCGACCGCGCTTGAGAGCCTTGGCCTCCAGACCTTCAGAGTAGGACTTACCGCGCTCGGCGTTCTCCAGGGAAATGTCCTTCAGGACAACTTCCATGCCAGCCTTTGCACACACGTAGGCGATACCTGCGCCCATCATGCCGGCGCCGACAACGGCAACCTTCTTGAACTCGCGCTTCGGGTACGGGGTGCCGTCAGCCTGCAGCGGGCGGGAGCCGCCGCCCTGAGCATGATTGAGGTCGAAGAAGAACGCCTGCATCATGTTCTTCGACTGAGTGCCGGTGACCAGCTCGGTGAAGTAGCGGGACTCGATACGCAGTGCAGTGTCGATGTCGACCTGAGAGCCCTCGATGGCAGCCTGCATCGCAAGGCGCGGAGCCTTCATCGGGGAGCCCTTGAGCTGCTTGGTCAGGTTTGCCGGGAAGGACGGCAGGTTCATTGCGAACTTAGGAGTCTTCGGGTCACCGCCCGGGATCTTGAAGCCCTTCTCATCCCACGGCTGTGCGGCCTTGGCGTCTTCGCTGGTCAGCCATGCACGAGCGGTTTCGATGAGCTGCTCCGGAGCAACAACCTCGTCAACGAGGCCAGCTGCGAGAGCCTTGCCCGGGTTCATCTGAGCGCCGGTCAGAATGACCTTCATCAGCGCGTCCTGAATGCCCAGCATGCGTACGACGCGGGAAACGCCGCCGCCACCCGGCAGCAGGCCGAGGGTGACCTCTGGCAGGCCAATCTTGGAACCGCGGACATCGGCAGCAACGCGGTGGTTAGCAGCCAGCGCGACCTCGAGGCCGCCGCCCAGTGCTGCGCCATTGATGGCAGCAACAATCGGCACCGGGAGCTTCTCCAAGCGACGCAGGGAGGCCTTCATGTCCTCGACCATGCCGAACATGTCAGCTGCATCGTCTTCAGTGGCCTTGGACATCTGCTTGATGTCGCCGCCTGCGAAGAAGGTCTTCTTCGCAGAGGTGATGATGATGCCCTTGATGGAGGTCCCAGAGCCGTCGCCAATTTCGTTTTCCAGGCGCTCCACGGTGGCGCGGATGTCGTCCTGGAAAGTCTTGTTCATGGTGTTGACCGGTGCATTCGGGTCATCCATGGTGAGGGTGACGATTCCGGCGTCGTCCTGATCCCACCGGAACATGTTATCTGTGCTCATAAATCAGTCAGTCCTTTGTGGTTATCGCGGTGTGGCCGCGGTAATTGTCGCTGTGAGTTTCGTTCCGGTTTGCTTTAGACGCGCTCGATGATGGTTGCAACACCCATGCCGCCAGCCACGCAGAGCGAAATGAGGGCGTAGCGGCCACCGGTGCGGTGCAGCTCATCGATTGCGGCGCCGGTGATCATGGCACCGGTTGCCCCCAGCGGGTGACCCATGGCCATCGCGCCGCCGTTGATGTTGAGCTTCTCGTAGTCGATGCCCAGGTTCTGCTGAGCATGCTTGACGACGGCGGCAAACGCCTCGTTGATTTCCCACACGTCGATATCGTCGACCGTCAGGTTGGCCTTGGCCAGAGCCTCGCGGACGGCTGGCTCGATACCGGTGAGCATGATGGTCGGTTCGACACCATTGACGGCGGTGGCGACAACGCGTGCGCGCGGGGTCAGCCCCATGTCTGCGCCAGCCTTCTCAGAACCAACCAGGGTCAGTGCAGCGCCATCGACGATGCCGGAGGAGTTACCTGCGTGGTGGACGTGGTTGATGCGCTCGAGCTGCGGGTACTTCTTCAGTGCAACTGCGTCGAAGCCACCCTGCTCACCCATCATGGTGAAGGCTGCGCGCAGGCCGGCCAGGGACTCTGCGGAGACGCCCTCGCGGATGGTCTCATCGCGGTCGAGGATGGTCAGGCCGTTAGCGTCCTTGACCGGGACGACGGAGCGGTCGAAGCGACCCTCAGACCAAGCCGTTGCGGCACGGGCGTGGGAGAGTGCTGCCATTTCGTCGAGGGACTCGCGGTCAAAGCCGTCAAGCGATGCAATTAGGTCAGCGGAGATACCCTGCGGGACGAAGTCAGTTGCGAACGAGACCTGTGCATCCATTGCCATTGCGCCGCCGTCGGACATCATTGGCACGCGGGACATGGATTCGACGCCACCGGCGAGGACGAGCTCGTCCATGCCGGAGCGGACCTTCTGAGCAGCCAAGTTGATGGCGGAGAGGCCTGAAGCGCAGAAGCGGTTGATCTGGACACCGCCGGTGCGGTACGGCAGACCTGCGGTGAGTGCTGCGGTGCGGGCAATGTCCGCACCCTGGTCGCCGACCGGGCTGACGCAGCCAACGATGAGGTCGCTGATGCGTTCTTCATCCAGCTCCGGGAAGCGGTTGCGAATTTCGTCGATGAGGCCGACGAGAAGTGATACCGGGCGTACCTCGTGGAGGGAGCCGTCCTTCTTGCCCTTGCCGCGCGGGGTGCGAATTGCCTCGTAGATGAAGGCTTCGCCGCCCGGCTGAATGGTGGCGGAAGTCATGTGTTTTTACCTCACAGATTCGTCGTAAAGTGTCGTGCGTCACTCTATAACGAATGCCGGATTGCCGGGGGTGATTTGAGGGGTACTGGGGAGAAAGTTAACTTGCCGTAGTCTCTCACCTGGGGTTATGGGAGAAACCGGGGGTAATTACATAAGTAGTTTGGGGCGTGGAGTCGCGGAAGTGAGGCGGTAACGGTCTGCTATGTGAAGGCCTAACCGTTACGCCCGCCCAGCTGCCACTCCGTCAGCCCCTCCAGCCCCCGCAAACGTCCGCCCGCAACCATCATGCCGCCTCTCCATCATCCTCGGCGAACCCCAAGTTCTGATAGCGTTCGACAAAGGCCTGGATGCGCTGCAGCACCCGCGTCTTGACCTTTTCACGCTCATTACCTGGGGTAAACCGCGACATTGGTGGAAGAACTCGAACAATTCCGGTGCCAAGCGTGCTGACAATGCCGGTGGTCAGCGCCTCTTCAATGAAAGATTGCGCAGTGGGCATCCGCAGTCTTTCTTCCGTGATGATCGCATTGAGTTCTTCCGTGCGTTTGGTCCTGATGAACTCCTCCCACTGCTCATCAACGGGCTGTGTCAGGCTCACGGTGCTGACGAACTCTTCAATCAGGTCGCGCTTGTTCCGCAGCGATGGGCTGGAGTTTGCAGCACGAGAAATCTGGGCACGAATTTCTTCTCTCTCGTCGCTGCCGTGGGTTTCACGGTATTGCTCGACGAGCATGAGAATGTAGTCGACATTGATCTCGACCTGCTTGATTAGCTCCATCTCGAAGACGACATCGTCATTGATGGACTCCCGGTCCCCGTCGCTTTCAGTACGGAATTCCGCAAAAAGGTCGAGGTAGATACTGCGGTAATCCTGCTCCTGGCGCGGCGTCAACAGCGCGTCATCAGCGAATTGGTCGAAGGAAGTCAGGATGTTTTGGACACGCAGAATCGCGCCGAAGAGCTTGATGAACTCCTTCTTCGCCTTCTCGCCAACAATGACCTTATCCAGCGGGTATTCCTGGAGCAGTCGCTTCACTAGCTTGGCATATTCGGCAAAGTACTCAGCGTAGGGCTTAAGCAGTACCACGCTTTGCGCCTTGGTATCGCCGAAGAGCCGCAGCGCCTGATTTGTGGCGTCTTCGAGGTCTCGGAAGCAGACAATGTTGCCGTACGTCTTGACGGAATTGAGGATTCGGTTGGTACGCGAGAATGCCTGAATCAACCCGTGGTATTTCAGGTTCTTGTCCACGAACAGCGTGTTCAAGGTAGTGGCGTCGAATCCGGTGAGGAACATGTTGACCACGATGGTCATATCGACTTCCCTGTTCTTCATTCGCAGGGAGAGGTCTTTGTAGTAGTTCTGGAATTTCTCGGCGGAGGTGTCGTAGTTGGTCTTGAAATACCCGTTGTAGTCGGCAATCGCCGCTTCCAGGTAATCGCGCGCAACCTTGGGTAGCTGCTCGGGCTCCATGCCTTCTTCACGGAGCAGGCCTGCCTCGTCGGCCACGGCAGTAGCTGCCGCATCGCTTTTCTTTTCGCTTGACGACGGAATCGTCGGTGACTCATCCTTTTCGGCCTCATTTGGTGCGAATGAGTAAATCATGGCAATCTTCAGGCGCTCTGCTTCTGGCAGTGATACTTGCGCTTTTTTGAAGAGGTTGTAGTAAGTGTAGGCAGCCTCAACAGAAGCGGTGGCGAAGATAGCGTTGAAGCCACGAACTCGTTGTTCTTTCTTTATTTCCTTAATCCGACCGCGGTGCCGGGCCTTTGCTGAGGCGGATACGTTCTCGACAACGCGGTGTTCGTAGAAGGTTTCCCGCTTTGTTTTCTGAGCGAAGTGTTCGAGCGTGTAGTCGACGACGTTTTTCAGGCGTGGCTCCGCCAGGAGTGCGCCTTCGGTGTCGATGCCTGCGACTTCCTTGTCCTTAACGCTTCCAACCGAGATGGTGTTGACGTAGTCAATCCGGAAGGGCAGGACATTCTTATCGTTGATGGCGTCAACGATGGTGTAGGAGTGGAGTCGTTTGCCGAAAGCCTGCTCGGTGGTTTTGAGGTTGGCTTTGGTTCCGCTGGTGGAGTTGTCGGCGAAGATGGGCGTTCCGGTGAAACCGAAGAGGTTGTATTTCTTGAACGCCTTCGTGATGGCAGTGTGCATGTCACCGAATTGGGAGCGGTGGCATTCGTCGAAGATGATGACCACGTGCTTGCCGTAGACATCGTGGTGTTTGTTGCCTGCGATGAAGTTCGACAGCTTCTGAATTGTGGTGATGATGATGGATGCGTCGTCGTCTTCCAGCTGCTTCTTCAGCACGGCGGTCGAGGTGTTGGAGTTCGCAGCGCCCTTTTGGAAGCGGTCGTACTCACGCATGGTTTGGTAGTCGAGGTCTTTACGGTCGACGACGAAGAGAACCTTATCTACATGCGAAAGTTTGCTAGCCAGCTGTGCGGCTTTGAATGAGGTGAGGGTTTTCCCCGAACCGGTTGTGTGCCAGATGTAGCCGCCAGCCTCCGTGGTGCCAAGGCGTTCACGATAGTTATTGGAAATCTCAACTCGTTGCAGAATCTTCTCAGCGGCGACGATCTGGTATGGGCGCATCACCAGTAGTTCTTCCGCAGCAGTGAAGACGCAGAACTTAGTCAGAATATTGAGAAGCGAGTGCTTGGACAGAAATGTCTTAGTGAAGCCAACAAGATCCCGGATGGGTTTGTTGTTTGCGTCAGCCCACCACGATGTGAATTCAAAGCTCTTAGCACCGCGCGCCGGGCGGCCTTTTCCTCCCGTTTCTTTGATGTGTAGTTCACGGGTGGTGTTGGAGTAGTACTTGGTCAGCGTGCCGTTACTGATGACAAACAGCTGCACATAATCGAACAAACCGTCACCGGACCAGAAAGAGTCGCGCTGGTAGCGCCTAATCTGGTTAAAGGCTTCACGCAAATCTACGCCACGGCGCTTGAGTTCGATGTGCACCATGGGAAGGCCATTGACCAGGATGGTGACGTCGTAACGATTGGAGTGTTTCGCACCGCCTTCGCCCTTTCCAACCTCGTACTGGTTAATGACCTGCAGCCGGTTGTTATGGACATTTGCTTTATCCAGCAGTCGGATGTTTTTGCTCGTGCCGTCGTCACGCGTAAGAACCTGAATGTGGTCTTCGTGGATGCGACGGGTCTTCTCTTTGATTCCGTCGTTGGCGCTGGTGACGCAGGTGCGATAGAACCGTTCCCATTCCGCGTCGCTAAATGTGACGTGGTTGAGAGTTTCGAGTTGACGGCGCAGGTTGGCAACGAGGTCTGCTTCGCTGTGGATGGGCAGGTAGTCGTAGGCCTGCGACTGGAGGATGTCGATGAGTTCCTGCTCCAGTTGCGCCTCGGTTTGGTAGTCCTCCGAGATGCGCTCCTCGGCCTTGTACTCCGCTACGACGGTGCTTTGCTCACCGACAGCAATCGGGTCGTACTTGGTTACTCGTCGCTTGCCGACGCCGTCCTGGTTCATGCTGCCAATTCCTTAAAAGTCAGTAGTTGATTCCGGTAGTACTCGTACTGCTGCCGGCGAGCTTCAATCTCGGCTGGCAGGCCGGAGGTGAGGTTGTTCACGAGTGCATCGAACTTGTCGAGAATATTCACGATGCGCTCCTGCTCTTCGAGAGGAGGGATGGGGATTGGAACTGATTTCAGCCGCTGCACAGATAAACCTGGCTGGGCGGATTTTGTTGCGTATTGGTTTAAGTCAAGAAATTTGAGCATGTGGTAGGCCCAGCGAATGTTGACTGAATCATGGGCGTTCATAACAATCGCATGTTCTGTTGCGTAGAAATCTTCAGGAGCCCAATTTACATTTCCGCAAAGAGCCCCTTGTCTGCCTATCAGCACAGCCCTTTCTGGATGCGATGCCTCCCGAACATAGCCGCGAACTCCATTTCCGCCAAAGGCGGGAAATGGGTGAGAAGCAGTACGCACTGGACTGATTTCGTCTCGTCGTATCGCTTTGCCGGCCTTCATTCCGAATATGTCCCCTAGCGTTGTCCGCTGGACTCTCTCTCTCTCTCGGTAAACGTCAGCAGTTGATTACGATAAAACTCATACTGCTTTTTCCTCGCTTCCAGCTCCGCTTCCAGCTCCGCTTCCAGCGATTGGAAGGTATCGAGAATTTTTACGATTTCTTGTTGTATAGGTAGAGGTGGAATAGGAATCCTAAGTTTTTTTAGCTTGCTTTGAGTTTGACTTGGCACTCCACCAGCTTGATTCATTTCGCCCAGGCCGAGAGTTTGAAGTTCGTAAAACACAAATTTAGGCAACGCTATATCTTCATTAATCTCTGTTCTGAAAATAGTGTCTACTACCCAAAAAGGTCCCTCAACGTAGAAAAGATTGCCCAGGGAACCCTTTCGCGGAATGAGAACTGAAGGGCCCGAAGCAGCTGCCTGATTTACATGGCGCATGATTCCTCCGCTGCCGTAGACAGGAATCTCCCCATCCTCCAGGTGCTTATGGTCTTTACCATTTCTAATTGTCAGAAAGTCTTCGAGCGGCAGATGCGTTACACCATCCGGGCAGAGTTCCTCGATGAGTTTTTCGATCTGGTTCACTTCTGCTCCTTCGGTGGTTGCTGGATCTGCTTCTGAACTGCAGTGATTTCCTTGAGATAGTCCCGTTCCACACCACTCGGTTGGGCATCCATCACAGTTTTGTACTTCTCGTATTCCTCATGGGCCTTCTGTACCGCTTGGCGGTGGGAAACCGTTCCTGCTCCCTCCAAGGACTTGCCTCCCATGGCCGCAATCATTGTGGTGAGATGATCCATCCAGTCCGCCATGTACGTCGGCTGGTGCATCTGCGCACGGAATTCTGCCGCATCGAAGTAGGCAGAAACCAAGGTATTTAGGCGTTTTAGCTCGTCCTCGGCAAGGAAATTCTTGGCAATCTCCACCTCGGCCTTGGTGATGCGTTCGCCCTTCCAATTGGTCAACCCCATGTTTGGCTTTGTGGCATCCGAACGCTCGAAAACCACCTCGGCTGCCGTGTGGCCGTGAGCACCAAAATGAAGCTTATTTTGGACCGTGGCAAAGAACTGCTTACTCACAGCGGCCCGTGGATCGTAATCCACGCTGGTGGCGTACAAATCTAGAACCTGGCGATGAATGACCTTCTCACTAGAGCGAATATCGCGGATACGCTCCAGCAATTCACGCCAATACGTTCCGCCGCCGCCTTCTTTCAGCCGCTCATCATCCATGGCGAAGCCCTTAATCAGGTATTCGCGCAAGACACCTAGCGCCCACTGTCGGAACTGAGTACCGCGCAGGGACCTCACTCGGTATCCCACGGAGATAATCACGTCGAGGTTGTAGTGCTCCCGCTCGCGCGAAACTTCCCTTGAGCCTTCGAGTCGAACTGTTCGGAATTTCCGAACAGTTGCCTCTGACCTGGGCAGCTCGCCTTCCGCAAACACATTCCTAATATGTTCGGAGACATTCGCCTTCGACGACTGAAACAGCTCCACCATTTGGGCCTGGGTGAGCCAGACGGTTTCGTCGACAAGCCGTACCTCAATGCGAGTAGCACCGTCGTCCGTGCGGAACATCACCAGCTCGCCCGCAGACGCCATGCTCATGTCACCGTTCATGTCAGACATCGGTGCGGGTTCCCTCAAGATCTGCCACAATCTCATCGATGGCCTCGCGCAGTTGGCGCTGGCGCTCCACAATGCCAACGATCTGCTTATTCAGCTCCACGATGTCAATGACCTCGCGGGTGTCTTCGGGTTCGACGTAGGAGGAAACTGCGATGTTGTAGTCGTTATCCGCAATCTCCTCAGCGGGCACCAGCTTGGTGAAATACTCCACATCCTCTCGGGCAGTGAAGGCATCCAGAATCTTCTTCTGGTTCTTGTCATTCAGTCGGTTCTTGTTGCCACTGCGCTCGAACTCTGCGGAGGCGTCAATGAAGAGGACCGAATTGTCCTTCTTCGACTTCTTCAACACGATGATGCAGGTTGCGATGGTGGTGCCGAAGAAAAGATCCGGCGGCAACTGAATAACCGTATCGACATAGTTGTTATCCACCAGGTACTTGCGAATCTTCTTCTCCGCGCCGCCGCGGTAAAGCACACCGGGGAACTCAACAATTGCGGCTGTGCCATTCGTCGCAAGCCACGAGAGAATATGCATCGTGAAAGCCAAGTCAGCCTTTGACTTCGGCGCAAGGACGCCTGCCGGTGCGTAGCGCGGATCGTTAATCAGCAGAGGATTGTTATCGCCCTCCCACTTGATGGAGTAGGGCGGGTTGGACACGATTGCCTCAAACGGCTGGTTATCCCAGTGCGCAGGTTCAGTGAGTGTATTGCCCAGCGCAATGTCGAAATTGTCGAAGTTCAC
Source organism: Corynebacterium sp. LK31 (assembly GCF_014335015.1). NCBI lineage: Bacteria > Bacillati > Actinomycetota > Actinomycetes > Mycobacteriales > Corynebacteriaceae > Corynebacterium > Corynebacterium sp. LK31. Next base: position 194,989 of record NZ_PDGW01000006.1, on the reverse strand, counting down.
ATCGTGCAAAAACATGTTGATGCGCGCAAGGTTATACGTGGTCAGGTTGATTTCCTGGCCGTAGTAGCCCTCGCGGACACCGCCCACGCCCAGCACCTTCTTGAACTTCAACAGCAGTGAACCGGAGCCAACAGCCGGGTCATACACCCTGTTCACACTCTTCTTGCCCACCACAGTGATTCGAGTCAGCAGCTCAGAGACTTCCTGCGGCGTGTAGTACTCGCCACCGGACTTGCCTGCCTGAGAGGCGTACATGCCCATCAAGTATTCGTAGGCATCACCGAATAGGTCGATGGAGTTGTCATCGGCTTTAACCGTGAGAGGCATATTGCCGATATGCTTCATCAGATCGTAGATCTTGTTATTGCGTTCGATGACCGAGTTGCCGAGCTTGTTGCTGTCCAGGTTGATGTCGTCGAAAAGCCCTTGAAGATCGCTTTCGCTAGCGGTGCCTTTTGCAGATGCCTCGATATTTTTGAACACCTGCTGCAGTCGCTCATTGAGATTCTCGCGGTAATGTTCGTCAGCCGCCTGCTTGCAGACATTGGTAAATAACTCAGAGGGCAAAATGAAGTAGCCCTTTTCCTCGACGATACTGGTGCGTCCCCACTCAGCATCCTTGTCAGAAAGGGAAGCGTAATCCGCGTCCTTATTTCCAGCGGCGCGTTCGCCGTCATCGATGTACTCGGAGAGCTTCTCCGAGATAAAGCGGTAGAACATCATGCCGAGCACATAAGACTTAAAATCCCAACCATCCACGCTGCCACGCAAGTCGTTGGCGATGTTCCAAATAGTCCTGTGCAGCTGTGCCCGGTCTGCGTCACTCATAGTGAAAATCCCCGCTCAATCAGTAAAAATGCTTGAGCTCCCAGTCTAGTGGCAGACGATACGAAGTCAGGGGAGCACGCTCCGAGAGAAACTGGCCCCTACCGCTTCCGCAGCACCAGCACCAGGTTCGACACCGCGAACTCGCGCAGCACCGGCACGTGCACCATCCACCAGGCCCACCACGGGTGGTAGCGAGGGAAAGCGGCCAGCAGCTCGCAGTCGCCGGCCTCCGCGGCAGCGCGCGCCCACTTCAATCCTTCACCGCAACCGACCTTGAACAGGGACTCGCCAAAATAGTTCTTCGGTCGCTTGCCGTGCTTCTTCTCATACATGCGCCGCGCGCGGTCGCCACCCAGGTAATGCGTCATCCCCATCTCGTGGCCGCCGAACGGGCCGTACCAAATGGTGTACGAGTACACGACCAGCCCGCCCGGCTTGGTCACGCGCAGCATTTCCTCGCCCATCGTCCACGGCTCGGGCACGTGCTCGGCGACATTCGACGAGTAGGTGAGGTCAAAGGCGTCATCGCGAAATGGCAGCTCCAGCCCCGATCCGCGTACGGACGACTCCAGCTTGATCCCCGCCGCCGCCATCTCACCCACGTCTGGCTCGCAGGTGTAATACTCCACGCCACGCTGGGCAAATGCGCGGCCAAAGTACCCAGGGCCGCCGCCGACATCAAGAATGCGCTTGCCGCGCAGTGCGGTATTCGTCGTAACGCTTGACGACGCGCCCGTTGTCTCCCCGGCGTCCGCCGACCCCGCCGCACCATCCGCCCCAGCTGCGATGCCTTCTAGGAGACCGATGGTGTCCTCGGCCAGGTGCCCGTAGAAGATATCGGGATCGGTTTGCTCGTATTTGAAGTCGTTGAGCAGCCCGAATGAGCGCGACAGCGTAGCAAAGCTGCGTAGCTCTTTCAGAGCGGGCGGGACGATAAAAGCGGGAAAGCGAAAGCTGGTCACGTCAAACAATCTAATGGACTGGTTGGGTTTGGGAGTATGGATTTGAGCTAAAGCGGCAACGAAAGCCGCGCCGAGCGTTAGGCTCATATTGTTATGAAAATCTTACTGTTGTGTTGGCGCGACACTGGTCACCCCGAAGGTGGAGGTAGTGAGCGCTATTTGGAGCGCGTCGCAGGTTACCTTGCCGACCAAGGTCACACCGTGGTGTTCCGCACGGCCAGTTACCCAGACGCACCAGCCCTTTCGCGTCGTGATGGCGTGACGTTCTCCCGCGCTGGTGGAAACTTCTCCGTCTATGTGCGCTCCTGGACCGCGATGCTGGGTGCGCGATTTGGCGTGGGCCCAATTGCCAAGGTGCTCGGCGGCAAGCCGGATGTCGTGGTCGACACCCAAAACGGTGTCCCCTTTTTCGCGCGGATTTTCTCCGGCGCACCGACGGTGCTGCTAACACATCACTGCCACCGCGAACAGTGGCCAGTGGCAGGGCCGATTATTAGCAAGCTTGGGTGGTTCATCGAGTCGCGTCTGTCGCCGATGATTCACCGCCGCTGCCGCTACATCACAGTTTCCGAGCCAAGTGCCGCTGAACTGGTAGAACTTGGAGTGTCGCCGGGGCGCATCGCGGTAATCCGCAATGGTGTGGACCCGATTCCGGAGGAGTTGCAGTCGACCGAAATCATGGCGGACCTATCCGAGTGCGACGGTCCAGCACCGCATTTGGTGACGCTGTCGCGATTGGTTCCGCATAAGCAGATTGAGCACGCCATCGATGTGCTTGCAGATCTTGTACAAGATCGTCCAGGTGCGATTCTCGATGTTATTGGCTCGGGGTGGTGGCACGACAACCTCGTGGAATATGCCCGTGACAAGGGCGTTTCGGACCACGTCGTCTTCCACGGGCAGGTCACCGAGGCGGACAAACACCGCATCCTCTCCAAGGCGTGTCTGCACCTGATGCCTTCTCGCAAGGAGGGTTGGGGGCTCGCCGTCATCGAATCAGCGCAGCACGGCGTGCCGACGGTCGGTTATCGCTCCTCGGCGGGCTTGCGCGATTCGGTCAACGACGGCGAAACTGGCCTGCTGGCCAGCGATGAAGCTGACCTGATTGCCAAGACACGACAGATTCTCGATAACGGCGAACTGCATCGCGCAATGTCCAAGGCCTGCGTCGCCCGTGCCGCGGAATTTGGCTGGGACAAGACCGGTGAGGCAGTTCTGAATGTCTTGGAAAACCCAACACTGGATAAGTTGCTACCTGCGGCGGGGCAGTAGCGCTTCCATTACTCCAGTCAGTAGCCCCGCCAGCAGCCCAGCGAGTAGGCAAAGAGTCCAGATTCCAAAGGCTGTCCACGCAGCTGCATAGGCCCCCTGGCTTGGTTGTGTGGCCGGCTCGATAACGCCGGGGACATGGTATAGCTGCAGGTCAGGTGTTTCATAGACGGGGTCTAACGCTGCCACAATGTCAGCGGAGTCGCCGAAGTTGCCGGGCGAATTCTCCACTAGGACCCAGCCAACGCCTTGGTCTCGAAGACTCTGGAGCGCAGACTCAAGCTCCTCGTGTCTCTTCGCACCACCGAGCAGCGTGCGCTCAACGGTTGTGGCTCCCTCGCCAGACACCGACTGCCCAGAGACAATCAGTTCGCCAGAGCTCACCACCGGAGCGGGCAAAATCTTCGTAGCCGGGTCGAGGACAGGACGCCCATTAATAATGCGGTAAGAACCGGCAGGTAGAACCGCAACGCGATCGTCGTCAAGCGCGACCACACCGGAAACCGCCGACCAGCCTTCCCATGACGGAATGGGGCGGAGTGGAGCGACATCGGCGGGCAGCGTGGGGACAGCGGCGATGATGATGAGCGCGCTGACGCCAGTAGCCAACCACTGGCCGATGTTGGCGGTGGTCCCGCGAGCGCGGCGTGCCAGGTATTCCGCACCGCTTGCGGCGAGGATGACATAGGCGGGGACGGCGAGCGCGATCCACTTTTGCGTATCACGAAGCAGGCCCGCGCCCGGGATGTGCTCCAGCGCCCAACCCATCATCAAAATGCCCGGCGTTGTTGCGGCGAGAGCGACGAGCATGATGGCCGTGGCGCCAGTGATAATCAGCCCCCGCCAGCGCTCTTGCGAATGCCAGGCACGACGGAATCCCAGGCCCATAAGCACCAGGAGTGCCAGCACCATAATCGCCGAAAAACCAACCTCGCGCGTCAGTGGCACAGCCTGCTTATTCCAGATGCCACCCAATCCCAACAGGCTGCCGAGCGTGCCGACGTGTGCCTCTGCTCTGGCCGCAAATGCGGCAGCGCCAGCCGCATCGGAGGACCCAGCTGCACTCGGGTTCAGCAAAGATGCCACTAGCCACGGTGAACTGACCGCTACTGTTGTGGCCACAATCCAAGCGCGGTCGCGGTTATTGCGAGCGGTAACAATGCCGGTGATACCAGCCAAAAGGGCACCGGTCGGCGTGAGACCCGCAGCGGCAATTGCGCTGGTGCGCCACAAGGCACTACCCATCTGCGTTGCCAGAACAACTGCCGGAAGCAGCAATACGGCGATGACCAGTGACCACTGTCCCTGGAGCAAACGCTCGACCACAAACGGGTTCCAGAGCAGCATCGTCGGTGCAATCAGCTGGCTGGCCAAGCTCGGAGTCATGGGTACAAGGCCCGCACCGGATGCGCTACTGGTGCCCGAGCCGTGGCGAGTGAACCTGCGGGCGAGCTCAGCAGCTGCAAGACCACCAATCAAACAGGCGCCCACCATGCCGAAGCGCACCCAATGGCTGGCATCCACAAAGTAGCCCAGTGCCCACAGTGCGGTGTCCTGCGGAACAGCTCGTGCCGCAGCGGGGCCGAGTCCCAGGGCCGCGTCGGTAAGCGGTGGGTGATTGGGGATGACCATGTCGCGCAGCAGAAACATCGGTGCCCCAAAGCGACCATCGGCCGGGGCCTTGTGGGGCACAAAGAGCGGCCAGCACACGGCAGCGGTCAGCAGGAGAATCCACGACAACACAAAAACCCAGGCGACTCGCTCCGAATGAGAGCGAGCCGACTGGGTCAGAGTAGTGCGGAAACGTTGTGTCACGTGCCCTATATTAAATTATTTTTCGCTTTCCTCAGTGAAACTTAGGGTAAGCGAGAGCCTGTGGCACCGTAGTTTGGCGTCTTAGGCGGACTTGCTGCGAACACGGAAGCCAATCACGATGAGAACCAGGCCGAGGATACCGAGGATCCACGGTGCGACAGTGCCGCCGATAGTCAGCGACTTACGTGCTTCCTTAGCGCGGTCCATCTGGCGGCCCTTGGAGCCTTCGTCCCACTGAGCGGTGTACTTCATCGCGGTACGGTTCTGCTCCTTGGCTTCCTTTTCACGGCCAGCCTTGGAAGCAATTTCTTCAGCTTCCTTGTCGTCCTTGGCGTAGAACATGAACATCTCTTCAGTACCGTTGACGATCACGCCAGAAGTCGGCTCGACGCGGACAGTACGGACGTTGGTGTAGTAACGATCCAGCTCGACGTCGTCGTCACCCTCCAGGCCCCACTTGTGAGCCGGGAAGCTCAGGCGCATGGAAGCCAGCGAGGACTTGTCAGCCTCGGTGAGCTTGCGGCCGTCGCGAGTGAAGTGCTCGGTCAGGGACTCGTAGAGGTTCTGCGGCGGAATGGTCATGGAGTACTTGTAGACCTTGACGCCATCCTGAGTTTCCTCACCGACAAAGTCAATCTCGAAGTTACGCATCGCCTGGACGTCGTAGTACGGGTAGGACTTCTTCTCAGCACCAAACGGGAACTGGTACTGGATGCCCGGACGGGTGAACGTCGGCGGCTTGGTGTCCGAACCACCCTGCGGTGCGTTAATAGCAACGCTGGAGATCGGGTCATCTACCGGGTACGCAGTGCTGCGGTCAACAGTGATGCGGTCGAGGGTCGCATTGATGAGGTTCTTCGGCTCTTCGCGGTCATCGCGCAGCAGAGTGGTACCGACCTGGAGAGTTGCAATCTTGTCGTCAGCCGGCTCCTCAATCTCAACGTGGCGCTTCGACTGCATCGGAGTCTTGTCGTTGATGAAGCAGTGGACCGGGAGATCGCGCTTCTCTTCGTCCGTCTCTGCCTTGCAGCGCGGGTCATTCTTGCGGTTTGGCGTTGGCTCATTCTTGCCCAGCTGGCTGGAGTCCAACAGAGTGCCGTCGCGCACCTCCGTGATGGTATCGCTCACAGTGTCAAGTGGGATGACCCGGAGGCGAGGCACCAGGAAGGTTGGCAGAAGGACGGCAATGACAATCAATGCAGCACCGATAATAATCAGTGCATGTCCGAGAGTTCTCTTCATCAGCGGATAGTCCTTTAACTGTACGTAACTTTCTGCTGCAAAACCTAGCAGGAAGTTAGGAGTTATGTGGTGTGTTTTTTAAAAATAACTTGTCGGGAAAACAAAAGAGTTTTGGAAAAACCGGCCTGAACAGGACTTATTTCATAATAAAATACAAGTGATTTTACTCATTCCGGTATCCGTGTAAGAAAGTACTATGACGTCCAAGGCATATGCGGCAGCGCCAAACGCTGGGCAAGACACAGTGTCGAGCTCTGTGCCGAACTCTACGCCGAACACTGTATCCAGCTCGGGATCCAGCACTGCATCGAGCTCTGCCACCACATTCCGCCCAGGCTTCCTGCCTTCGCTGGAGGGCCTGCGAGCTGTGGCTTCGATGGGCATCATCGGCACGCACGTCGCATTCCAGACCGGGCATGATGTGGGAGCCCTGTGGGAGCGCATCCTCGGCCGCTTCGACTTCTTCGTGGCCGTTTTCTTCGTGCTGTCCGGATTCCTGTTGTGGCGTTCTCACCGCTCGGGTTACGGCGGAATTCCCCGTCGTAAAGCATTGTCCGATGCCGACGGCGGACGGAAGAAGAGCTGGGCGAAGTACTACAAGAAGCGCGTCGCGCGCATTATGCCCGCGTACTGGGTGCTAGTGCTTATTGTGCTCATCGCACTGCCGGTGGGGCGCGGCGCGGATCTCAAGATTTGGCTAACAAATCTGACGCTGACACAGGTGTATTTCTCCGGCTCGCTGCACGGTGGGTTGACGCACCTGTGGTCGTTGTCGGTGGAGGTCGCGTTCTACATCTCGCTGCCGCTGTTTGCCATTGGGCTTAGCCGGTTGGACCCGCATCGCCAGCAGGGGCGCCGCATAGTGGCAATTTCCCTGCTTGCGATCTTGAGCTTCGGCTGGCCCTACCTGCCACTGCCGTACCCAGAAGGCGTTAACCCGCATATTCAGCCGATTGCCTACTTTTCCTGGTTCGCAGCTGGCATGATTCTCGCCGAGCTGGAATCGCTCCAGGGCGTCGATACCGATGCCGCCCGCGCGAAGGTGGAGACCATGCAGCGCTGGGCACGCCGCCGTTCGCTGTGGCTGGCGATCGCCGTTGGTGCGCTGGTTCTGGCTTCCTACCTGGGTCCCGAAGGGCTAGTCGAGCTCACCAACTGGGAATTCACCCGCCGCCTGCTGTGCGGTCTGGTCTTCGGTGCCGCCATCATCGGCCCCTGGACGATAGCGCCGGAGTCTCGCTTCCTTGAACACCCCATCATGCAGGCGCTAGGGCGCTGGTCGTACGGTATCTTCCTCTGGCACGTGGCGATGCTCTCCATTGCATTCCCGCTGCTTGGCGTGAAGCTGTTCACCGGACATCTGCTCAGTGTCACCATTGTCACGGTCGCACTGTCGATTCCGGTGGCCGCCGCCTCCTACGCGCTCGTCGAGGAACCTGCCCGCCGCTTCTTCGCACGCGTCTGGGTCAACCGCTAACGGCTTTTAATCAGCGGTGTTGTCGGTGTCGTCATCAGCACCGCCACCGGAAAGCATCGAGCAGCACGCCACGATCGTCAGCGCCGCCGTCAGCAGTAACTGAAGCGGCCAGCCGGCACCGGCGTAGTCATCCTTTGGCCATGGGTTCGCCGCCAGCACCAAGCCCGCAATCGACATCATCGCAGCAAGCGCCACAATTAGTGCATTTCGCACGTTCAGCCATGGTTTGACGACGTCCCCACGCTTCCGTGCCCAGAAAACCGCACCAAGGGTAGCGGCAACCACCACGAGGGCAACGACCACGCCAGGCCAGCTGGATACCAGGGTCACTGTCGCGGCAGCCGCAATGCCAATAGCCGCCCGCGGCAAGTCATTGCCCAGCGAAGATGCGGGAATCGGGGTGGTGAGAGCGAATCGTCGCCAAGCGAAAGCCAGCCCCACAGCGACCAGTGCGTACACAGCTGCGAGTGCGCCGCCTGCGAGGATTCCAGTACGCCAGGTCTGCTGCGGTGGATAGGTCAGCTCGACTGCACCACCAATTCCAGCCGGAATTGTCCAACCCTGCTGCCAACCAGAGACCGTTACCGGCTTCATGGGGGCACCTCCGACACGAAGCTCGTGGCCAGCATTGACAGAGATTGGCAGCCACACGATGCGATCGTGGTCGGCAGCGTCAATAGGATTGTTCAGGTCGATTGGCGTGGCTTTCTGCTGCTCAGCTGACGGTGCGAAGTAGTCAGTCGAGGTGAGCGATACCCAATCGGACTTGGCATCGATGCGCCATGGCCCCGGCGAGAGCTCAATCTCTTCACCACAGGTCAGCTCGCGGTGATCAGAATCGTCACCGCGCTGGAGGCTGGCCCACGGGTCTCCGATGCTGCTGCGGCAGGTATCAGCATCGACCTTCACCTTTACCGGCTTCGGAACGGTGAACAGGCGCACCAGCGTGCCCTCGTGAATCTCCTGGCCAAAGACCCAACGCTGAGCCAGCGACGAGGAATTCGGTACCACCGGGACACGAACCGGCGTGAGGTCCTCCGCTATATCCTCGGCGGAAAGTTCCGCTTCTTCATCGGAATCGGGGTTGCTGGATTCGAATGCGTCGAAGCCAGTGTCCCGCTTTGGAATCACCAGTCCTAGCTCGGAGATAGCAAACCCCACAGGAGCAATCTTTGCTGTGATGAGCACAGATGTGGTCTTGCCGCCGGGCAGCGGAATGCGGGTCGTCTCACCCGGGACCAACTGTACGGAGCTGGAAGCCGTATCGGTCTGGATGCGCAGTTGCGCCGGAACGCGAGCACCGGTCAGGTTGAGCACTGCGTTATCAGTCGGTTCCTTCCACGACAGCTTGACCCACTCAGCCTGACTCTTGCCCGCCAGGGGTTCCCACCAGGTAGAGGTGTCGCCGTCGAGCATTGCGTTGACCGAGTGGTCAGCCGATGCGCCACCGACGTTGTATGGCTCAGAGGCCGACGATGAAACCTCAATTGTGGCGCGACCCGTTGCTGTCTGCGTCAGTGGCAGTCCCGCGACGGGGTAGTCCGGAACGAGGTTGCGGACATATGAGTCCTCGTCTTCGGCCAGGATTGCCGACTCCGCTCCGACGACTTCACCATAGTTGCGGCCGCGGCGTGCGGGAGTGTCGGTGACAGTGCCGGCGTTCTTACCGGACAGGATGCGCACCGGGGCATCGGAATCGACCTCATCAAGCCGCGGGAGCACTTCAGGACCACCGGCGACCAGCGGCACCTGTGTAGTGTCCACCAACCGCGGCGAAAGGGCGTGATTGCGCAGCTCCTTCGGGCCCGCGCCCCAAATCTGGATAGCGGTATGGCCGTCCTCGTCCGTGAACTCCGCCACCTTTTCCATGGTCGGGGAGTCCTGCAGCGTGGAGGTGATGGCGCGCGGCGAATCGCCCCTCGAGGTAACTCTCAAGTCGTGGCGGACCAGCACATAGCCGATGCCATTGTTGCGCAGGGTGGCATCCAGTGCCGGTACCTCGCGGCCCCGAGTCAGCGAATTGCGCAGACCATCGAGGCCGCGAATCGCCTCTGGGGGTACTAGCGGCACGGTATCGCGGACGGCCCAGGGCACGTCGGCAAGCGGCTGGAGCGGTTCGTCGCGAGTATTGCCCCATGTCTGATCAGCAAACGGAGATGACGGCATCACCAGCGTGCGGGTGTCCTCGCCCTGCTCATTCAGCCAGTCGGCCGCTTCGTGCCAGTAGCCCGGAACCTCGGAAAAACCGCCTGCCGGAGCGAGACGGGCGCTCCACGCAGGTGCGGTGGCACTGGCGATAACCACCAGAACCAGCATCGATGCGATAGCGCGCGGGTGCTTCTCAGGGTGCAGCCACTGCTGCCAGCCAGTGGCTGCTGAATCGCTCGCCGTCTCGTTCTTGTGCTCGTTCGCCGGCTCTCGCCACGGCCATGGCAGCTGGGCTGTCGCATGAGCGAAGCCGATAACAAGTGGCAGGCGCACAATTGTGTCGAATTTGTGCAGGTTGCGTACTGCTGCGAGCGTGGAATCGAGCACCTCTCGAGCCGATTCCCACACCAGCCCGAATGGCTCCGTCCAGGCCGCCACGATGACAAGCCCGATCAGCAGCATCATCAGCCACATCCGACGCAGCGGCAGTGAGCGCATGACCAAGCCAAGCAGACCAATCGCCGCCACAGCCAGAGTGGCGTAAATGAGGATGGGCTCCGCGACCAGAGCATTTCCGCCGACTCGCTCGAAAGAGACAAACGGGGTCCACGAAGTGGAGCCGCGGAGCGTTTCGCCGAGACTCAACCAACGAGTGGTCACGCCGGAGGACTCAATGTAGTCCGTAAACGGTGGCGAGTACTTGCCCAGCAGTAGTAGAGGCACAATCCACCACATGCTGACCGCTGCACACGCAGCCAGCCAACCGCCGAGCATCGCCCACGCACGCCCGCGACGAGGCCCCGTAAAAGCGAAGAAGAGCAGCATTAGACCTGCGGGGATGCAAGCCGCCGCTGTACTGACCGCATTGACCGCGCCAGTGCACAGTACCGCTAGACCGGACAGCAATACGGCGCGGGCAGTCGCGCGCCAGGGCAGTTCCTCGCGCCGGGCCGCGACCCGCAGGAGCGGAAGCAGAATCCACGGTGCCAGCGCTACGGGCCAGGTCTCGGACGAAATCGCGCCCAACGTCGTAATCACCCGCGGCGACAACGAGTACAACAACGCCGCCAGTACGCGAGAGGTATGCGTGCCGACGCTTATAGCTTCAGCCACGCGATATGCGCCGGTAAAAGCCAAGCAGAGAGTAAGACTCCACCACAGCGCCTGGATGATCCAGCCGGGCGCTAATACATCGGGCAGCAAACTGAACAGGGCGAAGAATGCGCCCTGTGGAAAGAGATAGCCATATGCCTGGTTTTGAAGCTGTCCCAGCGGCATGGTGTCTGACCACATGTTGAGCGAGGCGGACAAAAACCCGATGGGGTCTTCTGTCAGGTCGTGCTTTGTGTCAGCGACAGTCTTGCCGGGGGACTGGATGAATGCCAGCAGGCACAGCAAAACCCACCAAGGTACAAGCACGCGCTTACGCGCTCGAACAAAGGTGGGCATAGCGTTAAAGGAGGGTTAGCGTTAAAGACTTAACGCTGACCGTACTCGACACCGCCAAGCAGAGCGTCATCGGTGGAAACAGCCTGTGCTTCCGGAATTCGGTCTTCGGTCAGAGCCTGGCCGATGCCGAAGATAGCGGCACCACCGAGAAGGGCGCCAATGAGCGCCGAGGCCAGGGCAGGGCCAACGCTACGACGCTGCTCGGAATCAGTTTCGTATGCCATGTTGAGGACTCCTCGTGTGCATTAAGTCAATACTGTTTATAAAACTACACTCTGTGACTTCTGTAAACCAGTGGAACAGCTGGGATTCTCTCCCCGCCTTGAATTTTGAGCGGTTTCAGCGGTCATTGAGTTTTCTTAGTTGAGAGATTAACCCATTTTCTATCAGCTAAGTAAGTTTTTAAAAATTTTCTAGAAATTATTCCTTTTCCCCCGGAACGACGAGGACCGGGCGGCCAGCATTCTTCAGCAACGCGTCAGAGGTCGAGGCGGTGAACAGACCACGCAAACCAGTCACACCACGAGTGCCGGAGATAATCACGTCCGCATCGAGGTCGTGAGCTGCATCGACGATGGCCGACCAGATAGTAGTTTCAGTCTCTACCAAGTAGGGCTCCGCGACGAAGCCAGCCTCAGCGGCAATCTGTACACCCTCACGGCAAATACGGACGGCCTCGTCGTGAGCCGGATCGCCGTCTTCAGTCGTGGCATCCCAGTCGGGCTGCATCATGCCAGAGGCGCCAGCAGTGCGCGCTGCAGCGCGCTGCAGGGGTTCCCAGGCAGTCAGAATGTAGGCCTTCTTAACGCGCAGCAGTTTTCCGGCATAGGCCAGCGCCCGCTTGGCTTCGTCGGAGCCGTCGTAGGCAATGAGCATGGAATCAGAAATCGGTTCAACCATTTTTGAGTTCAATCCTTACGTCAGAGATAGCCGAAAGACTGTCAATAGATAAAGAAAAAGAGATGTCGTTGTAGTCCAGGATAGGACAACAGCAACATTCAGCACGCTAGTTTTTTAAGCTTCCCCGAACCAGCGGGCTCGGGTCGGCTAGAGAGTCATTAGCAGGAAGCGGTAACGTCCATTGTTATGGCGATAGAAGAAAAACCAGGGCAACCACAGCCAAAGGCTGCTGGGTCCTCGAAGAATGCCATCGCGCTCAGCGTTCCCGTTCTTGTTATCGCCGTAATCGTCGCGGCGCTGAATTTGCGCCCGAGTATCGCGTCAATTGGTCCGGTGCTTGATCAGCTCCTATCCGACCTTGGCGCTTCCTCCGCCTTTGGTGGTCTGATTACGGCGATTCCGGGGCTCGCATTTTTCGCGATTGGGTTGTCCGCGGTTTCCGTCGGCAAGCGAATGGGCTTAAGCGGTGCACTCACACTGTCTGCGACGTTGCTATTCGTCGGCCTTGCGGTGCGCCCGTGGGTGAGCAGCATCTGGCTATTCCTTCTGTTTACGGCGTTGTCGGTTGCGGGTATTGCGCTGGGAAATGTACTGCTACCTGCGTGGATCAAGGTGCATGGCGGCCGTCATGCCGTCGTGCTGATGATGTTGTACTCGAGCATGCTCGCCCTCGGGGGCGGACTGGGGCCGGCGACGGCGTTTTTGATTAGCGATTCACCCGAAGCGTCCACAGGTGGCGTCGATATGTGGCGCTGGGCGATTGCCGTATGGGCGATCACCGCCTTTGTTCAGCTCGTTGTGTGGTTGCCGCTGCGTGCGCGCATCGGATTCGACTATCCGAAGGCCTCGGTCAGCTCCTCGGCAAACACGCCAATCTGGAAGTCTCCGACAGCCATTGCGCTGGCAGTTTTCTTCGGCGTGCAGTCGATGAACGCTTACGTGCTGATGGGCTGGATGCCGAAAATGCTTATCGACGCAGGCATCAGCGTCAGCGTAGCTACCGCGGCATCCATGATTGTTCAAGGGCTGGGCATCATCGGCGGTCTGCTGATGCCACCGCTGATTGCACGGCTCCGCACCATGTCCTACGTCGCCTTTGGTCTCGGCTGCCTTTTCTTCCTCGGGTACGCGTTGATGATTCTGATCGACCAGCGGGGAGCGGCGGAAACTGGTGTTGGATACGCGATTGGGGCTGCGTTCCTGCTGGGCGTGGGTGGTTTTTGTTTCCCCATGGCTATCGCGCTGATTCCGGGCCGCACGCGCAGCCATGAGCTGACCGCGCGGCTGTCCGGCTTCGTGCAGCCAATCGGCTACATTTTCTCCGCAGTCGGGCCATTCCTGGTGGGTGTGGCCGCTGGAACGACGGAAACGTGGACACCTATTCTGGTCGTACTGCTTGGTACTACGGTCGTGCTTGCAGTGCTTGGGCTGGCTGTCGGTCGGCCAACGTACATTGATGACGAACTGGCCGACCGAGGTATCGGTGAAAAGAAGCCGGGGCGTATTCAGCTCGACTGAATTTAGGGGAGTTAGCTCCACTGCATTTGAACCCGGGCCAACTTAGCTTTGAACCTATGACAAAGAAAAAGAATTTAATCGCGCTGGCCTGGAGTTTTATTCTCGGACTGCTGTTCATTCCGGGTTTGATTGCCTCTGTTGTGCTTCTGCCGTGGATTCCGCTCATCGGCCGAGGTGCCGACTGGCTCTCTCGCTGGGTGGCATCGTGGTCCGGCACCCCGATTGCCAACCGCGTGACCAATCGTTGGTTCGACATCCGCAACTTCGTCAACTTGCTCGTCCAGTTGGCCATTGGCTTTGTCACCTTCACAGCGTGGGTCGGCGGCGGCTTCACTGTCGGTGTGCTCTTCGCTGCACCTTTCCTGGTTGATGAAGTGCAGTTTTTCAGCTGGACTCTGACGGACCCAACACAGAAAATTGCTGTTGCCTGGGTTTTCGCCATCCTCTTTTTGGCGCTGACCATCGCCATCAACTTCGGTGCCGGCCTGCTGTCCATTTGGCTCTCCCGCGTCATCCTCGCACCATCCAGCGAAGAAGTTACCCAATCCCGCGACGTGCTCATTGACTCCTTCTCAGGCGAGCGCCGCCGCATCGAACGCGAGCTTCACGACGGCCCTCAGCAACACCTGACCGCCTTGAAACTCAACATTGCCGCTGCTCGCATGGGTAAGACTGAAGAAGAGGTAGCCGAGGCGCTCACCGCCGCCGATAACAATGCAACGCAGGCGCTTGCACAGCTGCGCTCGGTGGTGCTTGGCATTGCTCCGCCGGTACTGTTTGAAAACGGTCTGGTGGCAGCAGTGGAGGAACTGGCCGCGCACTCCGGAATGCAGGTAGCCGTCCATGAAGATGGTGTCTCCGACTTCGGCCCGCTCGATGAGACCACAGCGTTGCTGGCGTACCACTGTGCAGCGGAAGCGTTGACCAATGCCACCAAACATGGTCACGCCGACAGCGCCGAGATCACTCTTGCGGTTCAGGCTCCAAAGAAGGCGCTCGTGTCCCATCTCGGTACGCTTACGGTCACCGTGCGCGACAATGGCGTAGGCCTGGAAGCACCATCGGGGGCGGACGCTGTAGACCTCGTAAAGCATGACGATGGAACCGGCATTGCAGGCCTGCGGGAACGGGCGGCAGCGCTCGGTGGCACCGTGTCGCTCACCAACGCCGACGGTGGTGCCGAATTGCGGTTGGAACTGCCCGTTCGCCAAGGAAGGACACGATGAAAATACTGCTGGCAGAGGACTCCGTACTCCTGCGCGAGGGGCTAACCGGCCTGCTGCGGGCGCTGGGGCACGAGGTCGTCGCCGTCGGCGATGCGGATCAGCTGCTCGCCACCGCCGAAGGGCAAGCGTTCGATGTCATCGTCACCGATGTCCGGATGCCGCCGAACATGCGTGACGACGGACTGCTCGCGGTCTCCACACTTCGCCAGGACAACCCTGACCAGCCGGTTGTGGTGCTCAGTCAATACGTAGCGGCCAGTTATCTGGATCGCCTGCTGCAGCATGGTGGCTTTGGGTACCTGCTTAAGGAACGCGTCTCGGATGTCGACCACTTCGTCGCAGCACTGGAAGAAGTGCGTGGTGGTGGTACCGTGGTTGACCCTGAAGTGGTCGCAACGCTGCTTACTGCAAAGCAGGACGGCATCGCCGCGCTGACCCCGCGCGAGCGCGAAGTGCTCGACCTGATGGCGCAGGGGCTTAGTAATAAGGAAATGGAAAAGCGCCTGGTGCTGACCGCTGGTGCAGTGAGTAAGCATGTGGCGAATGTGTTTTTAAAGCTCGGCTTCCAGCCGGAGGATAGCAACCGTCGTGTTAAAGCAGTGTTGCGGTGGCTGAGATACACTGCACCGTCGCCGTCGCCGTCGCCGTCGTCGTCGCCGTCGGCTTAGGTTGCGCCCCTGAATCAGCTCCATACCCACGCAAAAGCCCCCGCGCCGACTCCTTCGAAACGGGAGTCGGCGTGGGGATTATGGGTAATTGGTGCTACTCGGATATAAGAAAGGCGAGGGTGGAAGCCTCGTCATCGACGAGACGCAGGCTCCGACCGTGCGGTTGATCTACCAGCTGTTCCTTGATGGGATAGCGATCAGTGAGATTAAAACCGAGCTCGCTGCCCGCAAGATTCTCACCCCGCGCGGGAAAGAAGTGTGGTCAACCTCGACAGTGTGCTCCATCCTGTCCAACGAAAAATACAAGGACGACGCCCTGCTGCAAAAGACGTTCACCACCGATTTCCTTACTAAGAAGATGAAGGTCAACGAAGGCGAAGTACCCCAATACTATGTATCAGGTAATCATGAGCCGATTACCGAACCGCGTATCTGGGATCAGATGCAATACGAACTCGCCACCAGGCATGGCAACATATAGTCAGCGAAAGTCGGGTTGTTCTCCACCCGGCTGGAATGTGCTCGGTGTGGGGCGTGGTATGGGCGTAAAACGTGGGCGTCGAACACGAAATGCAAAGACGCAGTTTGGCAATGCAACCATAAATACACAGACGAACATCCCTGCAGCAGCGCGACGGTGAAAGACGAGCAGATCGAAGCGCTGATTGCGGAAAACCAGCGGTGTGCGCTCGACCAGGACGCCTGCCAATCCGCGTACGCCGAACTCGATACTACCTACCGTAAGACGCTCGCACGTAGAACAAGCCTGGAAAAAGATATCGCAGCGAACACCGCCAAGCACGCCGCCATCACCACAACCCTGAATGATCTGACAGGGGAACCTGTGAGCGAGTTTCACCCCGCACAATGGAGCGCACTTATCGACCACGCCATTGTCACCGAGGACGCGATCCGGTTCGTGTTCCGCACCGGTGAACAGGTGAGGATTGCCCTGAAAGGGTGATGTTCGTATCAGTTGACGTGCACAGTAGACACACCTCCCAGAAATATAGTAAGGTTAGGCATGCCTAAGAAGGATGGTGCTTACGTGAACGAAAGTGCAACGGATCGGGTTGTTGAAGGCGAGTATGGGTCGGCGAAGGAAAAATCAGTCGCTGGCCAGAACGCGATCCGTCAGCTATCGCAGCCGGTGAAAGGCAAACTGTTTATCGCGCAGGCCTTAACGTTCGCCTCTGGGGTGTTGGCTATCGCACCCTATGTGGCTTTGGTGGAGCTGGGAGCTGCGCTGATGCAAGACCGGGTGGACCCGGCGCGGGTGAACTGGATCGTGATGCTCCTTGTTTCTGCTTACATGGCGCGGTTGACTTTGTATTTTGTTGCGTTGGGCGTGACGCATTTTATTGACCTGTCGTTGCGTAATCAGATGCGTCGGCAAATTGCCGCCCGAATGTCGACTGCTCCGCTGTCGTGGTTTACCCGCGAGGGCGAAGGGAAGATCCGCAAGACCATTCAGGATGATACGGCCACGGTGCACACAGTGATCGCACACGGGCCGATCGAGAAACTGAACGCAATCGTCTCCCCGCTCGCCTTGTTGGCCTATGCGTTCGTGGTGGATTGGCGGCTCGCTCTGCTGTCGATTGCGACGATTCCGGTTTATGTGGGCATGTATGGCATGTCGATGCGTGGGATGAATGAGAAGACCGCGGAAATGGACACCAAGCTTGCTCAGGTTTCGGCAACGATGGCCGAGTTCGTTGCCGGTATCTCAGTGGTGAAAGCGTTCGGCAAGGTTGGCCAAGCACATAAAGCCTATTTAGATGCAGCTAACGAGTTTTCTAAGTTCTACCGGGCGTGGTGTATGCCGCTGGTGTCGATGTCGGTCGCCTCATTTTCGTGGGTGTCGATCCCGGTGTTGTTGATCGTGAACCTTGGCGGTGGCGCGTTGATGATGAACGCCGGTTGGGTGAGCATCTACGAGGTGATAGCGACGACGTTGATTGCCTTGGTGCTGCCGGGAGCGTTGATGGCAGTCGCAACCATCGCCTGGTCTTATCAGCTCGCAGGTTCAGCGGCAGTACGGCTGGTGAATGTCATGGAGCTACCGGCGTTGAGTCAGCCCGATGCGCCACAGACACCACACGGTCATGATATCGAGATTCGGGGTGTGTCGTATGCCTATGACGACACCCAGGCATTAGACGAGGTGAGCCTGAGCATTCCGGCAGGCACGGTGACCGCGCTGGTTGGCCCGTCGGGTGCGGGGAAGTCGACGTTGGCGAGTTTGATGGCCCGCTTTGATGACCCGGACGCTGGCACGATCACCATCGGCGGGGTTGATCTAAAGAGCATTTCCCAGGATGTGTTGTATTCGACGGTCGCATTCGTCCTGCAAGATGCACAGCTTATTCGCGACACCATCCACAACAACATTGCCCTGGGCGCGCGAGACGCAACCTTGGATCAGGTGCGGCAGGCGGCGAGAGCAGCGCAGATCGACGAGTTCATCATGAGCCTGCCAGATGGTTACGACACTGTGTTGGGGGAGGACACCCACGTTTCGGGCGGGCAGGCAGCCCGTATCGCGATCGCCCGGGCGCTCATGGTTGATGCCCCAGTGTTGGTGCTGGACGAGGCGACGGCGATGGCGGACCCGGAATCGGAATCGAAAATCCAACAAGCTCTCTCGACTCTTGCCAAAGGCAGAACCGTGATTGTGATCGCCCACCGACTGGCCTCGATCAGGGGCGCGGATCAGATTGTCGTCATGGAACGCGGGGGCATTGCTGTGGTCGGTAAACACGACGAGTTGTTGGGTAATGCGCACTATCAGGCACTTCTTGCCCAAGGTGCATGCGAGGAGATGACACGATGAATCAACTATTGCTGCCACGCTTTAAGCGTTTGATGGAACCCGCCTCGTGGCGAGACCTTTCGGTTGGTCAAGCGTGGGGTGCGGTCTCAGGACTGTGTCACGGCTTTGCCCTGCTCGCGCTACTCCCTGCAGCAAGCGCCTTGGCGACCGGAATGCCGGTGTGGGGGCTGTCGTTTTGGGGCTGGCTCATCGCCTTGGCGGTGTTCGCGGTGCTGGGCGTGGGCACGGAGTTTTATGGCATGCGCACCGGCTATATCGGCGCGCTTGGATTCATTCACGACGTCCACCAGGCAGTAGGTAACAAAGTAGCCCGCCTACCGTTGGGAGTGTTCGATTCGGGTAGCTCTGGACGGCTGTCGCGCATGGTCACCCAGGAAATGATGAACTTGGGCGAGTCGGCGGCACATTTCATTTTCTCTCTCGTCCAAAAACTCTCGGCCGTGCTGGTGATCACTGTGGGAACCTGGTTCTGGGATTGGCGGCTGGGACTGACCTTGACGATCGCGTTCCCGATCATGCTTGCCTTCCTCCATATTTCCCGTGTGCTTCTCGATAAGGGCAAGAAGGTTTCCGAACCAGCCGAATCGGAGCTGGCGGCTCGCATGGTCGAATTCGCCACCTGCCAAGGCGCGCTGCGCTCCTGCCATGTCGCCGACGACTACCCGGCCCTTGATCGGGCATTCAAACAGGCTGACCGCAAGGGTCGCAAAGCATTGTGGATCGAAACACTAGCGAACCTGATTAATGGGATGTTCGTTCAAGCGCTCATTGTGGTGATGATCTGGCTGACCGCCCAACTCGCCCTCGGCGGGCAAATGAATGCGCTGAACGCCGTGGTCACAATCGGCATGTGCCTGCGGTTCACCACCATGCTCCAAGACATCGGTGGCTGCATGACCGGGCTGGAAGAACGCCGCCAGCAGATGAACCACGTCGACAAGGTCATGGATGCCCCCGAACTGTCCGAACCCGATGCCTCTACACCGATAAACGCCCCTGGTGATGTTCGTTTCGAGGACGTCACCTTCGGCTACGATCCGGACACCCCGGTTCTCCGTGATATTTCCTTCCATGTCCCGCAAGGTGGCATGTGTGCCCTGGTTGGTCCATCTGGGTGCGGGAAGACGACGATCGCCCGGTTGGTTGCACGTTTCTGGGATGTGCAGTCCGGCAGCGTGCGCGTTGGCGGAGTGGACGTGCGCGAGCAGACCACCGAAGATTTGATGCGCCAGGTGTCTCTTGTCTTCCAAGACGTCTACTTATTCAACGACACTCTCGAAGCCAACATTCGCCTTGGCAACCCAGAAGCCACCGATGAAGAAATCAGGTGGGCCGCTGACCTGTCGGGCGTGACGGAAATCGTCAACCGCCTCCCAGATGGCTGGAATTCATTGGCGGGTTCTGGCGGGCGTGCACTGTCAGGTGGGGAACGGCAACGCGTCTCTATCGCTCGCGCCTTGGTGAAGAAGGCCCCGATCGTGCTTTTCGATGAGGCCACCAGCGCATTGGACGCGGAAAATGAAGCCAATATTGTTGCGGCGATGAATGAGCTACGCAAGCACTCCACGCTGATCGTGATCGCCCACAAACTTGAAACCATTCGACAAGCTGACCAAATTATTGTGCTCTCCCACGGTGGGCGTATCGCCCAGCGCGGGTGCCACGACGAGCTGGTCAACCAGCCGGGTCAATACCGCGATTTCTGGCAAGAGCGCATCAACGCAGGCGGATGGCAACTCGTCTAAACACAGCGCATATCAGCACATAAAAGGAAAAACTATGTCCACACCCACATCCTCGCGCCTCAACGCGCGCGACTTCATCAATATCGGCGTCTTCACTGCCTTGATGTTCGTCATCGTGTTTGCATTCGGAATGCTCGGGTTCATTCCGGCTGCCATGTATGCCGGCTTCTTGCTTTCTATCCTCGTTAACGGCATCGTCTTTGCGCTGTTTACTGCCCGCACTCCGAAGATGGGGGCGTTGACAATCATGCTGATTATCATCGAAATCCTCTTCTTCGTGACCGGCCACTGGGTGGGAGGAATTGCGATCGCCGCTGTGTTCGGCCTGCTCGCTGACTTGGTGATCACCAAGGGGCCGAAGAGCGTGAAAGTTCGTGTCCCGCTGGCATATGCACTGTTTATTCTGCCGATCTATGTTTCCCCGTGGATTCCGCTATTTATGAACCAAGACGCATATATGTCGCAGATCGCCGAACAAATGGGTGCCGAGTATGCCGCCAAGATGGCACAGGTCGTCACGATTCCGATTCTGCTGGGCTTCTTCGGCGTGATGCTCATCGTGGGCTGGCTTGCTGGTCTGTTGGGAACCAGGGTCGCGCGCAAACACTTTGAACGGGCCGGTCTTGTCTAAACTTCCCGACCCGCGCACCATTATCGCAGCGCTCGTCATCGTCTCCACCACGATCTACAGTGCCTACTCGCCGTGGTTCGTGTGTACTCTGGGCGGATTCGCCGCCGTGATGCTGACGAGCGCTACGATCAACCCCAACACGCTCGTGCGCCCGAGCTGGGTGGCCGTCTACCTGGCCACGTTTGCGGCTCTCGGCACACTCGTCTTCGTGATACCCCTGGTCTGGAAATCAACAGCCAGCGCGTTCCTCGTGCTGTTTCTGCAGTGGATGTGGCGATTCAGCGTCAGCGCAGGAATGGGAGCCTACGCGATCGGCGTAATCCGACCCGCCACCTTGCAAAAAGCACTCGCCAGCTCACGAATCCCGACCTGTTTCACGATCCCGATCTCAGTCGCGTTACGTGTGCTGCCCGTGATCGGCCACGAAGTTAAAGCGATCTCAGATGCCATGAAACTACGCGGCATGTCCGTGCTCTCACTGCGTGCGGCGCAATACTTCACAATCCCTCTGCTATCGACCGTGGTACGCAGCGGGGACGAACTGGCATCGGCCGCCCTCGTGCGCGGACTGGGCGGAACCGCAAAGCCCACCTCAGTCACAGTCGTGAAATTCCGAGTGGTCGACGCAGTCATTCTGCTCATCGTTATCGGCTTCGCGATATGGAGAATCGTCCTATGACAATAGCCCAAGCAACTAGGGTCACCTTCACCTATCGAGGAGCAGACCACCCCTCAATCAACGACGCAACCATCACCATCACACCCGGAACCGTCACCTTGCTGTGTGGCGCATCCGGGTCAGGAAAAACCACCGCACTACGGCTATTTAACGGGCTCATCCCGCACTTCCACGACGGCGACCTTACCGGAAACGTCACAGTCGACGACATTGACGTGGCACAAACAGACCTGCCACGCCTTGCCCACCACTGTTCGACAGTGTTTCAAAACCCGCGCACCCAGTTCTACACCACCCACGTGCGCCAAGAACTCGCCTTCGGCCCAGAAAATCTCGGCCGCGACCCGCAGGAGATCTGTGCCCGCATTGACGAGGTCGCAGCCGAGTTAGGTATCGCCGACCTGCTGGAATCCCGCGTCACACAACTATCAGGCGGACAGATGCAACGCGTGGCCTGCTCCGTCGCCATGTGCAACAACACGTCGCTGATCGTCTTTGACGAGCCAACCGCGAACTTGTCCGCTGACGTTATCGACCAACTCGCCACACTCATCGCCAGGCTCAAAGCCGATGGACACACCATCATCATTGCTGAACACCGGCTAAGTTTCCTTTCCGGGATCGTCGACCGTGTCTACTGCTTCGACAAAGGCAAGATTGTCCTCACCGCAACCGGCGAAGAGTTCTACGCTACCTCGGATGAGGAGCGCAAACAGCTTGGGCTGCGATCCCTAGTGCCCGTATCCATGCCGAGCCTGCCCGAACCAGAAGGTGAAGGGCTCACAATCGACAACCTCGCCTTTGCCTACCGCCACGGAAACACAGTCCTCAATATTAACCACGTGTTGTTTCCGGCAGGGAAAATCACGGCACTCCTCGGCCCGTGCGGGTCAGGCAAATCAACACTGGCACGCATTGTTTGCGGACTAGAAAAAGCCAAACATGCATCCATCACACTCGGCGGACAAAAATTCACCAGCCGCGACGCCTACCTTGTGATGCAAGACCCTACCCGACAGTTGTTCTCAGATACCGTCATCGACGAAGTCACGCTCGGCACGACCAAAGCCGAAAAGCAACACATCGATGCCCACGCGATCCTTGAAGAACTCGACCTTGCCGACCACGAGGCTGATCATCCGCAAGCACTCTCTGGCGGGCAACGTCAACGTCTGGTTATTGCTACAGCGCTTGCTGCGAACAAGAAAGTTTACATCTTCGACGAGCCCACGTCCGGTGTTGGCTACAAACACCTTGTCGCGATTTCCCGAGTAATGCGTAAACTCGCTGACACTGGTGCCGTCGTCATCGTCATCACCCACGATGCTGAACTCGTTACCGAGGTCGCCGACCACGCTATCCACCTCGACCAAATCAACGCCTGCTAACGCAAACGCTCACTCAGCCGAAAGAGAGGAAAGTGTTTCTACAGGTCAGAGTTAACGCGCTATACACTCGCTAACGCAAGCGATTTTCTTGACCCCCTTGGGGCATACTCGCTAACGCAAACGCCTACTTATCATTTTCGACGTCTAAGTGGAGCCGATGACGGGAATCGAACCCGCGCCGCCTGCTTGGGAAGCAGGAGTTCTACCATTGAACTACATCGGCACACAGTAGGCGGAATGATTAAAAGCACGCCACGGGATTGGCACAGTAGGTGTGGCATGCAGGAAATCAGTCGCCCTCTGTAACTTCAATGTAGCACTCTCGATTCGCGTCGAAAAAATTGGTTGGCAGCAGCTCCGCTGAATTTATCGCGGGCATATCCTGCAACCCGCGCACGCTGTGCATTACAGAGCGGTTAAGCTGGTCTATGTGTTGCTCTCAGATCGTGATATTCGTGCCGCTATCGATGCCGAAGGCTCCGGCCATCTCGGCATTGATCCTTTTGACCCGAAGATGATTCAGCCTTCGTCCATCGACGTGCGTCTGGACAAGTTCTTCCGAGTTTTTAACAACTCGCAGTACACGCACATCGATCCGAAGTTGCCGCAGGAAGAACTGACGTCCCCGCACGAGGTTCCAGAAGGGCAGCCCTTCATTCTTCACCCGGGCGAGTTCGTCCTGGCATCGACCCTGGAGTACTTCACTATTCCTCCGAACTTGGCAGGCCGCCTGGAAGGTAAGTCTTCGCTGGGGCGTCTGGGCCTGGCAACGCACTCGACCGCCGGCTTTATTGATCCAGGGTTTTCAGGTCACATCACGCTGGAGCTATCCAATGTGGCGAACTTGCCTATCGCACTGTGGCCAAATATGAAGGTCGGCCAGCTGGCACTGTTCAAGATGTCCTCGCCGGCAGAAGTGCCTTACGGTTCCGGCAAGCTCGGTTCGAAGTATCAGGGGCAGCGCGGCCCGACGCCGTCGCGTGCGTACCTGAACTTCCGTGATGAGGAATAAGGCACCTGAAACTCGGGATATGAACTCGGAATATAAATGAATTGTGAATAGCCCCGAGTGAATTCTCGGTGAAGAAATGGAAACAATTGTTCAATAAAGAGTTTCCGCAGGTGAAAAGCCTAAATATGGGCCTTTAGTTCACACCATTTAAGGGTTAAATCGGCTTGAGGGCCTTTTATCTTTCGATAAATAATAGCCCTTATGCGTATTACGGTTATTGGTACGGGTTACCTTGGCGCCACTCATGCCGCGGCGATGGCGGAGTTAGGCCACGAGGTTCTCGGCGTAGATGTTGATCCCGCCAAGATTGAGGCATTGTCCGCAGGCCAAGTTCCTTTCTTTGAACCCGGCTTGCCCGAACTGCTAAAGAAGCACGTTGAGTCGGGGCGACTACGTTTCACCACTAACTACGACGAGGCTGTTGAATTTGCGAACGTCCACTTCGTAGGTGTCGGAACTCCGCAGGTCAAGGGCTCGTACGCAGCCGATGTTCGCTATGTGGACGCAGCTGTTACCGAATTGGCCAAGCGCGTCGTCGGCAAGCATTTAGTGTTTGGTAAGTCCACTGTGCCCGTCGGTACCGCACCGCGCTTGCAGGAGCTGGCTGCGAAGATGATCAGTGAGCGCGCAGCAGCTGGTGATGAGCAGTTGAAAAACACCAGCCTCGAAATCGCCTGGAACCCGGAGTTCCTGCGTGAGGGCTTCGCAGTAAAGGACACTCTCGAGCCGGACCGTGTGGTGCTGGGCACCCAGAAGCCGGGCATGATCCTCAATGGTGCTGGTCAGGAGGTCGAATCGATTGCCGAGGCCAGCCTGCGCGAGTGCTTCGGTCCTATCTTCGAGCGCGAGACGCCGCTTATCGTCGCGGACACTGCCACCGCAGAGCTGGTGAAGGTGTCGGCGAACGCATTCCTCGCCACCAAGATTTCCTTCATCAACGCGGTCTCTGAAATCTGTGAGGTCACAGGTGCGGATATCACTACGCTTGCCGACGCCATCGGTATGGACGCCCGAATTGGTCGCCGCTTCCTCAACGCGGGTCTGGGCTTCGGCGGCGGTTGCCTGCCGAAGGATATCCGCGCATTCATGGCCCGCGCCGGTGAGCTGGGCGTTGACCAGGCGCTGACCTTCCTGCGTGAGGTCGATGCAATCAACATGCGTCGCCGTGAAAAGACCGTTGACCTGGTACGCGGTAGCTTCGGCGGCTCGCTGCTCGGCCACACCGTGACCGTGCTGGGTGCGGCTTTCAAGCCGAACTCTGACGATGTGCGTGACTCCCCGGCGCTGTCGATTGCCGGTTCGCTGTCTCTGGCGGGCGCTTCGGTAAGCGTTTACGACCCGCAGGCCATGGAGAACGCCAAGAAGAATTTCCCGACCTTGGAGTACGCACCGAGCATCGAAGCAGCTCTGGAAGGCTCGGAGATGGTTGTCGTCGCTACCGAGTGGCAGCAGTTCCGCGACATCGACCCGGTGGCTGCGAAGAAGCTGGTCAAGCGCGCAGCGGTGCTCGACGGCCGCAACTGCCTGCCAGCAGATCAGTGGCGTGCCGCAGGCTGGGATGTCACCTGCCTCGGCCGCGGCTAAATGCTAGCTGCCCTCGAGCGCTTCGGAAACTTCATACCCTCCGGGGCCACGGTATAGGCGGCGATGAGGGTGGTAATCGGCACTGCGAGTACCAAAGCCACCGCACCGATGGTGGAACGCAGCAGCTCTGTGGCCACGACATCGGAGGTCAACGACTGCATCAGCGGCCGGTCGGAGACGCTTAACAAAATCGATAGCGGCAGTGCGGTGCCGAGGTACGCCAGTACCAGTGTGTAGACCATCGACGCGATGTGGTCGCGACCGACGCGCATTGCCGAGCGGAAGACCTCCATAGGCCGCGACCGCGGAGCTGCTTCGTAAAGCTCCTGGACGGTCGAGGCCTGGGCGATGGTGACGTCGTTAAGCACGCCCAACGCGCCGATGATGAATCCCGCCAGAAGCAGACCTGTGACGGAGACGTCAGGCAGGTAAAGCTGAATGAGCAGGTTGTCCTCGTTGCCGAGACCACGTAGCTGCGACGTGGAGATAGCGAGGTTGGCCAGGCCCGCCGCCAGTACCATCGTGGTGAGTGTTCCCGCCAGTGCGGAAGCTGACTTCCAATTGATGCCATGTACGAGGAAGAGCACCGGGAAGAGGATCGCCGCGCCCGCCGTGATAGCCAAGGCCACAGGATCGCCACCGCGTAGCAGTGCCGGAACCAGGAATCCCATCACTGCGGCCAGCGTGATGCCAAGACCAATGAGGCTCAAGACCCCGCGAGTCATGCCGACGAGGATGATGAGAAGTACTGCCGCGCCGAGCCACAACCAGATTGTCGTGGTGCGATCCATGTCCAGGAAGGTGTAGGTGTTCCCGATGCTAGCGGTGTCGACAACCTGATGAGGTGCGAGATCGACGACGTTAGTGTCGGCCGCGGGAGCCTCGGGGGCAGGTGGTGCGGGTGGAGCAGGAGCAGCAGGAGCTTCTGCGCCGGATTCAGGTGCTGGTTCCTGCTCCGGGGCCGGAGCTGGTGCCGGAGCTGGTGCCGGAGTCGGTGCCGGAGCCTCAGCATCAGGAGCAGGCTCCCCCTCTGCTCCCTCAGGGGCAGGCGCGGGAACAACGCCAGGAGCTGGTGTCATCAACCCCGGATCCGGCACGGCACCATTGTCGACAGCTCCGGTACCGGCCGCGTTTGGGCGGTGAATTGCCAGGACGACCTTGTCGCCCTCCGCCAGCTCAATCTCGCCGGGCAGGCCGGATGCCTCCAAAAGAGTCTTCTTGCCCTCGTCTGGACCCGAGGTCAGCTCAATGACCGAGAGCTGGCACTTCGGCGCCGCGGGGTCATTGAGGGAGGCCGCCAGTCCTGGCCGCGGCTGGTCATCGAAGACGCGTCCGTTGTCAGGCGAATTGCACGCGCCGACGCTGTGCTTTACGACGGTTCCCTTAACCGTCTCTGCAGCTGACGTCTGTGACTGCAGGAATCCCGGCCCTGGGCTCGGAGCTTCACCCGATGGCCAGAGCCCAATCACTGCGAGGAAAGTGGCAATACCAGCAACTGTGAGAACTGTGGCCAGCAAGCGACGTGCTCTTGTGGGGTTGTGCCGCGGTTTCGTTGGTTTTGGTTTGGCTTGCGCAGGTTCGTTTTGCCGTGCCGGTGCTGGTTTTGAATGTGCGGCAGGCTCTGCATGTCGTGCTGGGGCAGCCGAAGTTGCAGAGTTGGGTTGATTCGCGGCATTGACAGCCCGGAACCGGCCGGTAGGGGAGCCGTTGTTCGAGTTCTTCAGTACGTCGAGATGCGCACCTATGTCGGAACCCGGAGCAACGCGAAAAGGTTGCTGGTTGTCAGAGTTCATTGAATCTTTTGAATGCCTGCCCACCCTTAATAACCTAATCGCTGCACCAGCACCGGAAGGCGTACCGCCATTCCGGCGCGCCGAGCCGTAGTCATCAGCGCTATGGCCCACCTATCGATGCAATACTCACTCATCGATGCGCTCCAGTGTGTCCATAAGTGAATAGCGCATCGATATGTGAGAAGGGCAGAACCAGTAGCGTGCGCAACCTTAAGTACTGCTATTGCTTGTAGCTGACCAGGAAGTTGCCTAGGCGCTCGATAGCTTCCTTCAGGTCGCGTGCCCACGGCAGGGTGACAATTCGGAAGTGATCCGGCGTCGGGTAGTTGAAGCCAGAGCCGCCGACCATCAGGATCTTCTCTTCACGCAGGATGTCGAGCATCAGCTTCTCGTCATCGTGGATTTCGTAGACGTTCGGATCCAGCTTCGGGAATGCGTACATTGCTCCCATCGGCTTCACGCAGCTTACGCCCGGAATTGAGGTCAGTCCCTCGTAGGCGACATTGCGCTGCTCCAGCAGGCGACCGCCTGGCAAGATCAAGTCCTCGATGGACTGGTAGCCGCCGAGTGCCACCTGAATGCCGTGTTGAGCAGGGACATTCGGGCATAGACGGGTGCTGGCCAGCAAGTTGATGCCCTCGATAAAGCCCTCTGCGTGGCGCTTCGGGCCAGTCAGCACCATCCAGCCCGCGCGGTAACCGGCCACACGGTAGGTCTTGGACAAGCCGTTGAAGGTGATACAGAGCAAATCCGGGGCCAAGGAGGCAGTGGAAATGTGCTCTGCATCGTCGTAGAGGATGCGGTCGTAGATTTCGTCGGAAAGCAGCAGGAGTGAGTGCTCACGAGCGATATCGACGATGGCTTCGAGCGTCTGGCGTGTGTAGACCGCGCCGGTCGGATTGTTCGGGTTGATGATGACAATAGCCTTCGTGCGATCCGTCACCTTCGAGCGAATGTCTTCGACATCCGGGGCCCAGTTATTCTCCTCATCGCACGTGTAGTGGACGGCCTTGCCGCCGGCGAGGGTGGTTGCTGCAGTCCAGAGCGGGTAATCCGGAGCTGGAATGAGGACCTCATCGCCCTCGTTGAGCAGCGCCTGCGTGGTGATGGAAATCAGCTCGGAGACGCCGTTGCCCAGCCAGACGTCGTTGACGTCGAAACGGGGGAAATCCGGGTCCATCTCATAGCGCGTGACGACGGCACGGCGTGCGGAGTAAATACCCTTGGACTCGGAGTAGCCCTGTGCGTGGGGGAGGGCCCGGACCATGTCCTGCACGATGGTGTCAGGTGCATCAAAGCCGAACTTCGCCGGATTGCCAGTGTTGAGCATCATGATGCGGTGGCCGTCGGCCTCCATCTGCTCGGCGAGAGTAGTCACCGGACCGCGAATGTCGTAGAGGACGTTCTGCAGCTTGGAGGATTGGTCCAGTGTCTTCAGCGGAGTGCGGCGAGGTGCCTTGATGTTTCCACGACGGGCGGCAACGCGGGCGGCGCGGGACTGCTCGGCCTGAGCGGCCTGCGCAGTCTGAGCGTCCTGCGTTGTCTCGTTGGTGGTTTCGGTGCCCTGGGAAGTGTCTTTACTGGAACTCACCTGTCTAAGCATGCCACTTTTTTGCTCCCGCACCATGCTTTTCTCACAGCGGGGGCAGATTAATTGCACATTGATTGCGCAAAAGCGCCCTGCATGAGGATGCAGGACGCTTTACTGGGGTGCGGGCAGCTGGGGTTCTGGCTGCTAGTTACTGCTTAACTGCGGAGCCGTCGATCTGCAGGGAAATCTCGTTGCCAAGGAGCAGGCCGCCAGTCTTAATAGGAGCGTTGTAATCGATGCCGAAATCGGTGCGGTCAATCTTGGTGGCTGCCTCGAAGCCAACGCGAGTCTGACCCCATGGGTCTTCAGCGGAGCCGAAAATGTCGACATCCAGGGTGACCGGCTTGGTGATGCCGTTGATGGTTAGGTCGCCGGTAACGGTGGCCTTTTCTTCGCTCTGGAGCTCGATAGCGGTGGAAACGAATTCGAAGGTCGGGTTTTCGTCGGTGCCGAAGAAGTCCTTCGAGCGCAGGTGGTTGTCGCGCTCTTCATTGTTGGTGTTGATGGAGTTCGCCTGAATGGTCGCCTTTGCCGTGGAATTCTCCGGCTTGTCGGCATCAAAATTAATAACGGACTCAAACTCAGTGAACTGACCGTGGACCTTAGTGATCATTGCGTGACGAACGGTGAATCCAACGGTGGAGTGCTGTGCATCAAGAACGTAGTTGCCAGACTGAAGAGCCATAGTGAATCTCCTAAAAGTTAAAAGTATCTCGAATGTTTCGAAGTATTTTTGTCCGCCGGAACCAACTTCCGGTGTTGACGTGTCAACGATAACTCTAGATGTGATGATGTGTCAACAAAGGTCAAAGAAAATGCCGAATATTTTTTAGAAGCGCACATCCGGTCGGGCGATCGGTTCGGGGTTTTGTCATGGCTGGGCGAGGCTCCTTTGGTTGGAGGCGGTTCATATGGAGTCGTTTTAAGTGCTTATGCCCAGCATAACAGGCGTTGACATGTCAACAACTGCTATTTAGGATTGAGAATTATGCAATTCGGAATTTTTACAATTGGCGACGTCACAAAAGATCCCACGACTGGACAAATCCCTACTGAACATGAGCGCATTAAGGCAACTGTCGCCCTAGCGAAGAAGGCCGAAGAGGTCGGCCTCGATGTATTTGCTACTGGCCAGCACCACAATCCACCGTTTGTGGCACCGGCGAATCCGCCGATTTTATTAGCCAACCTCGCAGCACAGACCGAAAATCTGATTCTGTCGACTTCGACAACGCTGATTACCACCACCGACCCCGTGCGCATCGCCGAGGATTACGCCTACCTCCAGCACCTTTCCGAAGGTCGCATTGATCTCATGATGGGCCGCGGCAACACCGGGCCTGTTTATCCGTGGTTTGGCAAGGATATTCGCAAGGGAATTCCGCTGGCCATCGAGAACTATCACCTACTGCGCACCCTTTGGCGTGAGGAGAATGTGGATTGGCAAGGTCAATTCCGCACTCCGCTGCAGTCATTTACGTCCACACCGCGCCCGCTCGACGGTGTAGCACCTTTCGTGTGGCACGGCTCAATCCGCTCCACTGAGATTGCTGAGCAGGCCGCCTTCTATGGGGACGGCTTCTTCCATAATCACATTTTCTGGAATATCGAGCACACCACAGCCATGGTCAATCTCTACCGCCAGCGCTATGAGCACTACGGTCATGGTGCTGCTGATCAGGCAATTGTCGGACTTGGTGGGCAGGTCTTCGCCGCTGAGACGGAAAAGAAAGCCAAGGAAATTTTCCGCCCCTACTTCGACAATGCCCCGGTCTATGGACATGGGCCATCGTTGGAAGAATTCGAGAACATCACTCCACTGACCGTCGGCACGCCTGAGCAAATCATCGAACGTTACCTGGGCTATGCAGATGCCGTTGGTGACTACCAGCGCCAGCTTTTCCTCATCGATCACGCCGGCCTGCCGCTGGAGATCGCGTTGGAGCAGGTTGAGATCCTGGGAACCGAAATCGTTCCGGTCCTGCGTGAAGAGTTCGAGCGCCGCCGTCCGGCACACGTGCCCTCCGACCCGCCGACGCACGCCTCGCTCGTCGCCGAAGGCGCAGATTCCCCGCACCTGCTGGTCCGCCCGGCGGAAAGGAATCAGCAGTGAAAAACCTCGTCGTCGTAAGCGCTGGCGTTTCCGATCCATCGACCACGCGCATCCTCGCCAATCGCATCGCGGAAGCTGTTAACGTGCAGGTCTCCAAGCGCGGCGAAGGCCTCGAGATCGAGTACGTCGAGCTGCGCGAACTCGCTGTCAGCCTCGGCACGGCGATGTCCACAGGGCTTTACGACGAAAAATTGCGCGCCGCCCTCGATACTGTCAGCGGTGCTGATGGATTGATTGCCGCGACCCCGGTGTTCGCAGCATCCTACTCGGGGCTGTTCAAAATGTTTTTCGACGCC
Organism: Corynebacterium sp. LK31; assembly: GCF_014335015.1. NCBI lineage: Bacteria > Bacillati > Actinomycetota > Actinomycetes > Mycobacteriales > Corynebacteriaceae > Corynebacterium > Corynebacterium sp. LK31. The sequence continues at coordinate 163,819 of NZ_PDGW01000006.1, read as the reverse complement.
CTGGATAAGGATGCGCTGACCTCCATGCCGGTCATTATTGCTGCGACGGCTGGCACAGCGCGGCATTCATTGGTGCTGGAGTATGCGATGCGTCCGCTGTTTAGCTACCTTCGCGGCACCGTTATGCCGACTGCTGTATTTGCAGCCACTGAGGACTTTGGCGCTGGCGATGGTGCCGGCGGAGTATCCGGCGCGGAGATGAGCAATCGCGTCGTGCGTGCAGCTCGTGAGCTTGCCGAGTACCTTGTCGGTGTTCGCTCGGCAGTAGTCGGTTTTGGTCCAGATTTTGGGAACGAAGCTGAAGAAAAGGGTGCAGCGCATTCAGCGGGCGGGGCCAGCGAGGGGAATCAGGGTGCCAGCGCGCCGAACAGGCGACGCAGTACAAACACGCGGGTGGATACTAACGTCACGGATTTTGCCACACTTCTAGAGGGGCTCGACGGCACCGCGAAGTAGCCGCGCTCACGTGAAGGGGCGGCAGAGGAGGGGTAGGGGGTCAGCGCTCTTTAGCGGCACCACGGGAGGTTGTAGTAGTCGCAAGAGAAGGTATCGGAAAGAGCGTATTCCTTAACCTGCAGGTCGTCGCTGCTGGTCGTAGCTGTCGGTGCTGCGGTAGCGGTCGGGGCGCCGGTCAGCGCGCCCAGGGAAAGTGCTGCGGATGCAATGGTGGTAGCAAGAACAGAAGTGCGTCGAAACATTAGGTAGTACTCCGAAAGATATCTGCCTCGGCAAAGTGTCAGGGCTTTGTGGACTGCCGGACTTCGCCAGTGATTAATAAAGAAATCATAACTATTTAATCAAGAGTGTGAAGTGTGGAGGTCTCTCTACCTGCCCGCGCCTGGGGGTGGCCATTCGGCTACTCTCTGGTGTCTTTATGTAGGTGGGCTAGTGGCCGAAATGTTGATTGTCTAGTACCAAGTGGCCGACCGAGGCATTTTTGAATTGGTTCAAAAGGTGTAGTTCTGGTGCGATTAAATTAATCGCCGAAATCTTATTGTGGTGCCCATAATTGCTGGTCAACGGCAATTGGATGCCGTATTTTCGCGTGACAGAAATCGGTGGGATTCCATTTTTGCTATGTGGATAATCGCTGTGGCTGTCGTAAAGCGCGTCGAAAATTTTCCATTACAAAACGCTGAATTTCGACTTACCTTTGCAGGTGTCAGTTCAAGTATTTCCTTACGAGTTGCTCGTCACATCCTGAAAGGATTTCGCCGTGAAGAAGACCCTGCTCTCCGGCTCCATTGCAGCCCTGGTTACCATGTCCTCGCTGGCTGTCGCCCCGATGGCCGAAGCTGCCCCAGCCCCTACCCCGGGTACCGTCGGTGGCACCTGCTCCGTTGAAGGCCAGTCCGGCCAGTCCCTGAAGATCACCGGCTCGAAGTTCGAGGTCGAAGGTACTGCGACTGTCGCTAACTACGGCGACACCGACCTGCCGCTGACCCAGACCCTGAAGGAAGGCAAGACCAAGTCCTGGAACGTCGGCGGTTCGGTCGACTTTGATCTGCTCAAGCTCTTCCACGTCACCTTCAGTGCCGGCTACCAGTCCACTCAGACCTGGGAAGTTGGCCAGACCCTCGGCCCGTACCCAGTCAAGCCTGGCTACACCGGTGTTCTGGAGTATGGCTTCCTGAACCAGTCCTTCGAAGGCACTCACCTGACCTGTAAGGGCGGAAAGTGGATCGACGCAGGTCGTCCGTACTGGGGCACCATCCCGAAGGAGCGTCACATTCGCGTTTCCATGCGCGCCAACGAAGCTGATCGCTCCGTGGACGGTGCTGCTCCGCAGGTCAAGGAGTACGCCGTTTAAGGCGGCCAGAGCCCCTAAAGCCTCGAAGCAGAAGGAAGTTTCTCCATGTTGAGCCTGAAAAAGAAGGCCCTGGCCTGCGCGGTGATGGGTGCAAGTCTTCTTGCACCAGGCATCGTCGGACAGGCCGCGGCGACCCCGCTGACCCAGACCCCTGACCAGGATGAGCACCACACCGGTTTCACCAATACGGATAAATGTGACCCGGTCAAGGATGCCAAGCGTCACCCCTGGGAACAGTGGATTACCGACGAATGGGACCGCTACAACGGCACTAACTCATTCACCAACCGCACTGACCGCCCGATTCAGTACACCCTCGAGGTGACAGAGGGAGTCAACGAGTCCGTAAAGGCCATGAGCTCCGGAAATATGTGGGACGTGTTCCTCCACGGGGTGAAGAACAAGTACGGCATCGTCGAGGTCAGTCAGTGGTCGGTTGGCGACAAGCTGGGCCCGGTGACCGTCAATCCCGGTGAGACCGTTCGCGCAGACTACGGCGTGCACATGAAGTCCTTCATTGGCCGTGTTCGCACCTGTGACCAGAAGACCGGCCTGTGGCGCGGTGAGCCCTACTTCGGTGAGTACAACGGCAAGGGGCCGTCGACTCGCTTCGTGGTCTGGCACAAGACCACCAAGGAGGGCGAGCACCGTCAGCAGTGGGCGCCTGTCAGCGGTAACTCCGGTGACGGCGGCCCGGCATCCGCCACGATTAACGACTAGGAGCAGTTATGAAAAAGCGTGTTGTCGCCATGTGCTTGACGACGGTCTTTGCGCTCGGACTCGGTGCTCCGACAGCGGTGGCTGCCCCGAATCCAGGAGCCGGTGAACCGTTCGCGCCGGAGGAGTGGGTACCAGTGCCCAAGCCGGCGGCAGTTGACCGCGGTCCGGCACCGGGAACCACTTGTGAAGCTCCGGGTTCGGTGGCTGAGTTCGTGGAAATCACCGGCTCTCGCTACGACGTTGAGGGCGTTGTCTCTACGAAGAATGACATCGGTGATGAGCCGATTCCGCTGACGCAGACCATCAAGGAGTCCAAGACCAAGAAGTGGTGGACCAATATCTCTGTCAGTGTGAAGGTCAGCAAGGAGCTCAACCGCAAGTACTCCTGGGAATACTCCCGAGAGATGGTTTGGAGCCTCGGGCAGAAGATCGGACCATACGAAGTGCGCAAGGGTGAAACTGGTCGTCTGAGCTGGGGATTCCTGGTTGACGAGTTCGCCGGACAGACAGTTCGCTGCAACGCCAACTCGAAGACGTGGGAGCCAATTGGGCGCAGCTACTTCGGTGTGGCTCCGCGCGAGCGACATGTCGAGGTGACGATCCAGTAGTTACACAGTTCTCTCTCCACACTCAGCACGGGTAAAAGGGGCATATTCGCGAAAGTGAATATGCCCCTTTTTGCTATCTATCTCGGGCCTGCAAAGGCTCAATTCAGAGCCGCTAACCGGCCAAATCTCAGAGCCCCTGGTTATTCTGCGGCAGCGGATGCCGGCGGGTGGAAGCCTGCGTCTATTGCTTTCAGCGCCAGGTCCAGGCGAGAGGTAGCTCCAAACTTATTGAACATGCTGGAGAGGTGCTTCTTGATAGTGCCCGGCGACTTGCCGAGTTCCTTGGCGATGTCGTGGTTTGACTTACCGCGGCAGATTAGGCCGAGAACCTCTCGCTCGGCTTGAGTGATCTTGTACGAGGAAATGTTGCGGGACGGCAGAGTTTTAATCAGCCGAGTCGCAGATATCGGCGAGATGACGGTGCCACCCTGGAAGACATCTTCAACTGTGCCAATGACAGATTCCGGGCGGGCAGTTTTGAGAATGTAGCCATTTCCGCCGAGACTCAAGATTTTCAGCATTGTTTCATCGGTATCAAATGAGGTGATAGCGATGAATTTCGGTGGATTCTCCACCTTCTTAATGCGCTCAAGTAGCTCAACGCCGTCCATGTTGGGCATATGAATATCGGTCAAAACTACGTCAACGCCACCACGGGCAATAATGTTGAGAGCCTCGTGGCCATCGCTGGCTTCATCGACCACGGTGATATGCGGTGCCTTCTTGAAATAGGTTCGCAGCGTCGAGAGTACGAGTGGGTCGTCGTCGACAATGAGAACCTTAATGTCAGACATCCGCGAACCTTTCATAGAAGTTATAAAAACCGAACAATATCTGTCATCGTGTGATATTACTACGCTAACCAGGACTTTTCGAGAGATATCTTCGTCACAGGCGGCTACTACATCAATCTTACGCTAGCGTAACCTACTGGTTGGTAGGTGGCATGTGGAGTTTGCAATTCCACACATTTCCTTCTCGTTCTGACGTGATGGAACCGTCCCACGGTCGCACTCGCCGATGCAGTGAGGAAAGCCCCAAACCGCTCGAGAGCATCGCCCGCGGCAGAAAATGCGGTAGCGCCTTCGATATCTGATTGCTGATGTCGAGCGTGAAGCCATCTTCCTCATTGCTCAGCGCCAGAATGTGAACGTTCGTTTGCGGTTCGCCGTACTTCTGAATGTTCGTGCAGAACTCCGACAGCGCCGGCGAGATAACCTCTGAAATCTGCGTCAAAGAGGGCTCGGTTTCAATCTTCGTGGCCAGCGAAACGTTAAACCCAGCTTCCTGCAGTTCATCCTTGGCCTGTTGGAGCACCTTGTTCATGCTGGGAACTCGCTCATCCTGGCCGATAGCTGAGGTCAAAGAACTCTCGTCGTCAGCTGATTTCAGCAATGAAAGCAACTGGCGAAGCTGTAGCAGGCCTTCTCGGGAGGTCTCTGCGATGTCCTCCAGGGATTCTTCAAGTTTTTCATCGGACCCTTCTCGCTCGATGGCGAGCGCCTGCGCCAGCATGGTTACGCGAGTAAAGGACTTGGCGGTGGAGTCGTGCAGTACGGTCGCCAACTCAAGGCGTTGTTCTTCCAGAGCGCGGTTAGATTCAATCGTTGCCCGCCGGCGTTGTTCTTTGTAGCGGCTGCGCATCATGCCGATGGCGTAGGCAATCACAAAAAGCAGTGTTGTCACAAAGGTCGCGACATGGTCGCGTGCGAAAGTACTTGTGTTTACGTCGTAGTTTGAAATCACCAACAACAGCAACGCAGTGATTCTCGCCGGCATCTTGTTGTTGTTAGCACGCATCACTTCCACGATGAGAAGCGCGCAGAAAATCTGCATTGGAGCCTGCTCTGTGGGAAGGAAAGTCAACGCCAAGAAATTCGCTGGGACAACCACCATGGCAAAGAGCGGCAAATACGTCGCCACTGCAACAAGAATGACCTGAAGGCCACCGATAATGGTCGGCAACAATAGATCAGAGTTGCTCTCGCGGAAAATTAGCGCATCGAGAGCAGTGAGGATCAGCGCAATGACCATCTCCACTGACCCCGGAGTCCTCAGAAAGCCCCTTATCTGTGACAGCGATTTCTTAATCACTACGCCAAGACCTCTTTCCACACCACAACGCGGTCATCTCTAACGGGATGCAGTAATCAATATGCAGTAATCAATATATTGTCAGTGCGGTTGAGAGTGCCATTTGCATGATTAATGCCGTGGCGCAGGGGTCGTCGTAAAGCACAAAAAATCCGCCCGGGAAGAATAACCTCTCGGGCGGATTTTTGCTTACTTAGCGAGTGCTACTTACGACGCGCCGATCCTGGCAGCGGAACTCCGTGCTGGTTGCGCGGAAGGTTCTTAGCGCTTGCCGACGGCGCCTGCGTCTCCTCGGCTGGGGCCTCAGTGGCCTGCTCGGTGGAGGCGGCATCTTCCGCCGACTGCTGTTCAGTAACCTCTGGCTGCGCCGGAGCCTGCTCTGCCACTGGCTGAGCAGGAGCCTCCTGAGCTTCGGTTTCCTCTGCTGCCGGGGCAGGGGTGCTAGCGACTGGCTTGGCCTTGCGTGCGCCACCCGGGATTGGAGCGCCCTTGCGTGCGCCGCCCGGAACCGGAGCACCGGATGCGGTCTTCGGCTGCTCAGCTGCTGGCTGGTCAGCTGCTGGCTGCTCGGACTCGGTGGCCGCTACTTCAGCAGCGGTGTCCTCGGCGGGAGCGGTTTCCTCGGCCTTCGGCTTGGCGGCCGGGGCTGCCTTCTTAGCACCACCTGGAACCGGGGCACCCTTGCGTGCGCCACCCGGAATCGGAGCGCCCTTGGTTGCCTTCGGAGCCTCAGCCGGAGCTTCGGTTTCTGCAGCTGCTGGCTCTGCCTGCGCGGCCGGCTTAGCGGCCTTGGCGCCGCCCGGAACTGGAGCGCCCTTCTTAGCGCCACCTGGAACCGGTGCGCCGGCCTTTGCTCCGCCTGGCTTCGGAGCGCCGCCCGGAGCTGGAGCACCCTTCTTGGCACCGCCTGGGGTCGGGGCGCCGCCCTTTGCACCACCTGGAACCGGGGCGCCGGCCTTGGCGCCGCCTGGCTTCGGAGCGCCACCCGGAGCAGGAGCACCCTTCTTGGCGCCACCCGGAGTTGGTGCGCCGGCCTTGGCACCGCCTGGCTTTGGAGCACCACCCGGAGTCGGAGCGCCCTTCTTGGCACCACCTGGGGTCGGTGCGCCGCCCTTGGCACCACCCGGCTTCGGAGCACCACCCGGAGTCGGAGCGCCACCCTTGGCGGCAGCGCCTGCAGCAGCACCAGCAGCTGCGGCACCAGCGCCGGCAGCGGAAGCCTTCTCTGCCTTCTTCTTCTCGGCAGCCTCAGCCTTCTTGCGCTTAGCTTCCTCTTCCTCGAGGCGCTGACGCTCTTCCTCTTCAGCCTTCTTCGGATCGACCCAGCCACGCTCCGGCTGCTCAATCCACTCCGGTTCGCGTGCCTGCGGCAGCTCGCCGTCGACCTTCACGGAGTCGCGGAGCATCTGGGCGATGTCCAGGACCTCCGGCTTCTTCTCGTCGTCCTCGATGACATTGTTGACGCCATCGTTCATCATCGTCTTACAGAACGGGCAGCCGATGGCAATTGCCTCAGCGCCGGTTCCGACAGCCTCTTCGGTGCGGTTTACGTTGATGCGCTGACCGATGGTCTCTTCCATCCACATGCGAGCGCCACCAGCACCACAGCAGAAGCCGGTGTTCTTATTACGTGGCATTTCGACGAGGTTGGCGCCGGACGCGCCAATCAGCTCACGCGGAGCTTCGAATACCTTGTTGTGGCGGCCCAGGAAGCATGGGTCGTGGTAGGTGACCTGGCGGCCCTGACCCGAAGCAACCGGCTGCAGGCGGTTAGCACGAACCAGCTTGTTCAGCAGCTGGGTGTGGTGGACAACTTCGTACTGTCCGCCCAGCTCCGGGTACTCGTTCTTGAAGGTGTTGAAGCAGTGCGCACAGGTGACGACAATCTTGCGCTGCTTAGGCGGCACACCGTCGAAGACCTCGTCGAGCTGCTCGATGTTCTGCTCAGCCAACATCTGGAAGAGGAATTCGTTACCAGCACGGCGAGCGGAGTCGCCAGTACAACCCTCGGCCTGGGAGAGCACAGCGTACTTCACACCTGCGGTGTAAAGCATCTCTGCAACAGCCTTGGTGGTCTTCTTCGCATTGTCGTCGTAAGCACCGGCACAACCGACCCAGAACAGGTACTCGGTATCGTCGAAGCTCTCGACATCCTCGCCCCAAATCGGGACAACGACGCCTTCCTTGCGGACCTCATTGATCCAGTCGGCGCGAGTGGAAGCGTTCTGGCCCCACGGGTTGCCCTTGGTCTCAAGGTTCTTGAACAGGCCAGCCAGCTCGGTCGGGAAGTCCGACTCCACCAGGACCTGGTAGCGACGCATATCAACGATGTGGTCGATGTGCTCAATGTCAACCGGGCACTGCTCAACACAGGCACCACAGTTGGTGCAGGACCACAGAACGTCCTGGTCGATGATGCCCTCGTCGCCGTCGCCAACCAGCGGCTTGGTCAGGAGTGCTGCGCCAGCACCTTCGCCCTCGCGAGCGGTTTCGATGGTCTCGCCAGCCAACAGGTACGGGGCAGAAGCGTAAGCGTGGTCACGCAGCTGGTTAACCAGCAGCTTCGGGGACAGCGGCTTGGAAGTGTTCCATGCCGGGCACTGCTCCTGGCAGCGACCACACTCGGTGCAGGAGGTGAAGTCCAGCAGAGCCTTCCAGGAGTGGTCGGTGACTACGCCGGTGCCCATGGAGTCAACCTCCGGGTCAGCCTCTTCCAGGTTCAGGATTTCGCCGTTAGAGGTCATCGGCTTAGCCCCAGCGAGGGCGTTGTAGCCGTCAGCGTTGCGCTTGAGCAGGATGTTGGCGAACGCCAGGAAGCGGTGCCATGCGACACCCCAAGTGAGGTTGCGGCCAACAACGAAGAGCCAGACCATACCGGACAGCAGCTTAATCAGCGCGAAGATGGACACCATGACTTCGGAGGCCGGCAGAATCTGTGCGATACCACCGGTGACGAAGTTCGCCCAGGTCCAGACCTCGGCGCCAGTGTTACCGTGGTCGCCGTAGGTAGCCAGCTTGGCAGCCTTGACGAACATCATGCCCAGGCCCTCGATGAGGACGACAGTCTCAACGAAGTAGGCAGCCTTGGCGTTGGAGCCGTAGAAGCGGCTCAGGCGCTCCTTGCCCAGGTTGGTCTGGCGGACGAGAATCAGTGCCAGGATGCCCAGGGTGGTGCCCAGACCGAGGATTTCGTCAATGAAGTGCCAGACCGTCCAGTCCTTCAGAAGAGGCCAACCGCCAGCGGGCCAGAAGGTCTGAATGTACGCCTCGAACCACACTAGGGAACCGAGGAGGAAGCCCACCATGACGAACCAGTGAGCCACAGCAACGCCGGGCTTCTTGGCCATCTTGGTGTGACCGACGATCTCTCGGATCATGGTCCAAATACGGGTTCCCCATTCACCGGTGTGACCGTACGTCTTTTGGCCCACCATGATGGTCTTCACCATATGGGTGAATCCCTTAATAAAGATGAACCAGCAGGGCAGGGACAACAGGACGCCAATAACGCCGACTGCGACGGTGAATCCAGTAGATTCCGGAATCGCCGTGTCAGCCGTCGCCGCGGCGAGGTTGAGCACGCTCATAATGTTCCTTCTAGGCTGGCTCAGCCAGGGTGATGGCTGAGTGAAAATAGTTCTCTTGTGAGTTGTATCACGAGCCACGGACGCGTACATAACTAACGCCGTAATTAGTGCTGAAATCATGGCTATGTGGTGTAACCTGCGCATTTTCGGCGATTTTCGCAACGAATGGGTTTCTTAATTCCGCCCGCTGATCATGCTCTAAATATATTCCATTAGAAAAATAAGGGTGTACAGGGTGGCGTGCGTCACTTTATGCTGACTTTTGCGCTCCACAGTTTTACAAACGAAACGAAATACGCTAATGCAAACTGTTTTCAAAAAGTGTGGGGTTGTACGTCAGTTGTTTTCCGACTAATCAAGGAGTTGATTGATCATGACCTCCGTGCAGTCAGACCGTGTCCGTTCCGGGCAATCCTCCCAGTTCACCGCCGCAGTTGTTGATGAATTTGGGCCAAACCTCAATGTTCGCGATGTCGATCTGCCAAAGCCGGGGCCGAATCAGGCGCTCGTGAAGTTGATTGCCTCCGGCGTCTGTCACACTGACTTGCATGCGACAGAGGGGGACTGGCCGGTCAAGCCGGAGCCGCCTTTCATTCCGGGGCATGAGGGAATCGGCGAGGTGGTCGAGCTTGGCCCTGGAAAGCATTCGGTCAGCGTGGGTGACATTGTCGGCAATGCATGGCTGTGGTCCGCGTGTGGTGACTGTGAGTACTGCCGGACCGGCCGCGAGACTCAGTGCAACGACGCCGAGTATGGCGGCTATACCCAGGACGGTTCCTTTGGCGAGTACATGCTGGTCGACACGCGGTATGCTGCTCGCATACCGGAGGGCGTGGACTACCTGGAGGCCGCGCCGATTCTCTGCGCCGGCGTGACTGTATATAAGGGCCTCAAGGTTTCCGAGACGAAGCCGGGGCAGTTTATGGTGGTTTCTGGCGTCGGTGGATTGGGGCATTTGGCGGTCCAATACGCCAAGGCGATGGGTATGCGCGTAATTGCCGTGGATATCGCGGAAGACAAACTCGACCACGCAAAGGAGTGGGGTGCCGAGTTCGTTGTGAACGCTAAGGATGAGGATCCGGTCCAGGCGGTTCAGGCCTATACCGATGGTGGGGCTCACGGCATTCTGGTCACTGCTGTCCATAGGGGTGCGTTCGGCCAGGCGCTTGGCATGGCGCGCCGCGATGGAACCATTGTTTTCAATGGCCTTCCGCCGGGGGAGTTCCCAGCGAGCGTGTTCGACATTGTCTTCCGCAATCTCACTATTCGTGGTTCGCTCGTCGGCACGCGTCAGGATATGGCCGAGGCTCTCGACTTCTACGCCCGCGGGCTGGTCAAGCCGACAGTTAAGGAGTGCTCGCTGCACGAAATTAACGATGTCTTCGAGCTGATGCGGCAGGGCAAGATTGATGGTCGCATGGCCATTCGCTACTAGTCCTAGGCTCTAGTCGGCGCCTCTATTTCTCGACCGCCCGTCTCATCTGGTCCGCAGATAGCCATACTCCGAAAAGGTCGCCGTCGGGTCTGAATCGCTTGCCGACGCTCACGTCAACGGGCACCGGTTCAAATCCGAAGGCTTCGACTGTTGCTCGTGCGGCCTCGAGGGCCGCAGGGTCTGTCGACATGACTGCAATCGCTCGGCGCGGTGCGCCCTCGGCGATCTCTTCCGGGGTTCGGTAATCGCTAATCAGTTCCTCGTAAGAGACGTGGTTTAGTGTCTTGGCGATGTGGGCCCCTGGGAATCGCTTGGCGAGGTCCGCCGTTGTTACGGACTCTGGGGAGTCGGTTCCGGTGGCCTCCCAGGGGGTGGTGGCGCTCTTGGCCCCGGGGTGGCCTCGCCTGCCCCCCCAGAAACATTTTTGCCAGCTTTTTGTAGGAAGTAGCGCCGAATTCGCGGTTACTTCCTACAAAAAGCTGGCAAAAAGTACTTGGGTCGCGCCGCCGCGCCTCGCACCCAACGCCGCCGCGCGCTCTTACGAGTTGGTGAAGTTTGCCTCGCGCTTTTCAGTGAAAGCGGCCATGCCTTCCTTCTGGTCATTGGAGGAGAACAGGGAGTGGAAGGTGCGACGCTCAAAGAGCAGTCCCTGCGACAGCGTCATTTCGTAGGCCTGGTTGATCTGTTCCTTAATCTGGGTAGTGGCAACCAGCGACTTCGACGCAATGGTGTCGGCGACCTTCAGGGCCTCGTCGAGAAGCGCTTCCGGCTCGACGACGCGGGCGACCAGACCCGCGCATTCAGCTTCTTCGGCGCCCATCATGCGGCCGGTGAGGCACATCTCCATTGCCTTAGCCTTGCCGATTGCGCGGGTGAGACGCTGCGAGCCGCCCATGCCCGGAGAGATACCGAGGTTGACTTCAGGCTGACCGAACTTGGCCTTAGCGCCAGCGATGATGAAGTCCGCCATCATAGCGACCTCGCAGCCACCGCCCAGGGCATAGCCATTGACGGCGGCGATAACTGGAGTGCGGACGGAAGTTAGAACGTCCCAACGTGCGAACCAGTCGGAGACGTACATCTCGGTGCCGGACTTCTCCGCCATCTCCTTGATATCCGCACCTGCGGCGAAGGCCTTTTCGGAGCCGGTAATGATAATCGCGCCGATGCCGGAGTCGCGGTCGAAGGAGGTAGCTGCGGCGCCGACCTCTTCCATGGTCTTGTGGTTCAGGGCATTCAGTGCCTTCGGGCGGTTTAGGGTGATAATGCCGACGCGACCTCGGGTTTCGGTAAGGATGTTTTCGTAGGTGGTCATTAGATACTCCTTTGGGATGGCTTGAGTTTGGTGAAAGTTGTGTATGTAGCCCGCAATTCCAAAATCTGAAGAACGTGGCTGCGGCTTGAAAAGTCTTTCCTGTATGCGAGGGTACCTGCGGTAGCGGGTGTCGTCAGGCTGTTTGAGCTGATAGGTGCAGGGTGGGGCGAGTTGGTGTCTTTTAGTGCTCGATGTGCCGGTGGCCATATTGGCTAACTAGACAGCTTTGTCTATATACTTCGCTTTATGTCGAACAAGAACACCGCAAACACGCACGAACTATGGGACATTGCTCGCAAGCTTCGGGAAAACCACACCTATGTTGACTTGACTCACGCGTTTCACGCCGGTCAGCCGAAATTCCCTGCGCTTCCCGACGAACAGCGAACACGGCTTTTCACCGTTGCTGAGCATGGATTTGAAATCGACCAGTATCAGTTTGTTGGCCAGTGGGGTACGCATGTGGATCCGCCTGTGCATTTCGTCCAAGAGACGAGAACTCTTGACAATATTGGCGTCGAGCAGATGATCCTGCCTTTGGTCGTCCTAGATTTCACTGCTGAAGTCGCTCGGGATAATGATTTCTCCCCTTCGATTGCTGATGTCGAGGCGTGGGAGGAACGCAATGGTTTGATTCCGGGCGGTGCATTTGTCGCATTTCGCAGTGACTGGTCAAAGCGGTGGCCTGACGCTGAGGCAATGGCCAATGCGGATGAAGAGGGCGTGACTCACTACCCAGGATGGAACGTTGAGGTTGTCGAATGGTTGATAGACAACCGTGGCGTTGTGGCGATTGGGCACGAGACCACTGATACGGACCCCGGCATCGTGGCTCATGGTGGCAGCTTGCCGACGGAACTCTATCTATTAGGGCGTGACCGATGGCAGATTGAACTTCTGGCTGGGCTCGACCAGGTGCCGGAAACGGGGGCTCTCGTGGTTGCCTCCTGGCCGAAGCCAAAGGATGGGACGGGGTTCCCAGCTCGAGTTTTTGCTGTTTTGCCAGTGTAATCCTCCCACTGCCTTCGAACGGTTTTCGAATACGCCATAAAGCTTCGCCTAACTCAATCCGAGCCTAGATGCGTGATTCAGCCGTCATTGTTTGAGAGCTTTGCATTGTCCGTTCACTGCGTCGACCGAAACGACGAGCCGACAGCACGGATTATCCTCCGGCGTGCATTGTCAAGATCGGCCGGCTCTATGTGCTCGCATGGGGTGAGCTCTGTGAAGGCATGGGCGGCAGTGCCGCGGTGAAGGCGGATTCCCGAGTGGCAATCCGCCTGTGGTCTTAACCTCGCTTACGCAGTGAAACTACCAATGCGGCAATACCGGTCAGCGCGCCCACGAGGCCGAGCCCCAGGCCCCAGCCGCCAAGCGTGCTGCTCGAATCCTCGCTGGTAGCAGCTGCGGAATGCTCCACGTCGTCTGAGCGGCTATCGCCGTGGTTTGTCTCGCTGGTGCCATGGTTGTGGCTGTGGTCGTGACCGTGGCTATGTTCATTGTCTTCCGACTTCTCAATCAGCTCCACAGTTGGAACCGGGTAGTCACTATCGTGGTCCTTTTCAGCCCAGTTCATCGAACCCTTTTCACAGGTTTGCAGCGTCGGCACCTCAACTGTCGACGGCTTTGCGTCATCAGCCACCTTCACGCTGAGCGTCAGAGAATCCTTCAGGTCCGACGGCAGTGGAGTCTTTGCGGTGTAGATGACCTTCTGCACCTTTTCATTCTTGCCAGAGCCGGTCGACTCCTTGGTGACATCCCAGTTCGCGTTCACGTTCGGCGTAACCTTTTCGAACTCCTCCGGGATGGTGAACTCGACCTTCGTCGTCGGCGAACCGTCGCAGCCATGGCCGACCCCGAAAGCCAGATCCGCGTAGCCGCCAATCGGGGCAGACGACGGGGTTGCATGCACATGTGCGGATGCAATGGCAGGGAAGGCGAGGGTTAGTGCGGCGCTTGCCGACGCTACTGCGAGCCCACGGAAAAAGGGGAAATGGTGTCGCTGTGCATTCTGAGGCACGAAAAACTCCTAAATAAGTGGGATGAATTCTTGGCTCAATCGCCCCGTAAATGGGGAGAATTTAGACATGTATTAGTGGAGCCGCCAGAGCTGATTCGGTGTCAGGCCATGGGGTAACAAGGGCATGGCCTGTTGATGAGCCGGTGGCTGCAAAACACGTCAGGGGATTAGTCGGTTCGCTGTGCAGGAAAGTTCCCAGGGCTAGTGCTAGGAAATTCTTTGTCCCCCTGGAGTCCAGAGGCAGGATTCTGTATAGAAAATTGCGCTGTCGGCTACCGTGAGTGGCTTTAGAGCATAGTCTTGTAAAAATCTTTTATCGCGGTGACCTGCGGTGATGACGGTTTTTTTAGAAAAGTTGAGTCGGGTTGGAATAACTTTGTCCCATAGTCCGTTGCATAGCATGACAAACATTGAGTCGGACACACTCAAGTTTGCTTGACAGATTTTCTACGGCAATGCAGACTTGAGCGCGTAAGACTTAAGGGCAATTCTTTTACTCTTCTAGAAAGGTGTTCATCATGGGACGCGCTGTTGGTATTGACTTGGGTACGACGAACTCCTGTGTCTCCGTCCTCGAGGGCGGCGAGGCTCAGGTGATTGCAAACGCTGAGGGTTCGCGCACCACTCCGTCGGTGGTTGCATTTGCAAAGAATGGTGAGGTCCTGGTTGGCCAGTCCGCTAAGAACCAGGCTGTCACTAACGTTGATCGCACTATTCGTTCGGTCAAGCGCCACATGGGTACTGACTGGAGCATCGAGATTGATGACAAGAAGTACACTCCGCAGGAGATTTCCGCTCGTACGCTGATGAAGCTGAAGCGCGACGCTGAGTCTTACCTGGGTGACGACGTCACTGATGCGGTTATTACCGTTCCGGCTTACTTCAACGACGCTGAGCGTCAGGCAACCAAGGAAGCGGGTCAGATTGCTGGCCTGAACGTCCTGCGCATTGTCAATGAGCCGACTGCTGCTGCACTTGCTTACGGTCTGGAGAAGTCCGACAAGGAGCAGACCATTCTGGTCTTCGACCTCGGTGGCGGTACCTTCGACGTCTCCCTGCTGGAGATCGGCGACGGTGTTGTTGAGGTTCGCGCAACTGCTGGTGACAACAAGCTCGGTGGCGATGACTGGGATCAGCGCATCGTTGACTGGTTGGTTGAGAAGTTCCAGTCCAGCAACGGCATTGACCTGACCAAGGACAAGATGGCTCTGCAGCGTCTGCGTGAGGCTGCTGAGAAGGCCAAGATTGAGCTGTCCTCCTCGCAGCAGGCATCTATCAACCTGCCGTACATCACCGTTGATGCTGACAAGAACCCGCTGTTCCTGGACGAGACCCTGTCCCGTACTGAGTTCCAGCGCATCACCTCTGATTTGCTTGACCGCACTCGTAAGCCGTTCCAGCAGGTCATTGCTGACGCTGATGTTTCGGTTTCCGACATTGACCACGTCGTGCTGGTCGGTGGTTCCACCCGTATGCCGGCAGTCTCCGAGCTGGTCAAGGAACTGACCGGTGGTCGTGAGCCGAACAAGGGCGTTAACCCGGACGAGGTTGTCGCAGTTGGTGCTGCTCTGCAGGCCGGCGTTCTGCGCGGTGAGGTCAAGGACGTGCTGCTGCTCGACGTCACCCCGCTGTCGCTGGGTATTGAGACCAAGGGCGGTGTCATGACCAAGCTGATCGAACGCAACACCACTATCCCGACCAAGCGTTCGGAGACCTTCACCACTGCTGAAGACAACCAGCCGAGCGTTCAGATTCAGGTCTTCCAGGGCGAGCGTGAGATGGCTGCAGCTAACAAGCTGCTGGGCTCTTTCGAGCTGGGCGGTATCGCTCCGGCACCGCGTGGTGTCCCGCAGATTGAGGTCACCTTCGACATCGACGCCAACGGCATTGTCCACGTCACCGCTAAGGACAAGGGCACTGGTAAGGAAAACACGATCACCATCCAGGACGGCTCCGGCCTCTCCAAGGAGGAGATCGACCAGATGATCAAGGACGCTGAGAAGCACGCTGACGAGGACAAGAAGCGCCGCGAGGAGCAGGAAGTCCGCAACTCGGCTGAGTCCATGGCTTACCAGACCCGCAAGTTCGCATCGGAGAACGAGGACAAGGTTTCCCAGGACATCCGCGACCGCGTTGAAGAGGCCGCCAAGGAAGTCGACGAGGCTCTGAAGGGCTCCGACATCGAGGCCATCAAGTCCGCCGTCGAGAAGCTGTCCACCGAGAGCCAGGAGATGGGTAAGGCTATCTACGAGGCTCAGGCAGCTGAGGGTGCAACCGCAGCCGAGGGTGCTGAGGCCGCTGACGCTGACGACAACGTCGTTGACGCTGAGGTCGTCGACGAGGACGAGAAGGACAAGTAAGAATGACTGACCAGGATCAGGGAAACCAGCCCACCCCGGAGGAGCCGGCCAACCTGGCCGATCAGGTCAACGAGGTCTTCGAGCAGGCCAAGCTTGACGACGACGTGGAGCCGGCGACCGAAGGTGCCGCCGGCGACACCGCCGCGGAGGAAGCTGCAGACCCAGTTGCAGCCATCCAGCGTGAGTTGGATGAGCGCACGGAGGACCTGCAGCGCCTGTCGGCGGAGTTCGCAAACTACCGTCGTCGAGTTGACCGAGACCGTGAAGCCGAGCGCGTACAGGCGAAGGCAAAGCTGGCTGGAGAACTGCTGGTTTTGGCTGATGACCTCGACCGGGCTGAAGAGCACGGCGACTTGGCAGACGGCACGCCGCTGAAGGCTTTCGCGGATAAATTCCGTGGCGTGCTGACCGCACAGGGTGTTGAGGAATTTGGTGCCGCAGGAGAGGAGTTCAACCCGGACATCCACGAGGCTGTCCAGGATCTCTCTGAAGGGGATGACAAGGTTCTAGCCAATGTGCTGCGCAAGGGCTACCGAATTAATGACCGTGTCATTCGTACGGCGATGGTAATCATCGGCGATCCGCAGTAGCGGAGACACAAGTGACGCAGATTTCTTTGAATTAGTTTTTCTGAAAGGAGGAGATGCACCATGACTCAACGGGAATGGGCAGATAAGGACTATTACGCTGACTTGGGCGTCTCTAAGTCTGCGTCACTCGACGAGATTAAAAAGGCCTACCGCAAGTTAGCCCGGGAGAACCACCCGGACAAGAACCCGGGTAACAAGGCCGCTGAAGATAAGTTCAAGCGAATCTCCGAGGCATACTCGGTGGTCGGTGACGAGGACAAGCGCCGCGAATACGATGAGCTGCGTGCAGCTCTCGCAGGTGGTTTCCGATTCCCCGGTGCCGCAGGTGCCGGCGGAGCCGGTGCTGCCGGTGCACGTGGATTCGACTTCGACGTGTCGGATCTCTTCGGCGGAGGTGCCGGATTCGGTGGCAATGCTGGTGGTGCAGGTGGCCTAGGTGATTTCCTGGGCGGCTTCGTAAACCGCAATGGTGGCGCTGGTGCTGCCGGGCGGCAGAAGGCCCGCCGTGGTGCGGATGTGGAGACAGAGATTACGCTCGATTTCCGCGAGGCTGCCCAAGGTGTCACCATCCCGCTGCAGCTCACCAACCCGTCGCCATGCACGAACTGCAATGGTTCGGGTGCAGCGCCGGGAACCTCACCGGTGACGTGTACCACCTGTCATGGTTCGGGATATGTCAAGGAGCAAAAGGGGGCCTTCGGCTTCTCCAGTCCGTGTGCGGACTGTGGTGGCCAGGGCACTCGTATCGAGAACCCTTGCTCGCAGTGTAACGGCACCGGTGTGACCACCCGCCGTCGTACCATCACCGTTCGCGTCCCCGCAGGTGTGGTGGACGGCCAGAAGGTCCGTCTTGCGGGCCAAGGTGAAGCGGGACTGCGGGGACGTCCGGCCGGTGACCTCTTTGTCACCGTTCATGTTCGCCCGGATGAAGTCTTCACCCGCAGCGGCAACGACCTTGAGGTCACGGTGCCCGTGAGCTTCGGCGAGCTCGCACTCGGCGGCACCATTACCGTGCCGACGTTGGGTGACAAGATTCGCGTGCGTGTCCCGGCTGGCACAGCCGATGGCCGAACACTGCGTGTGCGCGGTCGAGGAATCCCGAAGCGCAATGGCACTCCGGGTGACCTGCTGGTAACCGTGCGTGTGAAGGTGCCGACCAATTTGGACGACAATGCCACTTCGGCATTGCGCTCCTACGTCGAAGCGGAACGTGCCAGCGGGTTCAATCCTCGTGAGGGTTGGGCAGGTGCGAAATAATGTCCGACAACACTGAGGTCTATGTCATATCCGTAGCCGCGAATCTCGCGGGCATGCATGCGCAGACGCTGCGCAATTATGACCGACTCGGGTTGGTAACTCCGCAGCGAACCTCCGGCGGAGGTCGGCGCTACACCAAACGCGATGTGGCGCTGCTGCGTGAGATTCAGCGTCTGAGTCAGGAAGACGGCGTCAACCTGGCCGGTATTAAGGCCATCATCGACCTGACTGAGCGGGTGGATTCGCTTGAGCAGGAAAATGCAGAACTGCGAGAGCAGCTCTATCAAGCAAAGGCACAGGCTCGTCGTTCGCGAGGCGAACTGGTTCACGTCCCACGCTCTACGGCAGTGGTGATGTGGGAGCCGCGCACACGACGCCGGCACAAAGACAACCGCGGTGGGGAAAGGTAATCCCACACGGCTGAGTGAACGGACTAACCAGCGTCGCCTGGTTAGTCCGTTTTCTTTTGGCTTGTTAATTTGGGCCGTGGATTCGCAACCGCCGATCTGAGACGCCGGTCAGCTGTCAGTTAGCCACCGGTTGGTCTCGCGGGTGAAAACTTCGTCGTCAAAGTAGTGTTCGATGTGCGGGTTGCCCTGAACGTGCCGATACTTTTGAGGAATATCCTGCACGGGAGTGACCATGAAATCGGTCAAATCTCGCATGGACAGGCCATGCTCACTCAGGTTGAGTGTGTACGCGCCGAAATCCTTATCCGCTGGGTTTTTCCCATGAATCCCCAGTTCGGCAGGAATACGAATGGGGTCCATCGGGGACGTCGCCACTGCCACACGGTGGCTATTCTCATTTTCGGGTCGGACTGTGCCGTCCGGCTTGAGTAGTTTCATGTCGTTTGCGCGCTCCAGTCCGGGGCCAACGCCTGGCGGAGCTATGAGCAGCACCCTATCCGCGTAGAGGCCACTACCAAGGGAAGCCTGCGAGACCACCGTCGCCCCATAGCTATAGCCGGCGACAACGTGCCGCTGAGTAGAAGACGTGCCGTGGCTAGTAAGGCCACCGGCGATCGCAGTGTCACCACTATCGACGCCACCGGAACGCTCAATCAAACCAGCTTGCAAGTGCTGCAGGCGCTCAGCGGCAAAATTGTGATACTCGGTGCGTATGGCCTCACGGAGGTCGGGCGGCGCGTCATAGGAAAACAACACCACCGCCACATCCTCCGGATCTTCACCGGCGGCGTGGAAGGTCGCGGCTACGCGCTCGAACTGCCTGCTAGCGTCCTCCGCGCTAGAGCTGGTGCCGGGGACGAGAGTAATCACAGTCGATGCTCGCTCAACGTCACCGAACGCAATCGCAGAATGTCCAGGCGAGGACTCCAATAGTTGTCCAGGAGGCAGCCCCAAAGCCCGGGCGCGAGCGGACATGGCAGCGTCTATCTCCGATAGCGGTCTACTCGAATACGCCCCAGTCAATCCGCTCCCAACTTCCAAGTCCCAACCACCGTCAAGCCCTCTGTCAGCAGGGTTGCCAGTACCACTGCCAGCCTGTGATGGCTGCAATCTACCCGAGCCGCTAACTTCGCTTGCCACCAGTGGTGAAAGAGCTGATATTGCGCCCGCCGCCTTCTCATCGAGTCGGTTGAGTTCAGCCAAAGCCGACTGAATCCGAAGCTGCGAGGTTGCACGCCATTCGGCCATGGTGAAAGGCCCGGAAGGAATTTTGGGATGAACGAGGCTGCGCGCAATCGCAGACAGCATGCCCTCCGGCGGAGTCACCGCACCAGAAACCAGGTTCACCTGAAACCCCAGGTTGGTTGCCTGGTTTACCGCGGCGGTAAGTTCGCGGATGACGTCGTTAAGCATGGCGGCGGTGTCGCTGCAGCAGGCGGCGAGACGTTCGAGCGCGACGCTGCTCCGGCGCAGACGCGTGGAGCTGTGAGTGACAGAAACCTCGGCGGCGCTGCGATTGTCGCCGGCGAAGTCATCCTCTGAAAGCGCGTTGAGTGCGGCCTGGGAACTGTCGGCGGAATCGGTGAGGGCGCGCGCCCCGGAACGCAGTGCCCGGGCAAGCGTCTCCAGCGAATCCACACGCCACAGCAGCGCTTCGCCTACCGTGACCATGACAGCTTTTCCAAGGCGGCGGACTGGTCATGCTCGTGCGCGAGAGCGCTGACAGCGAGGGCATCGGCAGCCTGCGCAATAACGTCGATGTTTGTGCACGCAGCAAGCAATGATTCCGACCACTTCCCACAGGTAGTGGAGGCAGCGGGGACGATCCGTGAGCCGGGCAGGGCAGAGGTGAGCTCGGCGCTTCCCGGGGCAGCTGCGACGATGGTGGAAAGACCATCAATACGAGTGGAAATCTGCTGGTAGGAACGGCTTAAGGCGGATAGTTGAGCTGGGTTGACTGTGATGTGTTCGGCCATGTTTTTGATTCTGCTGGGTGGCGAAAGGCAGCGGAAGACCATCTTCAGCGAACTGTGGATAACTCTGAGCGGAAGCAACGCAGGAAGCCGCGCTGTGGATAACTTCAGGGCGGTCAATCCGGGGTAGTCGGTAGCATTTAGGCATGCGTATTGCATTGGCTCAGTTGGAATTGTCAGCGTCGGTTGAAGAGAATCTGGACGCGGTGAAGGTGACTATCGCGCGGGCAGCACAGGACAACGCCGATTTGGTGGTTTTCCCCGAGGCCACGATGAAGGCGTTCAATTCCGGTCGCCTGGATGTCGTGGCGGAGTCCAGCAGCGATAGGTTCGTAGCGGAGGTCTCGCAGGCCGCTCACGATGCCGGAATCAGCGTGGTGGTCGGCATGTTCCGGCCGGCAGATGAAGTGGAGCGCGACGGTAAGACGATGCACCGCGTCTTCAATTCGCTGCTTCTGGCTTGGCGTGATGAGGACGGCCCCGGTGTCGAGTTCTACGACAAACTCCACCTCTTCGACGCTTTTGGGTTTCGCGAATCGGATACTGTCGCGCCGGGCAACGCGCACGTGGTCTGTGATGTCCCGCTTGCCGACGGATCGTCGGTCGCCCTCGGTCTTGCGACATGCTTTGACATCAGGTTCCCGGAGCAATTCATTCAACTGGCCAACCTGGGCGCAGAGGTCATCGCGCTGCCTGCATCGTGGAATGACGGCCCGGGCAAGGTAAGGCAGTGGCAGACGCTGGTGTCGGCACGCGCACTGGATAGCACTTGTGTGATTGCGGCAGTCGATGCAGCCCGGCCTGGTGGGGCGAAGGCCGCGGGGAAAGATGAGGGGCCGACCGGCGCGGGGCACTCCATGTTGGTCAATGCGGACGGCGGAGTTATTGCCTCGGCGGGCTACGACCCGCAGTTGCTTGTGGCCGATGTGGATATAGCGGAGGTGGAGCGGATTCGTCGCTCGATTCCGGTGCTGGAAATTCGCGATCAGGGCTAGCCGGGAAGCAATGAAGCGGGCCGAGTCGAGGGGGCGAAGATTGCGGGATATTAGCCTATAGTTCTACCGATTCGGGCGAAGTCATTTATATTTCTTATCATGCTGCTCCACATCCTCTGGGTCATCGGAATTACGGCTGAAGGCGTCACCGGCGCACTAGCGGCCGGTCGAATGCGCATGGATCTCTTTGGAGTTTCAACAATTGCGTGCATGACTGCTATCGGCGGCGGTACCCTGCGCGATGTCATTCTCGGTCACTATCCGTTGGTGTGGGTTGCAAGCCCGCAATATTTGCTGGTTATCGTCGGTGCAGCACTGATTACGGTGCTGTTGGCCGACTTCCTGATGAAGCACTTTCGGGTCGTGTTCTTGGTCGCTGACGCAATCGGCTTGTCGGCGTTTTCCATCATTGGTGCCCGCGTGGCCATGGAAATGGGGCACGGCGTCATCATCGCTATTGTCGGCGCCGTTCTTACCGGTGCGTTTGGAGGTGTGCTCCGCGACCTGATGTGTGACCGCGTCCCGCTGGTGTTTCAAAAGGAGCTCTATGCCTCCATCGCAGTCGTCGCGGCGACGCTTTACTACGTGCTCGACATGGTTGGCCTGCACGAGAACATCAACATCATCTGTGCGGTGCTGTCCGCACTGTTCATTCGACTAGCGGCGCTTTGGCGTGGCTGGTCGCTGCCGGTATTTGACTATCAGGGGCGCGATTAAAACACAGTACCCAGAAAAACTCTCAGCAAAATACTCTAATTAGCTCAGCAGAATCGATAGTTGTTGCTGAAAAGATTGCCGTTATGGATTTTTCTGGATTCCTCTCCGGTATCGGAGACCCCGAAGCTCTACTCCAGGGGTTTGGCCCTTGGGTGCTTGCGGGGCTTGGACTCATCATCTTTATTGAGTCCGGTGTGCTCTTTCCTTTTCTGCCCGGTGACTCGCTGTTGGTCACTGCTGCCGTCTTAAGGTCAGAGCTAGATGTCCACACCTGGCAGGTGCTGGTTATCGGTATTATTGCCGCGGTGCTGGGTGATCAAGTCGGTTACTTCTTAGGCCACTCCTTCGGCCGCAAACTGTTCAGCGACAATGCCAAGGTGCTCCGAACTAATCGGCTGGAAGCGGCCGAGAAGTTCTTTGCCAAGTACGGACCACTGTCGTTGGTGCTGGGGCGATTTGTTCCCATTGTGCGCACCTACGTTCCGCTGGCGGCGGGCACTGCGAATATGCCCTACGGAAAGTTCATCGGCTGGAATGTCACCGGTGCGATTGGCTGGGTCGCCAGTATGGTCGCTGTTGGTGTGCTGCTGGGCAACATTCCGGGAATCACCAGTTCCATCGACAAGATCATGTTGCTGGTCATTGCAATTTCCGTGCTACCGGTTGTCATTGGTGGTGTGAATGCGCGTCGTAAAGCAGCTGTTGCGAAGCGCTCGGTGTAGGACGGTGCTGTCGTAAGGGCAGAGGCGCCGACAGAAAAACTCCCGCACCAAGAAAACCTGGTGCGGGAGTTTTTAATTGCGCTAGCGACTACCTAGAGGTGCGCACAAGCGCAGATGCACAGCACGGACGATTAGGAAATCGAAGCCTCGTAGATGCCCTTGACGGACTCAGCCATAGTTGCGTTGAACTCTTCGTCGGACTGCTGAGCGGACAGGCCCTCAGACAGTGCACGGGAGAAGGAAGCAATCATGCCGTGGTTGCGGGACAGGCGCTCGTTGGCGTCCTCGCGCTCGTAGCCACCGGACAGGGCGACAACGCGCATGACCTTCGGGTGCTCAATCAGCGGCTTGTACAGGTCATCCTTGGTTGGGATGGAAACCTTGATCATGACCTTCTGGTCATCAGCCAGGTCATCCAGGCCAGCGAGCAGCTCGCGCAGGACGATGTCCTCAGCCTCTGCCTTGTCAGCAGCGTTGATGTCGACCTCCGGCTCCAGGATCGGAACCAGACCGTGGGACAGAACCTGCTTGCCGAACTCGAACTGCTGAGCAATGTTGGCCTTGATGCCCTCTTCGTTTGCCTCAGCAATGAAGGAACGCATCTTGGTACCGAAGATGCCCTTAGCGACAGCGCGCTCCAGCAGCTCATCCAGGCCCGGGCACGGCTTCATAAGCTGAACGCCGTTTTCCTTGTCTGCCAGGCCCTTGTCAGTCTTCAGGAACGGGACGATGCCCTTCTTTTCCCACAGGTACTGAGCGGTCGGGATTCCCTCGATGTCGCGATCCATTGTCTGCTCGAAGAGAATCGCGCCAATAATCTGCTCAGAGTTGAAGGACGGGGAAGTGATGATGCGGGTACGCATCTCGTGAACCAGGTCGAACATTTCATCTTCGTTCGAGTACTGATCCTCGTTGATGCCGTACAGGCGCAGAGCCTTCGGGGTAGATCCACCGGACTGGTCGAGAGCGGCGATGAAGCCTTTGCCCTCAGTCATCTGACGTGCCTGCTCGATGTTCATTCGAGTCCTTTCGTGAGAATGAAGGAATGTCACCTACCAGGGTAACCAAAACAGTATGAGTGCGCTGTCCACCCATCACTCACATGGGGGAAGTTGAATCCGGCGGGAGTGTGCTGGTGAGGACGTCGGGCGGTGTGTCGGAGTGTGTTCGCACGTGGTTTCTGGAGCTTTCCAACGTTTTCTAGTGCTTTCCGGCGTGCTACTACGCTTAACGACGCTGCCGAGCTCAATCCTTTTTGCTATAGGTGTGGTGTGAATCACGGTCGGGAAATTGAAAAACTTGAAGTTGAGTGGAACAGACTCAAGGTTGAATGCGTTATGGGTAGTGAATGACAAAGTTGAGCCAAAGGGGCGCAAGTTATGAGTTTTACACCAACAACTAAGACTGGAGAAGTTCTCCAGGAAGCTATGAAGGCCGCGACCAGCGCGGGTAACCCGGATATCCGGCCTGGGCACATTCTGGTAGCACTGCTGGAGCAAAAGGGGGGTATTGCGGCTCCACTGCTTGAAGCAGCGGGCGTTAATCCTTCCGGGGTTTTGACCCGCGCTAAGGAGTTGGTCGCGGGGTACCCGTCGGCAAGCGGGGCGAATATGGCGAACCCACAGTTTAATAGGGACGCCGTTAATGCTCTGAACGCCGCCGAGGAGCTGGCGGGGGAGCTGGGAGACGAGTACGTTTCCACGGAAATTCTGCTTATCGGTGTGGCAACTGGCCAGTCGGAGGCGGCAACTGTGCTGCAGTCGGCGGGTGCTACTGCCGAGGCGTTAAAGGGTGCGCTGACTAGTGTGCGTGGATCGAGGAAGGTAACAACGGAGAATCCAGAAGAGCAGTACCAGGCTCTGGAAAAGTATGCGACGGACTTAACCGCGCGGGCACGTGAGGGCAAGATTGACCCAGTTATTGGCCGCGATGCGGAGATTCGTCGCGTGGTACAGGTCTTGAGTCGTCGTACCAAGAACAATCCGGTGCTCATTGGTGAGCCGGGCGTTGGTAAGACGGCCATTGTAGAGGGGCTGGCACGACGCATTGTTGCAGGTGATGTGCCGGAATCTCTGAAGGGCAAGACGCTGATGAGCCTGGATCTGGGCTCTATGGTCGCCGGTGCGAAGTATCGCGGTGAGTTCGAGGAGCGCCTGAAGGCGGTTCTGGACGAGATTAAGGAATCCGACGGTCAGATTATTACCTTCATCGATGAGATTCACACCATCGTTGGCGCTGGCGCCACGGGTGATGGCTCGATGGATGCGGGCAATATGATCAAGCCGATGCTGGCTCGTGGTGAGCTGCGTCTGGTCGGTGCGACGACCCTGGATGAGTACCGCAAGTACATCGAGAAGGATGCTGCGCTGGAGCGTCGTTTCCAGCAGGTCTTTGTCGGTGAGCCGAGCGTTGAGGACGCCATTGGTATTCTGCGTGGTCTGAAGGAGCGCTATGAGGTCCACCACGGTGTTCGCATCCAGGACTCCGCGCTGGTGGCTGCAGCAACGCTGTCGGACCGCTACATCACATCCCGCTTCCTGCCGGATAAGGCTATCGACCTGGTTGATGAGGCCGCATCGCGTCTGCGTATGGAGATTGACTCCTCGCCGGAGGAAATCGACTCCGCGGAACGCATCGTGCGCCGCCTCGAAATCGAGGAAATGGCCCTGGAGAAGGAAACTGACATCGCGTCGAAGGAACGCCTGGACAAGCTCCGTGAGGAACTTGCAGATGAGCGCGAGAAGCTCAACGCTCTGAAGACTCGCTGGCAGAACGAGAAGTCCTCGATTGATGATGTCCGCTCCGTCCGCGAAGAGCTCGATGCCCTGCGCACTGAGTCCGAAAAGGCTGAGCGCGAAGGTGACTACGGGCGCGTCGCAGAGCTGCGTTACGGACGCATCCCTGAGTTGGAGAAGAAGCTGGAGGCCGCCGAGGAATCGGTCGCTGACGCAGAGGAAAACTCCATGCTCAAGGAGGAGGTCACGCCTCAGGAAGTCGCTGAAGTTGTCTCCGCCTGGACGGGTATCCCGGCTGGCAAGATGATGCAGGGTGAGACCGAGAAGCTGCTCGAAATGGAGCTTAACCTCGGCCGTCGCGTTGTTGGTCAGACTGCCGCTGTGGAGGCTGTCTCCGATGCTGTCCGCCGTTCGCGTGCGGGTGTTGCCGATCCGAACCGTCCGACTGGTTCCTTCCTGTTCCTCGGTCCAACTGGCGTTGGTAAGACAGAGCTGGCCAAGGCGCTGGCGGAGTTCCTCTTCGACGATGAGCGTGCGATGGTGCGCATCGATATGTCCGAGTACGGCGAGAAGCACTCTGTCGCTCGTCTGATTGGTGCTCCTCCTGGATACGTCGGCTACGACGCTGGCGGTCAGCTCACCGAGGCTGTTCGTCGCCGTCCGTACACCGTCGTGCTTTTCGACGAGGTCGAGAAGGCTCACCCGGACGTGTTCGATGTGCTCCTGCAGGTGCTCGATGAGGGTCGCCTGACCGATGGTCAGGGCCGAACCGTGGACTTCCGAAACACGATTCTGATTCTGACCTCCAACCTCGGTGCTGGTGGTACGCATGAGCAGATCATGGATGCGGTCAAGATGGCCTTCAAGCCGGAGTTCATCAACCGTCTCGACGATGTAGCGATCTTCGATCCGCTGACCTCCGAGCAGCTGCGCGGCATTGTGGACATTCAGGTTCGCAACCTGGCAGAACGCCTGGAGGCACGTCGTCTGGTGCTGGATGTCTCCGATGAGGCACTGGATTGGCTGTCGGAGCGCGGCTACGACCCGGCCTACGGCGCCCGTCCGTTGCGTCGTCTGGTGCAGAAGGCAATCGGCGATGAGCTGGCACGTCGACTGCTCGCTGGTGATGTTCGCGATGGTGACCGCGTAGAGGTCACGGTTGCTGACGATGGCGAGTCGCTGAAGGTTGTCGGCTATGACGAGGATGGCGTAGCCCGAATCTAGGGCGCCTGATACTCAGGGCGATAACTGCTGAGCAGGCTGTCTGTTTGTTGGGGCGGTTTGAGAGAGTTTTCTCCTGAACCGCCCTTTTTGTGCTTTTATTGTCCAGATTTATGTGTCTTGTGACCGACCGTGTGGGCTTGTTGCATTCCGGTCAGTCTGGAGTGCGCCGGTATAGTGCGCAAATATGACTAACTTTCAGTGGCGACCAGCGACAGACTCCGACCTCCCCTTCATTGCCTGGATGGACGAACTAACGGAAACATTCGGAGATGAAAGTCAGCCACTGCCGGAAGATTATGTAGTCACGAGGCGTCAATACGTCGACCAGTGGGACGCGAGTCAGGGCGGGGTTATCCTTTTCGCCACTTCGCTTGACGACGCTGACCTCGAGTCGCTCAGTAGCGACATGACCCGCACTGACCCATTTGAACCGAGGGTTTCTCGCGAGGCTACCTACAGTGCGGCCGCCATTAAGAAGGAATGGTTGGAGCGCGGGGATTCGTCGTCAAGCGAAGAGCACGAGAGCTATGAAGTGCCGGTGGGGGCGGCCTGGCTGCGTACGTTTACGCAGGACGATCCGGGGTACGGATTTGTGGAAAATGGGATTCCTGAGGTAGCGATTGCGCTGCGTCCGGGCGTTGTCGGGCGCAGGCTGTCGCAGCCGATGATTGCAGGACTCCTTGAGTATGCGCGTGAGCTGGGGTATCCGGGGGTTAGTCTGGCTGTCCATGATGCCAACCCGCGGGCGGCGAAAGCCTATGTGAAGGCGGGATTTGAGCTAGTGGGGCGCTCGAGCTTCCCGGACCACGATGTGATGGTGGTGCGGTTTTAGGTTTTCGGCGTGCAGTTTTTGGTGGGGGCTGCGCGGGTTGGTGGGGCAGGGCGGATGGTGGGGGGGGGACTGCGCGGGTTGGTGGGGTGTTTAGGTCGGGAGCGTGGCAGTTTTTCGGAAAAAGATTCGAAAAGTTGACGTAGGGGGTTGTGGTGTGTCGAATTGGTGTGCGATAATGTGGAGGAGGGAAATTAGTTAGTCCATTTGGGGATTCGGATTGCTAGCGTTTTAAAAGGGGGTGGGGAAATGTCTACATCATCGGCGTCAAACGGCGGTGGACCGCTTTCGACATCGCAGGTTTTAGATGCGGTTGCACAGTTTGAAGCTCTGTCGACAGTCATCGTGGAGAACTTCGAAGTACTTGCACCGGATCATGCGCACGACGCATATAAGTCGATTGAGAAAGCGCGAAAACGACTCGCAGTAATTGATGCGACTTATGTGGAGACAATGAAAGGGCGGATGCCCAGCGCGGAGCACCGAAGGATCGCGTGGCTAGCGCAGGAGATGCGAATCTCGCGAGCAGAAGCGAGGCAGCGTATCAATGTCGTCGGACGTCTGAGTAGGAATGTTGATCCGTTTGCTCCGGCGAATGAGGATGTGCGAATGCCGAACCTTCGTCAGAAAGTTGAGGAAGGTGTTGTCGGTGCGGATGCTGTTGCGAAGATTGACAAAGCCGTTCGCGAGCTGCCGGCAACGGAGCATGCACAGCTGTCTAGGCTGCTGGACAAGCACATTGCAGATTTAGTGGACAAAATCCGTGTTGATGATCTCAATAAATTGCCGAACCGTCTGCGGGCGATGCTGGGGGTTGATGACCCGTATACGGATGAGGACCGTTCTCGGAAACGAAGCCTAAAAATCGGTGCTCAGGGGCCGGACGGCATGAGCCGGTTGAGCGGTGTGGTTACGCCTTCGTTTGCGGCGGTGCTCAAAAGGCTGCAGGCAGATCATGCGCGGCCTGGTGGGTTACTCGAAGAAGGCGCCGATGACCAGCGGAATCCGGAGCAGCGTTTCCATGATGCCGTGGAAGCGGCGGTGAATGGGGGCTTTCAACCGGGCGGTGAGCTTCAGCCGGCGCGGGGGACGACATCGGTGGTCACCGTCGCGCATATCGCAGATGTGGCAGCGTTAGCTGGAGTCTCCCTGCCTGAGGGGGAAGATTTTGTACTTCCTGGATCGGGTAAAGCGGTCTCAGACGCGGGAGTGCGAATTTCCATTAGTCAGGCCGTGCAACAGATGGTCGATAGAAATTCGTTCCTCCAAGTCTTGGGGAATGAGGGGCAGACCTTGTACTTTGGTCGATCCCGCAGGCTGGGGACTTTGCCGCAGTATCTGGCCCTTCTTGGAGAGGAAGGAGGTTCCTCCGCGCCGGGCATGGGCACTCCGGGAGCTATGTGCGATGTTCACCATGTGCAGTCGTGGGCTTCCGGTGGTGGCACTGACCTGGATAATCTCACGTTGGTGGATCCGGGTACGCATCGAAAGATCGACGATGCTCGATGTAATGAAAATGCTTGGTGGACGCTCCGGCCGGATGAGGTGGCGGAGATTCTAGGAACTGACGAAGGGGACGGGGTTAGCGGGGAGTGTGAGCAGGCCTCTACTGATCGTGTGGTCTGGGTGCCCCCGAAAGACGAGGAAGGAAACCGGAAAGCGGAATCCAATGAGGACCCCGATACGTTCGATAGCCCGGGGCGCTGGTTGCGTCGTAAAGCGCGAGAGAAACGGGCGGGGGACACAGTGGATGGCAATGACGAGATGGGGCCGGATCCCGGTGGGTAGTCGGATTGGGAGACCGAGGCCTGGCTTAGAGGCTGATCTTCCGTTTCGTAGTCAGCTTTGTGTTAATAAAGCGGTTGAGGAAAGGGGGTGCCGATGCTGGCGGCATAGTGCAGCAGTTTTTCTGCGGTGGCACAGCCGATTCCATGGCCTGTGCCTGAGATGAAAACGGCCAGGTGGGCAGCATCTTCAGGCACCTTCCCAAGCTCCTAGTTTTAATAACGTACATATCGCGCTACCAAGTCAATCGATTTAGAATCCGGAATTATGACAACATCCATCTCGGTACAAGAGCTTCGTGACAAGATTGCCGGCGGCGGTCGTATCGTCGTCGTTGACGCACGCTGGTCGCGTGCTAAAAAACCATATGACTCCTACGCCACGGCTCACATCCCACTGGCCGTGTTCTGTGATCCCGAGTTGGACCTAGCAGGTGTTCCAAGCCGAGAAGCTGGTCGCAACCCGTTGCCGGATATCGAGCGTGTGCGCGATGCCGTCCGTCGATGGGGAGTCCGCTCGGAGCATCTGGTGATCGTCTACGACGCGGGCGATGGACTGTTCGCGTCACGTGCTTGGTGGATTTTGCGCTGGGCAGGTTTGGAGAATGTGCGTGTCCTCACCGGTGGGTTAGCTGCTTGGGAAGCAGATGGAAACGAGACTGCCTTCGGGCCCGGAAATCTGCCGCGGCCTGGAACGATTGCGGTGAGTGAAGGCAATATGCCTGTTGCCAGCCTCGATGACGTGCGCACCTGGTCTGAGCGTGGAATTTTGGTGGATGCGCGTGAGCCCAGCCGTTTTGAAGGTCGTAGTGAGCGCGTCGATCTGCAGGCAGGTCACATCCCGGGTGCCGTGAACCTGGCGGCTCGCAGTCTGCAAAATGCCGACGGCTCCTTCCTGCCTGTTGAGCAGCTCCGTGAGCGCTTTGCCTCCGTCGGTATCGAAGACGGTCGCAATGTAGCGGTCTACTCCGGTTCCGGTCTTCATTCCTCGCTGTTCATTCAGGCTATGGAAGAAGCGGGCATCACGGGCGCCGCTCTGTATGTCGGCGGCTGGTCCCAGTGGGCTGGCGATCCGAGCCTGCCTATCGTCCGCTTCTAAGCGGGCCCGGGCCAGGGCGACCGCCCCGGGGCCCTTGATGTGCCGTCCATGTGGCTTTTGCCCCTCGCCCTTTACCGTCCTAGAGAGTCCCGTACGCTCTCTCCTCGGGCATTGGCATTGCGCCAGACGGGGGACGGCATCTTGTCGCTGACCAAATAGAACTGCTTCTGGCTTAAGCTAGGAGATTAATGATTCCCCTAGTATTCACCCTCGCAGCGATTCTCATCATCGCCGCAGTCGCGCTGTTCGTTGTCGACCGCCGCCGTCGCAGCATAAGTGAGACTGCTGTGGCGTCTCCGTCATCGCCATCGCTTTACGACGAGCCCTCGGACTTCACCGGCGAAGTAACCGGTGTGGCGGCAGAAGATGTTGTGCCCGAACTGCCGGATTCTTCAGAGCAAGGAAGCTCCGAGACAGCTTCTGTGGCGAGACCGAATATCGCAGCTGATGCTGACTCTCACTCTGAGGTTGCCGCTGAGACTGATAGCGCCGCTGAAGTTGATTCTGAAACTGAGGTTTCGACGACAGAACTGGGGACTTCAGCTGTAGAAAAGACACCGACGGAGCCTGAATCTGTCTCGGGAATCGAGCCGGCGGCCACTGCTGAAATGCCCGAAGCAACAGAAGACGCGGGTGCTGCCGAAACATCGGAAGCAGCAGCTGATCTGAATGCGGGAACGGACGTGACTCTCCGAAGCGGCGCGGAGTCTGGCACAGAATCTGGAGCAGGGCCTGGCGCGGAGCCAGCCGAGTCGGTGACTGCTGAAGATACCGATACCGCGGATGAGCCCGAGACAGGTTTAGTGGGCGATGCCGTTGCCACAGGGGCCGACAGCACCACCGCTGCTGACGCTCGCACTGGAACTGTTGGGGGTACAGAATTCCGGGCTGCAGCCGGCGAAAATGCCGAGACTGACGAAGTGCCGCAATCATCCGATCGTGCGGCGCGCACCCAGGCCACCCAGGCCACCCCGCACACTGAGCCCACCCAGCCCGCGCAACCGCAGCGCGCTCAGCAGCAATCAGTGGCCCCTATCCGTCGACGTATCAGCGGTCGCCGTGTGCGTCACTTGCGGAAGGCCTGGGCGCAGGAACGTAATTCTGTCTATAACCGTGTGGACCATGAGCTGCCGTCGTACTGGCAGCGTACGCCGGACGGCGATGCCAAGGCCGTGGTCTCCGGTTTCGCCTTTGGCCGGGAAATGCACCTCGCCGATGTCGGCGGCATCACCACCATCGCCATCCGCCGCTCTGTATCCAGCGATGAGGTTTTCGAGTTGCGCCGCAGCGGCGGCACGACGCTGCCTCACGTAGCTACCGAAGCCGGCCTGGTAGTCGCAGCTACCGACCCAGAGCTCATTCATCGCATCTTCGACGACCGTGCAACCCGCATGCTTGCCGACGTACACCCGGCCATTACCCGCATGTGGTCCGAAAACTCCTGGTCCTTGGCTCAGCTGATTGATAATTCAGTGCCAGAGGACTGGGACGGTGCACTGGCATCGCTGTCGGACTTCTCCGACATTGCGCGCAGGTTGCCACCGGCGGAAGGCGAAACCGTCGCTCCGGACACTAATCAGTGGGATCCCACTCGTTTGCAGCTCACCGAGCAGTCCGTTGACTCTGGTTCCTTGATTTCGGATGGAACCGGGCGTGGGCACTTGCACGCGGTACCAGATCAGCGTCGCAACGGTTCTGCTAACCACGAATCGCAGGATCACAGCTCACAGAACGGGCATGCCCAGAGTCACAGCGCGCAGAATAGCAAGGGCGAAGAGCCGCTGGACGTTGAGGAAATTGTTTACGCAGATTCTCCTTCGTCCTCGTCCGCTGCTACCGCGGATGCAACCACGGATGATTCGCAGTGGCCGTCGCAAAGCAATGCACAACCCACGGTGGTGCAGGCGATTGACGGTTCGTCGTGGCGCCCTACGCGGGATATACCGCTGGATCCGACGGCGCTGCCTTCGCGGTCAACGGCACGAAAGATGGGTGCAAACGTTGGTGAGTCGGAGGACATTGGGGATTCTGGCCAGCAGATTCCTGCGCTTGGTGAGGACCCCGAACATAGCCGGATGCGCTCGAGCCAGGGGCGTGTGGTGCGATCAATTGTGAAGCCCGCCAGTATTTTTACCGACGCCGCCCCAGACCTCGACAGCAGCGACGACCCCACCGAATCTGTATCCGAGGACAAGGGCGCAACCCCTGATTCCGCGGACGAGTAGAACCAGACATATCCTTGAGCACACAGTCGTTTATTTAGGAGACAACCTCAGATGAGCATCCACACGAGCAATGTCAATCAGGAGAAGCTGCAGCGTTTGGCCGAGTTGGTCAAGGAGCTGGCGGTTGTCCATGGCAAGGTCACGCTGTCGTCTGGACGTGAGGCTGACTACTACGTTGACCTGCGCCGCGCCACCCTACATCATGAGGCCTCGCGTCTGATTGGTTCCCTGCTACGGGAGCTCACTGCAGACTGGGACTACGCGCACGTCGGTGGTCTGACGCTTGGCGCGGACCCGGTGGCTACCTCTGTCATGCACGCCGAAGGGCGCCCAATTGATGCCTTTGTGGTGCGTAAGGAAGCCAAGAAGCACGGCATGCAGCGCCGCATCGAGGGGCCGGACATTGTGGGCAAGAAGGTCCTGGTTGTTGAGGACACCACCACGACGGGCAACTCTCCGCTGACCGCCGTCGCTGCCCTACGTGAGGCCGGTGCTGAGGTTGTCGGTGTCGCCACGGTGGTTGACCGCGCGACGGGTGCCGGCGAGGTCATCAAGGCTGAAGGCCTGGAGTACCGTTATCTGCTCGGTTTGGATGACTTGGGTCTGGCCTAAGAATCTGAGCGCTAGAGCTATCGCCGAGCCTCACCCTGCTCGCCGAGCCTCACCCTGCTCGCCGAGCCTCACCCAGCTCACCGCCCCAACGCAGTCCCACGAAAGAGGAACATCCCCATGACCACCAAGCGCGCAGGACTCCTGTCCAAGCTCACCACGACCAAACTTCCCGGCACCAAGGAAACCGTCGCTGACATGTTTGTGCGTCGCACGGGCGAGGGCCTCGGCGCACTCGTCGGTATCGCCAGCGCAAGCTCCGACACCCGCCGTGCCCCAGAACGTGCCGGCTATATCGCCGCCAGTGCGGTCAACGTTGTCTCCAGTGCCTTCGGCTGGGAGACTCCACGTCGAGTTTCCAAGACTGTCCTCATGCCACTGTTGGCGGCCAATGTTTGGCGCCGTCGCCACGAGACGTCTCGCTTTACGACGACCACCCTGCTCATCGGCCTCGCCGGCGGTTGGCTGGGCGACTTGATTCTCATGCCGAATAAGCCGAACCTGAACCGCGGTTCTGTGCCGTTCGCAGTTAACCAGGTTGCCTACCACGTGCTGCTGTGGCGTGCCGGAGCTCGGATTAGCGCGCTGCGTGCTGCCATTCGCTTCCCACTGTGGGCTGGTTCGGTACCGCTGGTCGGTGCTGTAAAGCCCGAGGCGCTGCCCGCTGCTGTTGGCTACGGTCCGCTGCTGGCTGTGACCTCCGCACTGGCCGATGACCCGGCGCTGCTGGAGGGTGCCGGTGCTGTCGGTACTGATGAGCAGACCGGCCTGCCGATTGCCGATGCCGCCTACGGCCTCGGCCACGGTGGCAACCTGTTCCTCGTCTCCGACACGCTACTGATGGCTCGAAAGATGTTTGCGGAGGAGGGCGTCGTCGGCAAGCTTCTGAATGCGGCAGTGATGGACACCTACACCGTGGCGCAGTTGTTCCTGGTCGAGGGGCTGTTGGCTCTTGACCGCGCCTGAGCCCGGGAAGGGGCCGACGGAATGGTTTGAGGCTCGTGTCGGGGTGGGGCCGTGGGAGCAGGAGCACCCGAACGAACCCCGGCCGACCGGCCCAGAATACGATGAGCAGCTTCTGGATGAGGGCGACCGACGTAATGTCGTCGATGCCTACCGCTACTGGACGATGGAGGCTATCGTCGCGGAGCTGGATAAGCGTCGTCATCCGTTGCATATCGCCATCGAGAATTTTGAGAATGACTCCAACATTGGCACCGTGGTACGCACCGCAAATGCCTTCCTGGTGGAGGCCGTGCACATCGTGGGGCGCAAGCGTTGGAATCGTCGCGGCGCGATGGTGACTGACCGCTACCAGCACTTGCTGCACCACGAGACGGTGTCGGAGGTCATTAGCTGGGCGCGCGAGCATGATTTGGCTGTCGTGGCCGTGGACAATGTGCCGGGCTCCGTACCCATCGAAACCGTTGAGTTGCCCGAGCGTTGTCTTTTGCTCTTCGGCCAGGAGGGGCCGGGAGTGACTGAAGAAGCACAGCAGGCGGCGGATTTGACGGTGTCGATTGCCCAATTTGGCTCGACGCGTTCGATAAATGCGGGGGTAGCGGCGGGTATTGCCATGCACTCTTGGATTCGTACTCATGCAGATATCACCGCGGCCTGGTAATTGTCTGCTTAGGTGTTTTATTTCGAAGGCTGTTTTAGAGCTGTTTCACAGCCGTTTTAAGGAGAGCCAGTGGTTCTAAAAATGTCGCGTCCGGAGGCCGAAACGTGGGCCTATCGTGCGGACGTGGCTGAACAGGCGATTCGCAACCGTCATGCGGCGAAGCTGTGGGGTCTTCCGGGCACGAATTTGGCAATGGCTTCCTGGCCCGCGCCGCTTCGACATAAGGTCTTCATCAACTGGCATTACTGGTGGCAGGCGCAGTATCTCGACTGCCTGGTAGACGCAGCCAAGCGCGTGCCTTCTAAGGAGAAGTACCGCGCTATCCGCCAGACCACTCGGGGTATCCGCATTCGCAACCTCACGCTGCTGACCAAGAACAAGTACTACGACGATCGCGCGTGGATGGCGTTGGCGCTCGGGCGTGCCGACGCGGTCCTCGGCGCATCGGTGCCCAAGAAGACGACAGCACGGCTGATTTCATGCTTGGGTGATGGTCGGCAGGAGTCCACGGGTGTGCTGCCGTGGCGTGAGCAGGACCTCTTCTTCAACGTTCCCTCGAACGGTCCTGCAGCCATCGCTCTGGCCCGGGCTGGTCGTATCAAGGAGGCAGAGGAACTTATCGATTGGGTTTACGCCAACCTCCTGGCGGACTCAGGGCTGCTCTACGACGGCATTCGCTTGTCCATGGCAGGTGCCGTCGTACAGAAGGGCATGTTTACGTACAACCAGGGTGTCATGATTGGCGCTTGCCTCGAAGTGGGACTTGCGCTTCGGGCGCACGGCCAGCGTGAACAGGCGACGAAGTATTTCACGCGCGTGCAAAACCTCATCCACGCGGTGGCAAAGGATTTGGCGACCACCGACAATGTCATCGCCGGTGCCGGTGGCGGCGATGGTGGTCTGTTCAACGGCATCCTCGTGCGATACCTCGCCGATGCGGCGGTGCGTTTGCCTGGAGACAATCGCATGAATCGCGCGGCGGCCCGCATTGCTCGCCGACTGGTTCTGGCGTCGGGGGAGAAGTGCTGGTACCACCGCCTCGAGGTTGATGGCCTGCCGCTTTTCCCCGCAGATTGGAACGACAATGCTCAGTTCCCACAGGGCGGTTCGGTTGCGCAATCAGTCGGTGGCGCGGTTCGCGGTTCGGCGATTAAGGAGCGTGACCTCTCTGTCCAGCTGTCGGGTTGGATGCTGATGGAAGCGTGCGCCCGAGTGGCCGATTTTGTTGCGACCAAGCTGGAAAATGGTGAGTCGTTGGATTCGACGAAGCCGAGCTGCCCGGAGTAGTCGGGGAACGCTAGTTGGTCGTCATCTGGCGCTTGCCGACGTCGCACCACCACGCTGTGCCCGCCGTTGCCAACAGAGAGTCACATACTGAGCCCCTGCCATCGCCACGTGATGCCTGGCACAATAGGACGCATGAAACTCAATGACATGATGGCTCCTGCTCCCGTGAAGCTCCCCGTTCTTGACGAGGCCGTTGCTGCCCGCAACGGTGGCGCAAGCCCGGAGGCCGTGGTTCGCGCATGCCCGCGCGATTCCCAGGCTTGGGCGGATTTGGCTGAAAGCGCCTTGTCCGAGGGCCAGGAGATTCAGGCCTATGCCTTCGCTCGCACTGGTTACCACCGCGGTCTGGACCTGCTGCGTGGAAACGGCTGGAAGGGGTTCGGAGCCATTCCGTGGGAGCACGAGCCGAATCGTGGTGTGCTCCGCGCCTTCGCAGCGTTGGCTAAGGCTGCTAAGGCTATCGGCGAGGATGATGAATTCGATCGCATGATGGCGTTGCTGCGTGACAGTGATGAATCCGCGTTGCCAGAACTGGGTCTTTAATCGCGCACAGAGATTCAGCGGGCACATAAGAGTGCACAACAGCACAACGGGTACATAAAAAGCGCACAGTTTTTTACATGAGGATGGTGACTTCGGCATGGCTGGCATAGCTGGTGGGGAAGATAAGGATGCCGCAGCTGCCAGGAATCTAGAGGACCTTGCTCCCGCGCATGTCGACGACCTCGTCGAAGCTAAGGAAACGCAATTCGTCGAGGATAATCCGCGCCCGGATTTCCAAGATTTTCGCAATACGTACCTACATCCGGCCTCCCGCGCAGCAAACAAGTTGCGTCAGAAAGTGAGGCCCCGCACGCGTTTCCTCCATGCGATTGACCGTGTGCGCTCCCGTTGGATGCTCATTGTCCAAGCCACGTTAGCCGCTGGGTTGGCCTACTGGTTCGCACTTGAGGTACTGGGGCACCCCAACCCGTTCTTCGCGCCGATGGCCGCTTTCATCAGCCTCAACGTGATGACCGCAGGTCCTCGCTTAAAGCACTCTGTGGAGTTGGTGCTCGGTGCCTCGTTGGGAGTCGGCATTGGTGATGTGATTATCTCCATCCTCGGCTCGGGTATCTGGCAGCTGACCGTCGGTGTGTTCGTCGCCATGGTCATCGGTGTGTTTGTCGGTCGAGGACCGCTTGTGGTCAACCAAGCGGCATCTTCAGCCGTGCTCATCGCCACCATTATTCCGCCGGGCACCGCTGGTTCTTATTACCGAATGATCGATGCTCTCGTCGGTGGTGTGGTGGGCATTATTGTGCTCATGATATTGCCGCGAAGCCCGCTGGCGGGTGCTCGCCGCAAGGTGGCCAAGGTCCTCGACATGGGTGCAGATGTACTTTATGACATCGGCATCGGCATGAAAGAGGGCGACACCGATCGCATCCGCACCGCACTGAGCGTGGTGCGCTCCATGCAGGCGCAAGTCTCGCTGATGGACCGCACTGTCGCCGACGCGGGCGAGCAGGTCCGTATCTCGCCGTTGCTCTGGCGCTCCCGGGATCGAATCCACTCGCTGTCACGTATGGTTCATCCCGTCGACAACGCCATGCGCAACATCCGTGTGCTCGCGCGTCGCGCTATCACCGCACGTGAGGATCACATCGACTTCTCGTCCGAACTGTGCGCACTTGTTCTCGGCGTGTCTGAAGGTACGCGCCTGGTCAGTCATGTGCTTGACGACGAAGCCGCCGTGCGCCGAATCCCAGAGTGGGGCGAGTTGCCTTTCGAATCCGGCGACATCGCTATCGCTCAGCTTTCCGAGGGATCCGGAGAGGTCAAGCTTGAAGACGTGGTTCGGTACTTGCGTCGTCTAGCGGCGAAAATGCACCCGCGCGTGATCGAGGACGCAACGCTGTCGGAACAGGTTGTGTTTGCGCAGTCCCGCTCCTTGGTGGTGGACCTGTTGCAGGTGTGTGGCCTGTCCAGACGTTCAGCTGTGGCAACGCTGCCGCCGACGACGCCGTTCCCAGCAATGCCACCGGAGGTATGGGACGAGTAGCCGGTGAGGCGTGGGCGAGTAGTGGCTCGCCAGGCGCCCGTCGGTTACTGCCCACGTGCTCCGGCGCACATGCTACTGCCCACGTGCTATTGCAGCATGCTCTAGTGCGGTACGCGCTTGACCTCGACGCCGCCGAAAGCGACAAAGCCGCGCACAATAATCTTCGGAGCCTGTCCTGCGCCAGGAGCAGGAAGGTTACGTCCCGGGTTTCCAGTAACATCCGTGCCGCCGAAGATGGGCAGCACGTCGACATCAACCTGGTAGTGGTCGGGGACAATGACGTCGACTCCACCGAAGGCGCAGCCAATGTTGACGACAGTGGTTTCCGCGGTCAGGATGGCCTCGCGGAAATCCAAGCCAGTCCCGCCGAAGGCCGCCACCGTGGTGTGCGTGGGAGCGCACGTCCACGGGCCTCTCTTGTCGGTGCCGCCGAAGATGCCGATGGAGAGCTTCGAACCAGTTGCCGCGGCGGAGCTATCAATCCGAGCTGGTTGATGATTGTTGGCTGCATTCGGTGCCACCGAATGGTGCTCGTCCGGGACGCTGTGTAGGTTCGGGCGCAGGTTAGGGTTTGGGTGCGCATGTGGAGTCGGCTCGGCCAGGTTCGCGGGCAGCGACAAGTCCTGTGTCAATGCGGGCAACTCATCGATGTACGTCGCCTTTTGGGCTTTCTCGGTGCGCTCCTGCAATTCCGCAAAGTCAATCTGGCCATCGCGGAATGCCCATTCCAAGCGTTCCAGCGCAGTGTGGCGGGCTTGGTCGCCAGCGCGTAGCCGTGGGGTGTTGTCAGTCATGATGCTGTCCTATCGAGGCAGTGGCGGGCAGTGGCTTTAACACCCAAATGTTATCTGTACTCGAACTTTCGCGCAGGTCACTTTCATGCACGCCACTTTCGCACAGGCAGACCGTGGCTATTGCCCGCCGCAGTTAGTGCACAATCTGCAAGTCGCGAAGGTGTCGGTACAGAGTTGTCTTCTCTCTCGGCTTTCGTGACTCCACGCCATCGCGCACATATCGGAAGCCCAGGCCACCAACTTGAACTGCCCGACCCGTCATCGGACGGTGTAGCTCGCGGGCCGGGGCTTCTTTCGCTTTACGACGGCCACCGCGCCCCAATCCGAGTCGGCTCAGCAGGCCTTTGCCGCTCTCACCCTCGTTACCGTTTTCCGCATCCGGCGCCGGAACTTCGGCCGCAACGATGCCCGGGGCATCGGGGGTAGGGCGAATCTGCAGGCCGGTGGATGTGCCGGAGAACATCTGATGCTCGTCGACATAGACCTCGCCAGTAAACCCGTTTGCCGAGGACACTCCGGTAATTCCCGGCTCTGTCAGTAGGGCGTAACCAACAATTGCGTGGCCGGTGTCGTCGCGAATCAGCGGCACTGGCGTCGTCGGGCGTGTGAGCGCGGCCGCCGCATCGAGCCCTTCTCCTCCTTCGATGCCCCAGTTTTTGGCCGCGGTCGAGGGCGCGGTGGGGACATGTGCCACTTCAATCCACAGGAGGTTCTTGCGCATCAGGTAGGTTGCCACGGTAGCCAGTGCCGCGTCGGTGCCAACGACCACAATTCGTAACGGCTCGCTCGGCTTTTGCGGAGCGGGTTGCGGAGCGCCTAAGTGGTCGACTTTCTTCTGCTTGGAGATTTCCTCCGGCGTCGGAGCTGTATCGACAGGCAGTACGTCCTTGGCCAGGTCGTCGATGAAAGCCAGCTCCTTGCGGGTGGGGATCATCGCGACGTCGTGAAGCGCATAGGCGGGTGGTGCCGGAGTAGCTGGTGCTGATGGTGTGGACGGTGCTGATGTAGACCATGATTGGCGGAGCAATTGGGAAAACGCGGGTACATCGGGGCCACACTGCAGCACAACAATACGCATAGGACTACACTCTAATGCGTCGTCTGCAATCCCAGGAGTTGAAGTAGGACTATGGCCGCAATCATTATCGTCGGTGCCCAGTGGGGCGACGAGGGCAAGGGCAAAGCAACCGATATTCTCGGTGGCCGCGTCGACTACGTCGTCAAGCCCAACGGTGGCAATAACGCCGGCCACACCGTTGTCGTCGGCGGTGAGAAGTACGAGCTGAAGCTGCTTCCGGCGGGTGTGCTGTCGGAAAACGCTGTGCCGATTATCGGTAACGGCTGTGTGGTCAACCTCGAGGCGCTTTTCGACGAGATTGATGGCCTCGAAGCTCGCGGTGCAAAAGCCTCCCGCCTGCGCGTTTCCGGCAATGCCCACATGGTTGCTCCGTACCACCAGACGCTGGACCGCGTGACCGAGCGCTTCCTGGGTAAGCGCGCTATCGGCACCACTGGCCGCGGTATCGGCCCGACGTATGCCGACAAGGTCGGCCGTACGGGCTTGCGTGTCCAGGACATTCTGGATGAGTCGATTCTGCGCCAGAAGATTGAGTCTTCGCTGGCTCAGAAGAACCAGATTCTGGTCAAGCTGTACAACCGCCGCGCTATCGACCCGGATGAAGTCTTTGATTACTTCATGGGCTTCGCCGATCGTCTGCGCCCGATGATTATCGACTCGGAGTTTGAGCTCAATCAGGCTTTGGATGCCGGCAAGCACGTCCTCATGGAGGGCGGCCAGGCCACCATGCTCGACGTCGACCACGGCACCTACCCGTTCGTGACCTCCTCGAACCCAACCGCTGGTGGTGCCTGCGTGGGCACCGGCATCGGCCCGACGAAGATCACTTCGGTGCTGGGCATCATGAAGGCCTACACCACCCGCGTCGGTGCTGGCCCGTTCCCGACGGAGCTGTTCGACAAGTGGGGCGAGTACCTGCAGACCACCGGCGGTGAGGTCGGAGTCAACACCGGCCGTAAGCGCCGCTGTGGTTGGTACGACTCGGTGCTGGCTCGCTACGCCGCGCGCGTCAACGGTTTCACGGATCTGTTCATCACCAAGCTGGATGTCCTGACTGGTATCGGCGAGATTCCGATTTGTGTCGCTTACGACGTTGATGGCGTGCGTCACGACGAAATGCCACTCACCCAGTCGGAGTTCCACCACGCTGTCCCGATTTACGAGACCATGCCTGCATGGGACGAAGACATCACTGGCTGCCGCACCTTCGATGAGCTGCCGGACAAGGCCAAGGATTACCTGAACCGCCTGGAGGAGCTCTCTGGCGCTCGCATTTCCTACATCGGTGTTGGCCCGGGTCGTGACCAGACTATCGTTGTCCACGACGTGCTGGACAACTAGCGCTGGACACTTAGTCTGGGGACAGTGGCGAACTAGCCGGAAAATAGTCCGGCTTTCGACCCGACTTTATCGAACTGTTAGATAAAAAATCTTCGGTGTCGAAACCGCTGGCTGCTGTAAAAAAGAACATTTGCTAACCACGAGAAGGCTCTGGGAA
Organism: Corynebacterium sp. LK31; assembly: GCF_014335015.1. NCBI lineage: Bacteria > Bacillati > Actinomycetota > Actinomycetes > Mycobacteriales > Corynebacteriaceae > Corynebacterium > Corynebacterium sp. LK31. The sequence goes on along the minus strand of NZ_PDGW01000006.1, from coordinate 122,376 downwards.
TTGTCAGTTGACACTGGCATCCCAGAGTCATTTTTGTATCGTAGGCCTCACCGCGTGGTCCAACGACAGAAGTCCAAACGACAGAAGGCGTGTGGTTTTCATGCAAAACACAGGACACCGAGTACAACGACTGGCAAGTTCCGCCGTACTTTCCGGCGCGATGATTTTCTCCGCAGTAGGTGGAGCCGTTGCAGCTCCTGCGGCTCAGGCGGAACCGGCCCCAGCACCGGCGCCGGCTCCAGCTCCCGCGAAGGCGGATCGCTGTACCCCGAACCCGGCTGCACCTGAAATCCAAGAGGCCCTGGATAAGGTCAACAGGGAGCGTCCGAACAACCATGATGGGTGGAAGTACACTGGCACCTCCAACTTCAGCCCGTGTAGCGATTTGAGCTTTGCTCTCGCAGATCAGGCCAAGCAGGGAAACGCTCAGTCCTCCACTGTGCTGTTGATGTTCCACAAGGGTGAGTTCATTGGTACGGACTCTGACCGGCCTCAGCACATCAACAAGGTGACGCCGACCCCCGATGGTAAGAACATCTCAGTGATCTACCACGACTGGGAGGCCCAGGAGGCCGCAGGTGCGCCGAACGCTGATGCGGCCAAGTTCACCTCTAATGTTCACTTCTTCTGGAACGGAGATCACGTTGTCCACGAGGGCAAGATTCCCGGCGGCGCGACACCCGCTTCCTAAGGACTCCCGAGAATTTTCGAGAGCTTTCGAAAATTCTTGGACACTCCCGGGGTCTCTTGAGTTTTCCCAAGTAAACTCAATTCCGAGTCGGACATGAGAAAGTAATGCTCCGTCGTAGCGCAGTGCTTGAGAAAACTTGAGAGAACAGAAGAGGTTCCAGCCATGAGTGGTCATTCAGTTCGTCGCGGGTCGATGCTGGTTAGCGCGGCGGTCGCAGGTGTAGTGGCTTTGTCCGGTTGCTCCACTGATGAGACCGCAGCACCGACCTCTGCTTCTCAGGTAGATCAAGAAACGACGACCATCACTACGACCACCACTGTCGAGGATGACAGTGAAAGTGCAGATACCCCCAATCCGGATGTCGATGACAACGACTCCGATGGGGGTTCTTCTGCGCCAACTCAGGAAGAGGCTTTCGAAGAAGCGGTTGCCGACCTGAACTCAATGGAAGGTGGCAATGGCAGCGGTTGGACAGTCACGGACGATACGAACTGGGATACCACCAGCGAGTTGACCTTTGCCTCAGCAGTACAGAATGAAATTACGCATTCAACTACCGCTGGTGCAGTGCTGCTGTTTCATAAGGGCGAGTACGTGGGTACCGCCGGTGGTCCGCAGACAATCAACTCGGTCGAAGGCGATGGCAAAACTGTGACCGTCAATTTCTTCGATGTCAATAAAATGATCGAAGACGGCGGTGCCTTCGCCTTTAAAGACCAGTACAATGCTCCCGTTACGTACTCCTGGGATGGGTCAGAGGTCGCTCAAGACGGCGAGATTCCAAAGGCAGAGGGAAATTAAACGCTCACCCAGCACTCGCTCCAGATGCGAGTGCTGTCAGGCCGTTTTAAAGTAGTGGCGCACCACACAGTTTTCACCCAGATTTCTGTGTTCCGTAAACCTCCGACGGTAGTTTGTCGACACTGTGTTGTCGGTACTATGCCGTCGCTATGAAGTCGCTAATACTACGCCCAAAGAGGAAAAATCACCGGCCATGTCTTCTCGCAACTCATCTGACTCCATGTTTGACGAACGGACCAAGCAGAGCGAGCAGCCTCAGAATTCACGCGTCCACGGCACGCGTCGCGCAATCGCGGCCATCGCTATGGGCGCGTTTGCTATTTCTCCTATTGCAGCATGCAGCAATGATGCGGACAACGACGCGGCATCGTCGTCAAGCAGTGCAAGCGCGGTTAGCACTACGTCGAGCGAAGAGAAGACCTTTGAAAAGCAGCAGGTCGCTGAGCTGAATGCGGCCGCGAATGTGCGGCCGGCTGCGATGGCTAAGCTGCCGGAGGGTTTTGATCTGCAGTCACACCGTGGTGGTCGCGGTGAGTGGACGGAGGAGTCCAAGCAGGCGATGATCAACTCGTTGGAGCTGGGCGTTACGACGTTGGAGCTGGACATCGTCCTGACGAAGGATGGCGTGCCTATGGTCTGGCACGATCCGGAAATCCAAGACGACAAGTGCTCGGACACCGAGCCAGTGACGGAGGGGGACCCGCAGTACCCGTACGTCGGCAAGCTCGTACATGATCTCACCTATGAGCAGGTACAAACCCTGGTCTGTGACAAGAAGCTCGAGGACTTCCCGGATGCGGAGCCAATCAAGGGCAATAGGATGATGACCCTGCCGGAGCTGTTCGAGCTGACTAAGGATAACCAGGACATCCACTTCAACATTGAGACCAAGATCGAGGGCGAAAAGCGCGCTGACTCGGCAGAACCGCAGGAGTTCGTCGATGTGATTCTCGACGAGATTGACCGCGCGGGTGTGGCTGATCGTGTGATGATTCAATCCTTCGATTGGCGCTCGTTGCCGCTGGTCGCGGAACGGAACCCGGAGATTCCGCTGGTCATGCTGTGGGACGAAACCACCTGGAAGAAGGATTCTCCTTGGATTGGCGATGTCAATTACGACGAGGTCAATGGCGACATCATCGAGGCCGCCAAGCAGCTCGGCGTGCAGGTGCTCTCGCCGACGCACAGCATTCCTTACGGCAAGACACCGTCGGATGCTGACTACCACCCGGTCGCCACGCCGGAGCTAATCTCCCGTGCGCATGAGGCCGGCATGAAGGTGGTGCCATGGACGGTGAACGAAAAGGAGACCATGCGCGAGCAGATTGCCGCTGGTGTCGACGGCATCATCACCGACTACCCGACGCGACTGCGCGAGGTCTTGGCCGAGCTGAATATGCCGCTGCCGGAGCCTGCTCCGGTGGGTGATGCAGCGATGTCGACGAACTAGTAAACCCGGCCAGCACCAGCGGAAACTCGTCTGTATCCCTGTTTTGCCCATGTTTAGCTCTGCGGGCCGAGCGTGTTTCGTGTCACACTTGACCTTATGACGCGTTTGAAAGTGCTTGCCGACGTTGACACGGGTATCGATGACAGTCTTGCTCTCGTCTACCTCGCGGGGTTGCATACCGCAGGCGAGATCGAGCTGGTGGGTGTGACCTGCGCAGGTGGTAACACCACTGCGGCATGGTCTGCCCGTAATACCAAGTACATGCTGAATCTTTGTGGTTGTCCGGAGGTTCCGGTCGTCAGCGGTTTCGAGGGGCCCGCTGACCGTGAGCTGACCACCACGCCTGAGACTCATGGCCCGTACGGGCTGGGCTACAACCTGGCGCCACCGGCCGTCATCTACGAACCGGGGCGCGCAGGAGCGGCGGATCCGCTGGCGCTGTGGCGCCAGGTCATCGAGCAGGCACGGTCGACGGGGGAGAAGGTGCACCTGCTGGTCACTGGCCCTATGACCACCTACGTGGCCGCTTTGAAGAAGTACCCGGAACTCATGCGGGAGCTCGACGGCGTGACCATTATGGGTGGTGCTGTGGAGTACCACGGTAACGTTACCGAGTTTGCGGAATGGAACTTCTGGGTTGACCCCACCGCGGTCATCGAGGTCTTCGGCACCGCGGGCGCTGTGGCCGTCGAGCGCCCGGAGGATGCCGTGCGCAGCATCGCCACCGCCGCAGGCGCGCCGGTGCCGACGCTGGTTCCGCTCAATGTCACCGAGACCATCACCATTAGTGATACTGAGATTGAATCCTGGCGAGATGCCGGTATGAACCCGGAGCTACTGCGTGTTCTGCGTCGCTCACTGAAGTTCTACTTTGAGTTCCACCAGGGAGTTGGAGTCGGTTACAAGGCGCAGGTTCATGACCTCTTTGCCGCGATGGTGGCCGTCGGTGCGGTGACCGGGGAAGTGGAGAAGATGCGTCTCGTGGGCGTCGATAAGCGAACCTTTGCAGATGAGCCAGCACGCCGCGGCCAGGTGGTGGAGGATTCAGCCGGAGCGGTGGCGAATGTTGTCCTGGCCGCTGACCGTGAGGTGGCGCTGGCTGAGTTCCAGCGGGTGTTCCCGCGCTAGGTTCCCGCCCGTGCCCGCCGCGGTGAATCAGCTCGCTGTCGTATGCTGGAGGCAATCAATTTAACAGCTGCTGGTTGCGCAGCGTATGTGCCGTAGACGAAAGCGAATTTATCTCGATGTTCACCCCTGAAGTCACCGGAACCCCGTACCAGCCGGGAGCAACGCGAGTTCTGCTGCTCGGCTCTGGCGAGCTCGGCAAGGAGGTGACCATTGCTTTCCAGCGTCTTGGCGTTGAGGTGCACGCTGCCGATCGCTACGAGCATGCACCGGCACACCAGGTAGCTCACCACGCCTACGTGTTGAATATGTCGGACCCTAGCGCACTGCGGGACCTGATTCTCCAGGTCAAGCCACACTTCATCGTCCCTGAGATTGAGGCTCTGGCAACCGAGGTGCTGGCAGAGGTCGAGGAAGATGAGACGCTGGACGTCACCGTTATTCCGACCGCACGGGCGACTCAGCTGACCATGAACCGAGAGGGTATTCGCCGCCTGGCTGCGGAAGAGGTGGGGCTGCCGACTTCCCGCTATCACTTCGCCTCCAGCTTTGATGAGTTCACCGCAGCTGTTGATGAGATTGGCTTCCCATGCGTGGTCAAGCCGGTCATGAGTTCCTCGGGCAAGGGACAGTCCACGCTGCGTTCGCCGGAAGATGTCCAGGCCGCGTGGGATTACGCCATGAGTGGCGGTCGCGTTGAGTCCGGTCGCGTCATCGTGGAGGGCTTCGTCGATTTCGACTATGAGATCACGCTGCTGACCGTGCGCTCCGTTGATCCGGAGACCGGCGAGGGGGCAACGTGGTTCTGTGAGCCCATCGGCCACCGTCAGCAGGATGGTGACTACGTTGAGTCCTGGCAACCGGCTGCCATGAGCGAAAACGCCCTGGACAATGCTCGCTCTGTCGCCGCGCGCATCACCAACGCGCTGGGCGGTCGCGGTATCTTCGGCGTCGAGCTGTTTGTCCGCGGCGATGAGGTGTGGTTCTCCGAGGTCAGCCCGCGTCCGCACGACACCGGCATGGTCACCATGGGTACGCAGCGTTTCTCCGAGTTCGAGCTGCACGCGCGCGCAGTGTTGGGTCTGCCTATCGACGTCACGCTGGTGTCCCCGGGAGCCTCCGCTGTCGTCTACGGCGGTGCTGACATCGAGCAGCCGGGTTACACCGGGCTGACGGAGGCCATGGCTATTCCGGAGACCGATATTCGTATCTTTGGTAAGCCGGTTGCTGGCCCGCGTCGCCGCATGGGTGTTGCTGTTTCGACCGCGGATTCTGTCGATGCTGCTCGTGAGCGCGCATCGGAGGCGGCATCAAAGATTAAGGTCGTCGAACTGGGCTAGTTCGACGACCTAGTGTGCGCTGCGGTACGGCCTTAACTGGCTCCGCAGCGCACTTTTTGTGTGCCCGCTGTGGTGCGTAAGCTACTTAATCTACTTGGACTTCTGTACCGGTGGCTCGGCCGACCAGGGGAAGACAATCCAGTCATCGGTGTGCTTCCAGACGTAGTCCGGTGCAATCTCCGAGCGGGACTTGCCGTAGAGCACAGCGGAACGGACTTCAGCGCCGTGCTTCTTGAGCAGGTCGAGCACCAGATGCAGCGTGCGACCGGAGTCAGCCACATCGTCGACGACCAGCAGGCGGCGGTTGGAAATCGATTCGATGTCCAGCAGCGGCTCCAGCAGAACCGGATCCGGCAGGGTCTCCGCCACGTCGGTGTAGAACTCGACGTTGATGGCGTCAGAGAGCTTGACGCCCATGGTGTAGCTGAGTGCGCCTGCTGGCAGCAGGCCACCGCGGGCCACGGCGATAATAATCTCCGGGTCGAAGTCCGAGTCGACAATCTGCTGTGCCAGTTCACGGGAGGCGACGCCGAAGCCTTCCCAGGTCAGAACTTCCTTGACGTCCAGGTTGGATGAGTCTGCATGATAAGCCATGTATTAACTCTAATCCGAAGATCGACTGACGTGCACAATCAACTGTCCGGTTAGACCCGATGCGCTAGCTCGCGACGGTCTCCACAACAGCTTCGTGCACAGCTTCGGCCACGTCATCGGCATCTGGCTGCTTTGCGACGACCGTGGAGGCCGCAACCATGTCAGCCCACTCGACCAGCTTCTTGCGCTCGCGGCCTTCGGCTTCGCCCGCGGCACGCTCGGCGGCGTCGAGTGCGTGCCAGCCCTCCCAGGTGGTGACCTGGAGGCCCTTGTCGGCCAGGAACTCGTCGACGTCGTTATGCGTGGGCTTTGCAGGTGCGGCCAGGCGACCTGCCTCCCAGTCGGCGATGAGGTTGCCGACAGCTTCGTTGGCATCGCCCTTGGTGTTACCGATTAGGCCGACCGGGCCACGGCGAATCCAGCCGGTGGTGTACAGGCCCTGGATGTGGTTGCCGTCGATGTCGTCAAGCACGCGGCCGCCGGCATCTGGGATGGTGTGCGTGCCGGTGTCGAACGGTACGCCGGTGACTGCGTCGGAGCGGTAGCCGACTGCGCGGTAGACCGCACCGACCGGCCATTCGGTGAACTTGCCGGTGCCGCGGACGCCACCCTCGCCGTCGAGTTCGGTGCGTTCGGTGCGGATAGCGCTGACGTGCTGTACTCCATCTTCACCGGTCTCGCCGATGATTTCGACCGGGGACTCGAAGAAGTGGATGAAGAGCTTGTGCGGGGCGCCCTTTGGCTCGCGGATGGCGTAGTTTTCCAGAATCGTACAGACCTGATCGGTGATCTTGGACTCGCGACGGGACGTTTCGGAGGCGGCATCGTACTGGATGTCCTCCGGATTCACGACAACCTCAATGGTGTCAGAGTGGTCCAGTTCCTTCAGCTCCAGTGGAGTGAACTTTGCCTGAGCCGGACCGCGACGGCCAAAGACATGGACTTCGCGGGCGGCATTCTTTGCCAGGCCGTCGTAGACGTTGTCGGCGATTTCGGTGACGTGCAGCTCATCGGCAGTCTTGGCGAGAATACGGGCGACGTCGAGACCCACGTTACCGACGCCGATCACAGCGACCGACTCAGCAGAGAGGTCCCATTCGCGAGCAAACTCCGGGTGGGAGTCGTAGAAACCTACGAACTCACCGGCGCCGTAGTGCTCCGGCAGATCCGAGCCCGGGATGTTCAGATCGCGGTCGCCGGTCGCGCCAGTGGCGAAGATGATGGCGTCGTAGAACTGGCGCAGTTCATCAACGCTGACCTGCTTGCCGACGTCCACGTTGCCCAGCAGTCGAACCTGCGGCTTGTCCAGCACTCGGTGGAGGGACTTAATGATGCCCTTGATTCGCGGGTGGTCTGGCGCAACACCGTAGCGGATGAGGCCGAACGGCACTGGAAGGCGCTCGTAGAGGTCGATGGCGACATCGCGGCCGGACTTCATCAGCGCGTCGGAGGCGTAGATGCCGGCCGGGCCCGAGCCAACCACGGCTACACGCAGTGGCGTGGTGGAGTTGGCGAGATCGGGCAGTGAGGAAGCGGCCGTGTTCTGGGCTGCAGTCTGGTCGTTGGTCATTGGGTGGAATCCTTTTTCTACGTTTTCTTTGTCGCGATTGCTTATCGTAGACCAACCGGTCTATGCTTGCTGAAACAGAATATAGACAAACTGGTCTACAAAAAGCAAACACAAAACACCGCAAGAATCACTGCTTTGGCTTGAGAGGGTTTTGCTGCGCATCGCTTCTGCTGAATGAGCTCTGAAAGGGGCTCGTCGTGCGAGCATCGTGGCAACGGCAGGCTCTGGTTGGGTAAGCGGGGAAGGGCTTGTCATGGAAAAACTCATAGTCTTCGTGCTAATCGGCCTTGGCGCGCAATTAGTCGACGGCACTCTGGGGATGGCTTTCGGTGTCACCGCTACTTCGCTGTTTATTGTCGCTGGTAGTAGTGCTGCCACTGCGTCGGCGGTGGTTCACGTAGCAGAGGTGGGTACGACACTGGCCTCCGGTATTTCACACTGGCGATTCGGCAATGTCGACTGGCGACGCGCGCTGAGTCTTGGCGTGCCGGGTGCTATCGGTGCCTTTATTGGTGCGACCTTTTTGGCGAATCTCGACGGTGATGCCGCGACGCCTGTGACCTCGACAATCTTGCTTTTCCTCGGTCTGTGGGTGATTATCCGCTTCGCCTTTTTGGCCAATGTTAAGCGCAAGAAGAAGGCCTGGGGGGCGAAGAAGCTCGCTCCGCTGGGGCTCTTTGGTGGCCTGCTTGATTCCACTGGAGGCGGTGGTTGGGGGCCTGTTACCACCTCAACTTTGCTCGGCGCTGAGGCTGACCAGCCGCGCAAGATTATCGGTACTGTCTCTGCGGCGGAATTTCTCGTTGCCTTGGCGGCTGTACTGGGCTTTTTGCCCAAGCTGCGGGAGGAATTCACTCAGCATGCCGCACCGGTAATTGGTTTGTTGTGCGGTGGTGTGATTGCGGCACCCTTGGCTGCGTACCTGGTGGGGCGCATTAATCCGCGGCTGCTTGGGATTGCGATCGGCGGCGTGTTGGTGGGGCTGAATATTCGCACTCTGTTTTCGTCGCTGGTTTCTGGGGGCGTACTGACGACAGCGCTGCTCGTGTGGGCTTTTGTTGTCGTTGTGCTGGTGCTGTGGGCGCGTTCGCACGACACTCTTCCGGGGCTGCGTCAGCGGGTCCAACTTGAGCCGACTTCTCAGTCTTCCTCGGCTGATGTGCCTAGTTCTGGATCTCCATCACCCGCTTCGGTTGATGCCGGGGCCGAGGATGCTTCTGAAGGTGTCAAAGTGGGTGCGAAAAACGGTGTCCGCGTGGGCGAAGCGGAAGTCCGCTAGGTATCCGAGCGTGTCCCGGCTTGCACTAGCCAGACTGGTCGGTCTAATGTTGCCTGCAATGCAACGTAGACCAAACGGTCTATAAAGATTAGAAACTAATTCGGTCAACGAGAACAAAACGAAAGTGATTCGGTAGATTCCCCATGAGCTCTCCTACGAAAACCGCCGAGCGTCCAGCTTCCGCAGCGGCTACCCGACGTAAGAAGCGCGCACCGAAGCCACAGGGGCAGTGGCTTATCGACGGCCGCGAGCCACTTAACGACGACGAGCGCATTAAGAAAGAAGATGCTGGCATCGCCGTTAAGCAGCGTGTTATCGACATCTACTCCAAGCAGGGGTTTGACTCCATCCCCGCGGAGGACCTAGCGCCTCGCTTTAAGTGGATTGGCCTCTACACCCAGCGCAAGCAGGGGCTTAGCGGTGAGCACACCGGCGTGAAGACCAACGCCGAGCTGCAGGACAAGTACTTTATGCTCCGCGTCCGCCTCGACGGTGGCCAGACCACCACCGAGGGCATTCGCACCATCGGCGAGATTTCCCGCGACTTCGCCCGCGACACTGCGGACTTCTCCGACCGCCAGAACGTCCAGCTGCACTGGATTCGCGTCGAAGATATGCCGGAGATCTGGGACCGCCTTGAGCGAGTTGGTCTCGACACCAACTTTGGCTGCGGCGACGTTCCCCGCGTTATTCTAGGCAGCCCGGTTGCCGGTGTTGCGGCCGATGAAATTGTCGACGGCACCAACGCCATCCGCCGCATCAAGGAGGAGTACCTCTCCGGCGACGAGTTCTCCAACCTACCGCGTAAGTTTAAGTCGGCAGTTTCCGGTTCCCCGCGTCTCGATGTCACCCACGAGGTCCAGGACGTTGCCTTCGTCGGTGTCAATCATCCAGAGCACGGCCCCGGTTTCGACGTTTGGGTCGGTGGTGGTCTCTCCACCAACCCGATGCTCGCCCAGCGTCTCGGCGCCTGGATCCCAGAGGACGAGGTTCCCGAGGTATGGGCGGGCGTGTGCCGCATCTTCCGGGACTACGGCTACCGTCGCCTGCGCAATCGTGCGCGTCTGAAGTTCCTCGTTGCCGAATGGGGCGCGGAGAAGTTCCGCCAGGTACTCGAAGACGACTACCTCAACCGCAAGCTTATCGACGGCCCCGCACCCGAACCTTTCGAGGGCGACCGGGACCACATCGGCGTGCACAAGCAGGCCGACGGTCTCAACTACGTCGGTGTTAAGCCCGCTGTTGGCCGTGTTCCGGGCTCTGACCTGGTCAAGCTCGCCGACATCGCCGAGCGCCACGGTGTTTCCCGCGTCCGCACCACCGTGATGAAGGAGCTCATTCTCCTCGACGTCGCCGACGACCAGGTCGACTCCCTGCTCGCAGAACTCGACGAAATTGGCCTGTCTGCCAAGCCTTCTGCTTTCCGACGGGGCATCCTGGCCTGCACCGGCCTAGAGTTCTGCAAGCTCGCACTTGTCACCACGCGCCAGCGCGCAATTGATTTGGTGGGCGACTTGGAGGAACGCCTCGGTGACCTCGACGTCCCAATCACCATTGCGCTCAATGGCTGCCCGAATGCCTGCGCCCGCACGCAGATTGCCGACATCGGACTCAAGGGGCAGATTGTCACCGACGACGAGGGCAACCGTGTCGAGGGTTTCCAGGTTCACCTCGGTGGTTCGCTGGGGCTCGATGCCAACTTCGGCCGCAAGGTTCGCGGACACAAGGTCACCTCGGCAGAACTGGGTGACTACATCGAGCGCGTCGTCAATCACTTCAAGGAGCAGCGCCACGAGGGTGAACAGTTCCGCGAGTGGATTGTCCGCGCTGATGAGGAGGACCTGAAGTGAGTGAATCTCCCAATGGGGTTCGGTCGCAGGGGCCGTCGTCAAGCGAAAAAGACGAGACGCCAGCGCGACTGGGAATCGGTGGCCGAAGCGCACACCCCAATCCGAACCGGGGTGCGGTGATGCATTGCCCTTACTGCGGCGGTGATGATCTGTGGCCCGACCTGGAAACCGATTACGCCTGGCAATGCCGCGAATGCTGCCGGGTATTCACGGTGAAACTGCATGGTCATATTGATAGGAAGGTGGCGTCATGAGCACGGGACTGAAAACCGCTGAAGTCATTAAGACTCAGGAGGCGCTCGCGCGTCAGGATGTGCTGGACAATCCGGAGACCGCTCGTCGTCTGATCGAGCTCGCGCTGGAGTGGGGCTCCAAGCTGGAGACTGCCACTGCCGGGGAAGTACTGGAATGGGGTGCGGAGCACCTGCACACGCCACTGGCTGTGACCCTGTCGATGCAGGACACGGTATTGGCGGAACTGGCTGCTCGGCACGCGCCGGAAGCCGACCTGGTTTTCCTGGATACGGGTTACCACTTCCCGGAGACCCTCGACGTGGCAGAGCAGGTCGCACAGCGTTACGACAACCGACTGCTGTCGATTGAGCCGAAGCGCACCCGCGCCGAGCAGGACGCCGAAGAGGGCGTCGATCTGTACAAGACCGACCCGACGCGATGCTGCGCATTGCGGAAGGTCGAGCCGCTGTCTGCCGTGAAGCGCCCCTACGAGGGCTGGGTCACAGGTCTGAAGCGCGTCGACGCGCCGACCCGCGCACACACGCCGGTACTGGAAATCGACAAGACTGGTCGCATCAAGCTCAACCCGTTGGCCACCTGGACAGATGAGGATGTTGCCCAGTACATCGAGGACAACGACCTCATTGTGCATCCGCTGACGCAACAGGGGTTCCCGTCGATTGGCTGCGCGACATGCACCGCGCGAGTGGCAGAGGGCGCGGATCCGCGCTCGGGTCGCTGGGCGGGCTCCGAGAAGACTGAGTGCGGATTGCACCTCTAGTTCGAGCGGCTAGCAGACAGCTACTTGCCGCCAGCCACTAGCCGCCCGCCGATAACCGATATCAGCTAAAACAGCGCAGTTACAACAGCCAACACAGCCCCAACAGAAAGAACCCCCATGACTAGCTCAACCACCGTTTCCGTACAAAACCGCCTCGACCCGCGGCTTGCCGAGCTGGAAGCCGAGGCCATCGACATTATTCGCCAGACCGCCGGTCAGTTCGAGCGTCCGGCACTACTTTTCTCCGGCGGAAAGGATTCCGTCGTCGTGCTCGAGCTGGCCAAGCGCGCCTTCGCACCGGCGGGTATCCCGCTGGAGCTGCTCCACGTCGACACCGGCCACAACTTCCCCGAAGTTATTGAATTCCGCGACAAGATTGCCGCTCAGCCGGGCATCAAGCTGCACGTAGCCAAGGTCCAAGACTGGATCGACAGCGGCGTGCTCACCGAGCGTGCCGACGGCACCCGCAACCCCTTGCAGACCGTGCCGCTGGTGGAGACCATTGCCAACCGCGGTTACGATGCCGTTCTCGGTGGCGCCCGCCGCGATGAGGAGAAGGCCCGCGCAAAGGAGCGCGTGTTCTCCGTCCGCGACTCCTTCGGCGGTTGGGATCCACGCCGTCAGCGCCCTGAGCTGTGGGGCCTCTACAACGGTCGCCACGCCGCCGGAGAGAACGTTCGCGTTTTCCCGATCTCGAACTGGACCGAGGCCGACGTCTGGGCCTATATCGAAGCCCGTGACATCGAACTGCCTCCCATCTACTTCGCCCACGAGCGTGAGGTGTTCAACCGCGGCGGCATGTGGTTGGCACCGGGCGAGTGGGGTGGCCCCCGCGACGGCGAGACCCTCGAGGTTCGCACTGTCCGCTACCGCACTGTCGGTGACATGAGCTGCACCGGCGCTGTCGAATCGACTGCCACCACTATTGCGGAGGTCATGGAGGAACTTCGCACATCCAAGCTCACCGAGCGCGGCGCTACCCGCGCAGATGACAAGTTGTCCGAATCCTCCATGGAAGACCGTAAGAAGGAAGGTTACTTCTGATGAGCCAGCCAAATTCCCCAGCTACCCTGATTTCCGCTGACCGCGCCACTCGCGCTCGTCGCACTCTTCGCCTGTGCACCGCTGGCTCCGTCGACGACGGTAAGTCCACCTTCGTCGGTCGCCTGCTGCACGACACGAAGAATATCCTCGCTGACCAGTACGAGGCCGTCGTCGCCTCCTCACAGGCGCGCGGTCAGGAAAACCCGGACCTGTCGCTGCTGGTCGACGGTCTGCGGGCCGAGCGTGAGCAGGGCATCACCATCGATGTCGCCTACCGCTACTTCGCCACCGACGTCCGCTCCTTCATCCTCGCCGACTGCCCAGGTCACGAGCAGTACACCCGAAACACCGTCACCGGTATGTCCACCGCCGAGGCCGTCGTTTTGCTTATCGACGCGCGCAACGGCGTCGTGACGCAGACCAAGCGTCACGCAACGGTGGCCGGTCTGCTGGGCGTTCGCCACGTGATTTTCGCAGTCAACAAGATTGACCTACTGGACTACAGCGAAGAGGCCTTCCGCGCCATTGAGTCGGATGTGGCAGCACTAGCAGAGCGCCTGGGTCTGCAGAACACCTTCGTTGTTCCAGTGTCGGCTCTGGTCGGCGACAACATTGTCGATTCTTCTGAGCACACTCCGTGGTACGAGGGGCCGACCGTGCTGGAGCTGCTGGAAAACCTCAACATCGGTGCCGACCTGGAAACCGATGCCGAGGCTGACCTGCGCCTGCCCATCGACTATGTCATTCGCGATCACGCCACTGAATACCGTGGTTACGCCGGCCGTATCGCCGCAGGTAGCGTGCGTGTGGGCGATGTTGTCTCCGTAGACGCCAACCGTCAGGCTACGGTCACGAAGATCACCGTGGCAGCTGAGGATGTCACTGAGGCCGTGGCCGGCCAGTCGGTGGCCATCAGCCTGGATGCCGAGTTCGACCTCGCCCGTGGCGACCTCATCAGTGGCACGCGCCCGGAAGACGTGCGCCGTTTCTCCGCCGTGGCCGTCCACCTTGCAGACAAGCCGTTGGCAGTCGGTCGCGTCGTAGAGGTGCGCTATGGTGCCGCACTGGTGCGTGGTCGTATCGCTTCCGTCGATGCGCTCATCGATATCGAAACCGGTGAGCCCACCGGTGTGGCTGATCAGCTTGCAGTCAACGACGTCGCGGAGATCACCGTCGAGGTCGCACAGCCGCTGCCGGTCGATGCCTACCGCGTCGGTGGCCGTGTCGGTGCATTCCTGCTCATCGAGCCGGGCACCGGTGACACCCTCACCGCAGGCCTCGTGCGTGGCGCTGCCCAGTAGAGCTGCCAGGTAGAGAAACCAGAAAGCACAGCTAGCGAGCCTGAGGAGACCATCGATGACCGCACTGATTCTGCTTGCGCACGGTTCTCGGCACTCAGAGACCAAACCGGTGCTCGAAGACGTGGTCGCGCTCGTGCGCGAGAAGATGCCGCTCACCCGTCTGGATGCGCCCTCTCAGATTCGCCTCGCCTGGCTGGACCTTGACGAGCCCTCACTGGATACCGTCTGTGCCGAGCTCGCCGCTGCCGGCGAGACTCAGGCACTGGCCGTACCGCTGCTGTTCACCGATGCGTTCCACTCGCGAGTCGACGTTCCCGAGCAGGTTCGACTCTGCGATCGGCATGGTGTTGACATCACAGTGGCTGAAGGACTCGGGCTTGGCGACGGCACGAAGCGCGCCGTCGTAAAGCGAATCATCGAAGCGGCGGAGAATGCATCTTTTTCCTGGCCGGTCGATGCGCTGGTGATGGGGGTCGGCTCCTCTGATGAGGATGCCAATGCGGCGGTGCACCAGTTTGCGGCAAACCTTGGCGGGATGCTGCCGGGACATGTGAGCGCGGCATTCGTGGTCGGTCCTGAGAAAATCAAGGGAGCCGATGCTGTGGCCGCGGCGCAGGAGCGCGCGGCCAAGCGCGGACGCGGACTCGTAGTGGTGCCGCTGTTTACCGCGCCGGGCCTATTGTGGGATCGAGTCATCGATGCAGGCGCTGCCGACGGTGCTGGTCAGGTGGCTTTTGGTGAGCCATTGGCCGAGCTGTTGGCGCCGATTGTGTGCTGCCGCTGGGACTCGCGCGCCGCGTACACGGACGTGAAGGTAGTGGCGTAGCCGACGCTTTTTATCCGTCCTAGTTACTCGCCGTTACTCGCCCTTGGAGTGGGTGACCATCTCATCCCACTCGACGTACTTCTTGCGTTCGCGACCCTCGGCCTCGCCGGCGGTGCGTTCGGCAGCATCGAGCTTGTGCCAACCTTCCCAGTCCAGGTAGTCGATACCCTTGGACTCCAGCAGCTCGTTGACAGCGGACAACTCCGGCTTCGACGGGTTGAATTTCTTGCCCTCAGCGGCATCGGCCAGCAGATTGGCTACGGCCTCATTGGCATCGCCCTTGGTATTACCAATCAGGCCGACCGGTCCGCGGCGAACCCAACCGGTGGTGTAGAGGCCAGTGATGGCCTCGGCTGCTTCATCCTCGGTGTTGTCGGATTCGATGACTCGACCACCGACGTTGGAAATGACATTCTTCACGTTGTCGAACGGGATACCCGGCAGCGCATCAGAGCGGTAGCCCACGGCGGAGTAGACAGCGCCGACCTTCCAGTCGGTGGTCTCGCCGGTCGGCCGCAGCCCGCCAGCACCGTCGTATTCCATGCGCTGAGTGCGCAAGCCTGTCACATGCTGCTGGCCGTCGGTACCCTCCTCGCTGAGGATTTCCACTGGCGACTCGAAGAAGTGAATGTAGAGCTTGTGCGGTGCGTTCTTTGGCTCACGGATGGCGTAGTTCTCCAGGATGGTGCAGACCTGGTCAGTGATCTTGGAGTTGCGACGCATAATCTCGGATGCGGAGTCGTAATCAATATCGCGCGGATCGACAACGACCTCGACGTTCGGTGAGTAGTCGAGCTCCTTGAGCTCCAGCGGAGTGAACTTTGCCTGTGCCGGGCCGCGGCGGCCGAAGACGTGGACTTCCTTGGCCTTATTTGTCTTCAGAACCTCGTAGACATTGTCCGGAATCTCTGTGACGTGCAGTTCCTCACCGGTCTTCGCCAGGATTCGAGAGACATCCAGCGCGACGTTGCCGACACCGACGACGGCCACGGACTCCGCCGAAAGGTCCCAGGTGCGCTCAAAGAGTGGATTGCCGTCGTAGAAGCCCACGAATTCGCCTGCGCCGAAGTGCTCCGGCAGGTCCGCTCCCGGCGTTGGCAGTGCGCGGTCGCCGACGGCACCGGTGGCGAAGATGACGGCGTCGTAATGCTCCTTTAATTCGTCGAGTGTGATGTCCTTGCCGAACTCAACGTTGGAAAATAGGCGCAGCTCCGGCTTTTCCATCACGCGGTGCAAGGCCATGATGATGCCCTTGATGCGTGGGTGGTCGGGGGCGACGCCGTAGCGGATTAGACCGAATGGAGCCGGCATCTTTTCAAACAGATCGACTTCCACGTCAGTACTGGATTTCATCAGTGCATCGGAAGCATAAACACCGGCCGGGCCAGAGCCAATTACGGCAACGCGGAGCGGGCGATTCATGAAGTGTGTCCTTCTTTCTCTAATGCTTTACGACGGCCACGAGGCCGCGGCGTAAGTAGCTGCCAGCGGTGACCTCGTGGGGGAAAGGAGTTATTGGTGAGCTATCGGTTTATTCGACATTCCCAATGGTAGCGCCCCCAATCGTAGCGATAACTTACGAAAAATCGAGAGGCGAGCATCACATCATCGGTGAGATGCTTTTGAAGGCATACAAAACTAAATGTGACCTTAGTCACGTCTAATGTGGGAATTTGGGCTAGTTCACTAGAAAAACCGCATAAAACCCGCGATTATGCGGGAAAATTGTTGGAATCTGCGGGGAAAAGTGTGGCTACCAGGGGTAACCAAAGAGGTTTGAGTCCGCCGTGAGATGTAAGGTGACTCACAATAAGATGAAAATAATGATTTGGGACTCAGCGGGATTAGATTCAGCAGGATTAGAAGCTCAGCATGATCTTGAGCCTCCGGCAGTCCAACGGCTCGAGCCAAGTCAACGTTTAAATAAGTCAACGATTAAGCGCAGTGCGAGAAAGGAACGTCGGTGAGCGATAAGAACGCCCAAGCGTCCACCAACAACTCCGCAGTCCTGATTACTTCAGTGGACCGCGCAGACAATCTGCAAGATGTCATTACGGCATTGTCTGAGGCACTGGGTGGGGCACGTTGCCTCCACACTGTCGGTGGGGCGCACGGCGCCACCGTGGATCAGGTTGTTGTGGATCCGGAATCCGCGCTTGACACCATCGTCAGTGCTGTTGAGGCTGACCGCGCTGCTAACGAGGGGGCGGCTGTTCTGACCGGCTCCGGCAACCTCGATTTTGACTTCCGCATTGCCACCGTCGCCGGCGCCGGTGTCATCGTTGTCGCTGGCGGCGAGGGCTGCCACACAGAGGCCGCAAAGGCTCGCGTTCGTTTGGCTCTCAGCAGTGCAGCTCAGCGTCACAGCGAGGTACTCGCAGTTGTCCTTACAGGGGAGGAGGCAGCTGAGGCTGCTAAGACTCTCGAGCTCGACGTTCCCGTTGTTGCCGTTGACGATGCTGAGGGGCTGCGCAAGGTCGTAAGCCGCGAGGTCACCGCAGTGATGACTCCACAGCGTTTCCAGTGGTGGCTATTGCAGCGCGCCAAGGCTGATAAACGCCACATTGTGCTGCCAGAGGGGGACGATGACCGCATTCTTGAAGCCGCTGATTACCTCCTGCGCGAGGACATCTGTGAGCTCACTATCCTCGGCGACCCGGATGCGATGAAGGCACGCGCCGCCGAACTGGGTTTTGACATCGACGCCGCCCATCTCTGGAACCCGCAGACCTCCGAATATGTTGAGCAGTTCGCGGAACAGTTCGCAGAGATGCGCAAGGCCAAGGGGGTCACGCTGGAGCAGGCCCGTGAGACGATGCGGGACATCTCCTACTTCGCGACGATGATGATTCACAATGGGCTTGTCGACGGCATGGTGTCCGGTGCAGCCCACACAACTGCGCACACCATTCGTCCGTCCTTGCAAATCATTAAGACCAAGCCGTCGGCTTCCACGGTGTCGTCACTGTTCCTCATGGTTATGGACAACTCGCTGTGGGGTTTTGCGGACTGTGCGGTGCTGCCGAAGCCTGCTCCGGAACAGCTGGGTGAAATCGCGGTAGTATCCGCCGAGACTGCAGCTTCCTTCGGCATCGACGCCCGCGTCGCCATGCTGAGCTACTCCACTGGAGCATCCGGCACAGGTGAGGATGTGGACCGTGTGAAGGCGGGTCTGGCCAAGGCCAAGGAGCTGGCTCCGGAGCTCGCTGTCGATGGTCCGCTGCAGTTCGATGCTGCTATTGACCCGTCTGTGGCTGCGAAGAAGATGCCGGATTCCTCCGTTGCGGGTAAGGCAACTGTTTTCGTGTTCCCGGATCTGGACGCCGGTAACATCGGTTACAAGATTGCCCAGCGCTGTGGTGGTGCATTGGCAATCGGCCCGATTCTGCAGGGCTTGAACAAGCCGGTCAACGACCTTTCCCGTGGCGCCACGGTGCCGGACATCATCAACACGGTTGCAATTACCGCTATTCAGGCTGGAGGAAACTAATTATTATGTCCCGTCACGTACTTGTTTTGAACTCCGGTTCCTCCTCTATCAAGTTTCAGCTGGTAGATCCGGAGAAGGACTCAACGCAGCCGCCGTATGTCTCAGGTCTGGTGGAGCGCATTGGTGAAGAAGACGGCATTATTAATCTGAAGTTCTCCGGACAGAAGATTGAAATCACTGAGCCGATCGCTGACCACGCCAGTGGTCTTGACCGCGCGTTCGAGCTGATGGATGAGCACGGTGTTGGTCCGGAGTCGGTGGATATTGCGGCCGTCGGTCACCGCGTCGTTCACGGTGGTCGCCTGTTCTCTGGACCGGAGCTGATTACCGACGAAATCGTCGGCATGATCCGCGACCTTATTCCGCTGGCGCCGCTGCACAACCCGGCCAATATCGTAGGCATCGAAGAGTCTCGCAAGCTGCTTCCGGACGTGCCTCACGTCGCCGTCTTCGACACTGGTTTCTTCCACACCATGCCGCCAGCTGCTGCTCTGTACCCGCTCAACGCAGAGGTCGCATCGAAGTTTGATATCCGTCGTTACGGCTTCCACGGCACCTCGCATGAGTTTGTTTCCAAGCAGGTGCCGGACCTTCTGAATAAGCCGGCAGAGGAAATCAACCAGATTACGCTGCACCTGGGTAATGGTGCGTCGTGTGCGGCTATCCGAGGTGGCCAGGCGGTGGATACCTCGATGGGGCTGACCCCGCTGGCTGGTCTGATGATGGGTACCCGTACCGGTGACATTGACCCGGGCGTCATCTTCCACCTCTACCGCAACGGCATGAGCATCGACGAGATCGACAATCTGTGTAACCGCCAGTCCGGTCTGAAGGGTGTCTCTGGTGTCAATGACTTCCGAGTCCTGCAGGAGCGCATGGATGACCACGACCCGGATGCTTGGGCTGCGTACCAGATGTATGTCCACCAGCTGCGCCGCTACATTGGCTCTTACATGCTGATTCTCGGCCGCCTCGATGCCATCACCTTCACCGCCGGTGTCGGTGAGAACCATGTCGGTATCCGCCGTGATTCGATGGCTGAGCTTGAGAACTTCGGTATCAAGATTGATGACGAGCTCAACTCCCAGCCGAATGACGGCCCGCGTCTGATTTCGGCGGAGGACTCGAAGGTCAAGGTCTTCGTGGTACCGACCAACGAGGAACTGGCCATTGCTCGCTACGCAATGAGCTTCGTGGAGTAGGTTTTGGGGCAGGGGCCCTGGCGAGTAGGCAGGACCCCCTGTAACCCTCCGTAATCGACGGCTGCTAGATGCCCCATCTGTTGAATCCGCAGCTGTGACCCAACAAAAATGAGCTCGCTCCCACTGTCTTCCAAACTGGAAGAACCTAGTGGGGCGAGCTCATTTTTCACCGCCGGGGCGACTGCGCCTATGCCTCAACAGGCTCAGTCACCCGGTCATCGTTTCAACGCATCAGCGCAGCTAACTACCAGATGTAGACGCCGTCGCCGACCTGCAGGGTATCGAAGTACTTCACAGCATCATCGTGGTTCAGGTGGATGCAGCCGTGGGACATCTGATTAACAGAGCCCTCGTGGAAAGCTTCGCCGTCGTTGGTGAAGTACACCGAGAACGGCATCGGACCGTTGTAAGGACGGGACCACTCATCGCGGACCTTGCGGGTAACGCTCAGGTGGCCACGGGTGGTTTCGTAACCTGGCATACCGGAGGACATTGGCACCGGACCGTAGGTGATGTTGCCATTTTCCTGCAGCCAGGTCTTCTGGTTAGCCAGGTCAACGCATGCGCGGGCGCTCGGCGGGCACGGGTTGTTTGGCTCTGGGCGTGGTTCAGGGCGTGGCTTCTGCTCTGGCTGTGGAGCAGGGGCAGGCGCCGGCTCAGGCTGCGACGGCTCGTCCTGGCCCCCCAGCAAACCGAAAATCTCGTTGACGACGCGGGTGGCTTCGGCCTTCTGTGCAGCTGGCAACGGCAGGCTGTCGATGGCGTTCAGCAGCTGAGTTTTGACCTTGTCCGCCACCTGCTTGTTGTTTTCAGCGAACTTGAAGTTTTCATTAATCAGAGCGACGACCGAATCCGGCAGCTTCACCGAAGAGGAATCCAGTACCTCAGAGAGCTCAGGGGCAAGGTCGCCCGAATTCAGAGTCGAGATCTCCGGCAGCTTGAGGTCCCGAACACTCTGGCTAAGCGACTGCAGGTCTGGAGAAACCGGCAGGGCAACGGCAGTGCCGGCCCCAATACCAAAGGCGGTGGTGAGGGCTGCAGCGCTGATAATTACGCGCTTAGCGCTGCGGAGAGAGGATTTCGAAGAGGCAAACATAGAGGATATCTTAAACCACGAAAGGCAATTCTCTCTTTATTCACCAATTCTGGGGTGGCGCTCAGGCCCACAACAGCATGTTTGACCAGGTTCGGTAAGGAGCTGTTAGAGAGCTAACGCCAAGTCCGTGGCCGAATGAGATTTGCGATATCCACCAAGTTGTAGCGGTGTCGCGGAAACTGCGAAGAGCGTGCCAGCATCCGTAAGTCTTTTTCCAATCCTTCACGCAGGCCGGCCACGGTAAAGGGCGCATCGAAAAGACCATTGGAGCTAGCTGCATGGTCGAGGTTCGAGCTGCGCAACCAGTTCAGCGCGGACGCCATCACGGCGATGCGCAGCTGTGGCATGCGCGGTTCATTCGTCGGCAGCTCCACCAGACGACGCGCAGCACGGCGAATTCTCGATTCAGTTAACTCGGAGGGCATCCCTGAGGTGAGCATCAGAATCGTCGTCAAACGTGCCATGCGATGGTGACGGGAGTTACCGGGTACGCGGTCAAGCTGGGAGATAGCCATTTCGTGTTGGCGCTCAGAGGCCAGCTGACGAGCTAGCCCGAAGGCGGAGGATACCGTCGTCGGGTTGGCCGCCCACACGACGGCGTAGAGACGCAGGGTGTTGAAACGAATCGTCTGAGGCGACAGGGACTCGCTGGCCCAGGCGGGGGAGAAGATCTCGGGCGTATCGGCAGCGACATTATCCAGCGCGCTGCTCAAGTTCGCGGCGGCGCGGGCGACAGCGGGCTCGAGGAGAGATGCGTTGGCGATGCCCAAGCGCTGTTGAATCAACTCGAGAGTCGCTGCCAGCGCCAACTTCGGGGCGGGCTCGCCGGGCAGCATCGTCAGCACGTGGTGGAACGAGGCGAGGGCATCGTTGAATTGGTCGAGAAGCAAATAAGTCACGCCCTCGTACCAGTGGTAACGCCAATCGCGCTGCAAACGTTCAGAGACATCGCGGAGGCTGTCGCGGGCCTCATCAATTAATCCGAGGTCCAGTTTCGCACGCACGATGCCCAGTGGAATTTCCACGGAAGAGCCATACTCGGGTTCGGACAGCGCATTGGTCAGTGTTTCGATAAGTTCGTTGGGCTCTGTAAACGACGAGGCACTCAAGATGCGCGCACCCGGATCTGTCGGGTTAATCAGTGGTACAGGCAGCGCGAAGGTCACTTCTTGCGGAGTGATTTCCACGCCGCGGGTGATGCCGTCGACAAGCTGATCGGTGCGGAACACCAGGTGCTTGGTGCCGTACGTGGAACGCTGCGGCGAGAAATTCGACACCGCCTGCGGGAATTGCACGCCGTCGCGCACCGCCAGAATCTCGCGCAATACGCCGATGAGCTGCACACTCATCTCTTCGGCAGAACCGAAGCGAGCCTCCGGGTTCTCGTGGCAAGCGCGTAGTAGGAAGCGGTAGAGCGAGTAAAAACGGCGGAATAGAGGCTCTTCGACAGGTGAGGGTAGCCCCGGGTCGTAGATGCCGTTGGTCGCCGGCAACTTCAGAATCAGCGAGGCCAGCGTGCGGCCGACTGTGTAGATATCGCTGGCAATCGTTGGTCCCGTCGTGGCAATCTCCGACGCCTGGAAACCGGGCGTGCCGTAGATATGGCCGTAGGCGCCGATGCCGGTGACCGCGCCAACGTCGATAAGCGTGACGTGGTCTTCGCTGAGCAGCACGTTGTCCGGCTTCAAATCGTTGTAGACAACGCCGCGCGAGTGCAGGTAATCCAGCGCGGGGAGCAGCTCCAGGATGTAGCCAATCGCTAGGTCACAGGGCATGACGCCGTCTGGGTAGCTCCGTCGCTGCTTGCGTAACGACGGGCCGCCGACGTACTCCATCACAATGAAGCCGGTGGCGCTGTTGGCGTCCGTCTCATCGATGAAGTTGATAATCTTCACAATTCCCGGATGCGAGATTTCCGCGAGGAACTCGCGTTCCGCCTGGACTACGGCGAAATCCTTCTCGTTTTTCGCTGCCATCATGCCCTTGAGCACGACCCAACGATCCGAGACATTGTGGTCAATCGCCAGGTAAATCCAGCCGAGCCCGCCGTGGGCAATCGGGCCCACGATCTCGTACTGATCCGCCACGATATCGCCGGCTTTCAGGCTCGGCGCCGGCTTATTCGTCGCTCGAATCTTCTCATCACTCATTACTGCATCGCGCGGATCCTGCGTTGTGATGTACGGCAGGTGCACCATGCCGTCGGCGACAGTGCGTCCGCGGTGTGCATTCGATCGCCTCCGGCGGAAGTCCTCCAACGCTTTCCGGTGCGAGGCCATCGACGGATCTGGCGTCTGGGCGCCGGGTTGGGTCGTCGCGCTTGACGACGAGCCCCCGCGCCCCAACAATTCGGCGATATCGAACTCTTCGTCATCGTCATCATCGTCCGCAAAAGGGTCGAAGGCGACAGCGGCAGTGCCGGGCTCTTGTTCGTCGTCTTCATCGGCGAATGGGTCGAAGGCGACGGCCTGAGTGGCAGCTGCCTCTGCCTCTGCGTGAGCATCCTCCTGGGGCTCCGGCGTGTACTGGGGATGCTGGGCTTGCTGGGCATGCTCGGAGTACTGGTTTTCGTCGCTCATCGGTTATCCACCTCGCCTTCTGGAGCAGCTTCCGGTGTGGGGGAGATTCCAAGTATGTCTTCGTCGTCGCTGTACTGTGGCGATGGCTGTGTACCGCTTGGCAGGAAGGGGCCGAACCAAGTGTCGTAGAGGGACTGCCAGGTGCCGTCGCTCGCCATACGCTCCAGGGTCGCGTTGATTTGGCGAACTAGGCCTGGGTTCCCCTTGGATACACCGGCCGCGTAGCTTTCCTCGTTCAAGCCCCGCTGGACAATGGCGGTAGCCGGATCTTGGTCGTTGATACCAGCGAGGATGGTGTCATCGGCAACGACAATCTCTGCCTGGCTGTTTTGAAGTGAAATGAGGCAATCCGACCAGTTACCGACCAACAGCAGCGTATTGTTCGGCGAGAGCCGTCGAATCAAATCCTCGGTAGTGGATCCCCGGGAGACACAGATGCGACCGTCCTCGACGTCCTCGGGGGAAGCATCGCCACCCGGCGAAGAGACTAGAACTCCAGCTCGTGCTGTCAAATACGGTGTGGAGAACAGCACCCTTTCGCGCCGGGCATCGGTGACCGTCATAGTGCGCAAAACGACATCGACAGTGCCGTCTTCGAGTGCGGCAGTGCGTTCGTTGCTGTCGACGAACCGAAACTCGACAGCATCGGGATTGTCAAAGATGTCCCGGGCAATCTCTTGTGCCAGGGATACTTCAAACCCCGAGAGCTCTCCGCTGCTGAAGTCGCGGAAGCTGAGCAGGTTCAATGATTGGTCAACACCAACGATGATGCGGCCGCGCTGGTAAATCTCCGGGATTCGCTCTTCCGGTGTTTGGTCATCGGGGGCGAGTGTGGACAGATCTGGGGTGTTGGCTTCTGCCGCAGGCTTCCTCGAGGAGGCTTTGTCGTAGAACGCGCCCGGTGGCAGGGGGAAGTCACCGGTGGCCTCCAGGATTGTGCGCGAGTAGGGATCGTCGGCAAGCGAATCGGTCGCGCAGGCACTGACGGTGAGCCCGGCGATGGCGAGTGCACCAAGGACGGCCCTGCGCCGCCAACCGGCGAGACTGTGGAGCGACGGGGAGAACGAAACGATCATAGGTACTCCAGAAGCCGGTGTCGGAAGCCGAAAACAACCAGAACTGCCGCGATGACGGTCAGCGTAACCGTGGCGAGGGACAGTGCCGCGATAGCGCGACGGGATTGGTCGAGGTTCTCACGGGCGGTCAGGCGGGACTCGGCGATGGAATTCTGTAGCGACTCATCGACCTGGTTGAACGCAGTCGCCGACGAGCTGGCATTATCCACATCGGTCGCGATGCGAACCGCACCGGCGTAGTCTCCTGAACTCAAGTGCCCCATCATCAGGTTGTGGCCGGACTCCCAGCTGTAGATACCGTGGATGGCGGCTCTGACATCGTCGTCCGGCGCGTTGGCGTCCACTCTTTCCAGCTCGCCGACCAGGGTGCGCACCGACTGCGAGAAGGACTCCGCATCCGCGGGCTGACGGCGCACTAAGCCGAGGGTTTCGCTGGCGCGTAGCTGCTGGGCATCAATGCGTACTTGGGTTAGGGCATGAACGTCCGGGCGCTGCTCTCCGAAGAGGGAGTTAGACTGCCACGGCTGAGTGGTGGCGATTCCCACACCGACAAGTGCGATGGCCATCAGCATGGTTGCACCAAACAGGCCGACGTTGAATAGTCGACCGGTGCGGCGAGTCAGCCACCACTGTGTGATTAGCAGCATCAAAATTGCCGCTGCCAGGCCTGACATCGGGAAAAGAGGTGGTTTCGATAGTTCGCGCTGCTCCTCATTAGTGGTGGTACTGGTGCGTTCGTAGAGCGATTTTGCAGCTGGCAGAATCTGGACCTGCATCAAGTTTGAGGCAGAGGCGAGGTACGCGACACTGACGGGGTTGCCCTGGCGCGCATTCGCGCGAGCTGTCTCGACCATGCCGGTGTAGACCGGCAACAGTCGCTGTACAGTCGCGACATCCTTCATCTCTGGATCATCGACGTTTTCAATGCCCGTAGCTGCGCGGGTAGCGGACATGGATGCTTGTGCGATGACATCGTCGAAGTTGCTGACCAAGTCCTGGCTGCTGTTGAGCGTGCCGCGGGAAAAAGCGGTGTTGGCCGACGCATCGGCAATCGTCAGCGAGGCATAGAGATTCTGCGAGGCATTGGCCATCGGCTCGCTCAGCTGCGAAATGCGGGTGAGCTGCTGCTGGCGTTGCGAGGTTGTTTGCCACATGGATAGGCCGGCGGCCAGGATTGCGACGATGAGGATGAGGGCGACTATGGTCAATCGGCCCGGCGACGTTATCAAAAATGACGCTGACCGGCGCACATACGTGGCCGACGGGCCGAGCTTGTCGTAGAGGCGCTCACCGAGAAAACGTGTCAATCTCCGGTTGCGCGGGCCAATCTCCAGGGCATCCACGCGCAAGTCTGTATCGCGCGGAGAGTCTGCTAGGGCTGTTGGGGTTGTGGCCGTTGCTGGGGCATTAGCCGAGGACTCTGTAGTTTCCAGAGCAGTTGATGGTGCCGCACTCTCGGTAGCCGGGGTGGTGTCGGGAGTATCTTTCGATTCTTTTGCCGCCTGAGCCGCAGTGTGTATGTCTAAGCTTTCGCCACCGGGAGTGGTGCGACCGCTGAAACGAGTTCGGCGTGGAGCACGATTCTTGCGGTGGAATGGGTTTCGGTTTTTGTCGTGGGCACGGGAATGAGGCGCACTTGAAGTGGTTTCACCCATGTGCACGTGTCCTTCCGACGTGACCGAAGTCGCCTGCGACGATCTCTCCGCTCAGAGCAACGTTAGTTCCTTGCAAATCTTAGTCGCTCGGGCTTGTGACGGAAAACACAAGGGTATCTGGCGTAGGGTGGAGACATGCTTCAGGATGGAAATGGTTGGGCAGCCGGCCCCAACGGTACGCGCTGCTGGGGACGCTTCGGAGCTGCAGGGCTGCTGATTGTGAGCCCTCAGCGCACGGTGCTTATGCAGTATCGAGCTGACTGGACATCGTTCCCCCTAACGTGGGGTGTTCCTGGTGGGGCTTGTGATTCTCATGAGACTCCTGAGGCGACCGCGCTGCGTGAAACGGCTGAGGAAACTGGGCTGCTGGAGCATCAGCTTCGCATCCTCGACACGCAGGTCACCACCGGGCCCTTCCCGGCCGATCCGGACCGCCCCGAGCTCGCCGGCGGCTGGAAGTACCACACGGTCTACGCACTAGCTGCCGAAGAGCTGGAGACGAATCCGAACGAAGAGTCTCTAGAGCTGCGCTGGATTCCGCTTGACGACGTCGACAGCCTCAATCTGCTGCCGCCTTTCGTGGAATCGTGGCCCCGGGTGCGCGCGCACCTCGAGAAATTGTTGGAGGCCCTTGGCTAGGTGGCTAAGGTCTGAGGTTAACACCGACCATTGAGGCTGCACGCTGAGATTTGGCACACCAAAGCCGCTCCCCGGCGCGACTTTTAAGTCGGGAGAGCGGCTTGTCTACTTGTTGCTTACTTGGAGTCGGCAACTGCTGCTGCGCCAGCAGCCAGCGCGGTGACGGTCAGGACGGACGGCCATGCGCCAATCTTCTTAGCCAGCGGGTGTGAGAGGCCGAAAGCGCCGAGGTAGGCGGCCACCAGACCAGTGGCTCCCAGGGCGCCGGTCTTTGCGTTCCAGGTGCGTGCTGCATATGCGCCGGCGGCGCCCAAGATGACGCCACCGAGCGGGCGAATGCCTGTTTCGCGAGCGGTGAGCCAGCCGCCGATGAGGCCGGTGGCCACCAATGGAGCGGTCTTTACGTCTTTTGCCTTCTTCAAAGTAATAGCCATGAGCATCATCGTACCTAGTAAGAAGGGTTTAGCGGCGCGCTTTTAGAACGGCTCCTGGCGGCGCTGGTGCTCCTCAACATAGCTTTCCGAGTGCTCCGCCAGCTTCAGCAGCGAAGGCAGTGCCTTAATTAGCGCACGCACGTCCTTTTGCGACATTGTCCGCACAATTTCGTACACCAGCGCACCCCAGTGGTCGATAAGCTGCTCCAGCAGGGTCTCGCCATCGCTGGAGACATAGAGGTTCTGCGCACGGCGATCCTTTGCATTGTTCTCGCGTTCAATCAGCCCGTTGTCGAGTAGGCGGCGGACTGTTGCCGAAACGTTGGACGGGCGCAGGAAACGCAGGCGTGCAATGTCGGATACGCCGCAGCCCGGGTGGGTCGAAATAAAGTGCAGTACTTCCATTTCCGACTGGGAAATGTCCATCCTGGCATTCGGGCGCTCACCGAGGCGGCGAGTCGACGCAAGGAAGTCATACAGGCCGATGGAAATCTTCTGCACGCTTTCGCGCAGGGATTCATCGGACTCAGTTGAGTCATCCGCGGTGGGGAAGCCGCTCGCTGGCTCCGGGGTAGTGGTGCGCTGAGGGGAGCGTGCAGAAGTCATGATCTTCCTTCCCGACGTAATGAATTGATGTTCTGAATAAACACCTTATATCGTCGAAATAACTTTCTGTGGTGAAAATTTGTAGATTGAACAAAAAGTTAGACTCATAAGTGTTGTGCGGGTGCTTTATCGCCCATTTCTGCCCCTGATTTTAGGGGCTGGCAGCAAAGACTCCGCTTTACGACGGCCCCAGCGACACCCCCTAGTAGGAACTAGGCCTACGCGCTTTTCCGCCCGTTTATCTACACTTCGTAATCCACAATCACCGGAGCATGGTCGGATGCGCCTTTGCCCTGACGCTCTTCGATGTCGATGAATCCGGCGGACGCCTTTGCCGCGAGGTCGGGGGAGGCGAGCTGGAAGTCGATGCGCATGCCCTCATCCTTGAAAAAGCGGCCAGCCTTGTAATCCCAGTAGGTCCACTGGTTTGGGGTGAATTGGCGAGTTACTTCCTTCATGCCCGCCTGCTCCAGCGCATAGAAAGCTGCGCGTTCAGGCGGTGTGACGTGTGTTTTCCCTGCGAAGGCTGCCATTGACCAGACATCGCCGTCGGTCGGGGCAATGTTGAAGTCGCCGCCCATCATGAAGGTGGCCTCCGGGTCGTCGTCAAGCGTGGCGATGATGTGCTGACGGAGCCGCTCCAGAAATTCGAGCTTGTACTCGAAGTGCGGGTCGGTGATGTCGCGGCCGTTCGGGATGTAGAGGCTATGGACGCGCACGCCACCGCAGGTAGCGGCGATATGGCGGGCCTCCAATGCGGGAGTTGCGTCGGGGTCCTTGTTGAAACCCGGCTGACCGGGGAACTCTGCCTGGATGTCCTCAAGGCCGACGCGGGAGATGATGGCAACGCCATTCCACTGATTCAGGCCGTGGTGGGCGACTTGGTATCCCAGCTCTTCAAAAGCAGCGGTGGGGAATTGGTCGTCCTTGCACTTGGTTTCCTGGACGGCCAGGACATCAATGTCATTCCGGCGCAGCATTTCCACCATTCGGTCGAGGCGAGTTCGAGCCGAATTGACGTTCCAGACACAGATTCGCATATCAACGATTGTAAAAGGGGAACGAAACGGCGGCCTCATGCGTTGAACAAAGCAGTGACAAAATAGGCGGACAAAAACGGATAAGGTGGGCGGAAGCCCGGTAGGAAAGGGAGTTTCGAGGTTGGCTAACTGGGACGATCGCCGTTACGGCGGCGAGTACAGTCCGACGGATTACCTGGGTAGTAGTGGCAGGAACGCTTATCGGGAACACGACGCATATGCGGCGTACGATGCGGCAATGCCGTATCAGGAAGTGCCATATCCGGTAGCAAACATTCCGGTCGGCTATGAAAGCGGGTACCCCGCTAGCTATGGGGTGTCTTCCTTCGGTGAGCTCAGTGCCAATCCCAAAGTCGCGCCGCTGACCGCTCAAATGGCAGTACACCTGGGCTTTGACCCCAATCTGGCCAATGGCTCAGTGGCACGTCGTGGTGGTGCGCTGTTGGTGGATTCTGTCATCTACACTGCATTGATTGCCTCCATTGCAGTTCTCACTAGCATCGTGGGGACATCGGACAGCGGCGTAATGGTGATGCTGATCAGCCTCTTCCTCGGTCCCGGTGGTTTTTACCTCTACCGCGTGGCGGGGGACTCCATCTTCGACGGGTCGCCGGGTAAACACGCCATGGGCATGAAAATCGAAGGTGCACACGGGATGCCAGTCTCAGCCCGCGATGGTTTTGTGCGCAATGCCTGGATTCTGCCGTCGATGATTCCGGTCGCCGGTTGGTTTGTCTCTGCGGGCCTGGCCGGCTGGATTGCAATGGCTGCCTCACGCGATCCGCTGGGGAGAGGTCGTCATGAACTCTCGGTCCACACCCGTGTGGTGGAAAAGCCGGAGACGCGCGAGCTGCCGCGTGGGCAGCGCCGCATGGGCAATCGCATGGGTAGCAAAGAGCAGCAGGGCAAGCAGCTGAAGCGGATTAAAAGGGTTAAGCGCGGGAAGTAGGGCAATCAGGGCGAGCAGCGCAGGGCCGAAACGTAACCCCCGGCCCCTAAGCCCCTGTCAGCTCCGCGTAGCGGTGCCGGTGGTGCTCGGTAAAACCGAGTGTCCGGTACAGCGCAATGCCAGCCTCATTTGAGCCCAATACCTGCAGATATGCAGAATCTGCCCCGTGTTGTGTGCCCCAGTGCATCATGTGAATTCCCAGTAGGGTGCCAAGTCCTCGGCGGCGCATATCGGCTGCGACTTCCACAGCGGAGAACCCGAGCCACACACGGCCGTCGTCCGATTCGGTCAGCGTGCCGCGCGTAATGGCTACCGTGCGTATGCCTTCAGGCGCATTGTTGTCAGGCACTTGCAGGCGTCCGAAGCACATGCGGCCATCAATTTCATTGCGCAGAAGCTGTAGTGCATGCTCGGGCAGCGTGGTACCGCGGAAATGGTAGAGCCCCAGCCAGTCGTCGTCAGGTTGATCAGCGATATCCACCTGCACGTCTGCAAGCTCGACGCTGTGCTCATCGAGCACCTGTACGGCGCTGTGCTCATCAAGCACCTGTACGGCGCTGTGCGATTCAGCTGCCAATTCAGCAGGCGGCAAATCCCCATCGAGTGAGCGCGTCATAACCACAATGTCCGGCCCGACCGTCCACTCCGGCCCCGCGACCAGCGCCTGTGCAGGTTTGGCGATTCTATCCGGAATCGCAATCCGCACCGGCAAATCGTGGGAATCGTAAAACGACTTAATCTTCTCCAACGGCACCGGCTGAGTGCTGGCTCCGGGTTCGAGCGGCAGCGCGGAGTTGGAACGCTCCGTAATGCCATCGCCGGCTCGCAGCAGCCAGCCCGACTCCACCACATGCGCGATACCCGGGAAGGCCTTCGCTGTCGCAGTTTCCACGGCGCGAATATCCGAATTGCGCACCGGATGATCCGGCAGGGCCTTCACAATCAAAATGTGCTTATCGCTAAAGTCCACCGCTGCCACGGATTCGTCGGCACGCACGCCAGCACGAACCTGCGGACGCACGACGAACGGATCCATGCTGAGCACATGCCCAATGACGTCCGTAGTCTTCTTGCCGCTGGCCAATGCTTCTTCATCGGTCAGCGCGTGCCGCACAATGACACGACGTCCCACCGCCACTTCACCGACGCCCCAGCGGGAAATCGGTAGCTTCTGTGCTGCATTTTCGCTTGCCGACGACTCCAATTGCCTATCCGCCACGATCTAATCCTCGTGGCCGAACGGATCGGGATCCACGCCCGGCATCCAGGTCAGGCCGCCCTCGGTCCAACCGGCACGCTTGATTTCCTTCTTGGCCATGCGCTTCCAGCGGCCCGTGAGACAGTCGGTGTAAAGGAACCCATCCAGATGGCCGACCTCGTGCTGCATGCAGCGAGCGAGGAAACCGGTGGCCTCGATGCGGACCTCGTCGCCGTTTTCATCCAGGCCGGTGACGACAGCCTTCTCCGCGCGGTTGGTGGGGAAGGACAGGCCGGGTACAGAGAGGCAGCCTTCGTCATCGGAACCGTCGTCGTTAGGCATGGTCTTCGGGATTTCACTGGTGGTCAGCACCGGATTGATGACGCAGCCGCGGTGCCAGACGTCGTCATCATCGGGGCAGTTGTAGACGAACAGACGCTTGCCGACGCCCACCTGGTTGGCAGCCAGCCCCACACCGTGGGCGCGGTCCATGGTTTCGTACATGTCCTCGATGAGCTCACGCAGCTCGGAGATGTCCTCGGTCACCGGCTGGGTAGGAGTGTGGAGAACGGGGTCTCCGGCAATCACAATGGGACGGATAGTCATGTCGCTGATTCTACTCGGCGTCCATCTTTTCTAAATCGCCTGGTGATGTCAGGGGTCTTGGAGACGTTGGGCGATGTCGGAAGTGGTATGTAGGGCTGGGTGGCTGAGCCTTACTATGTATCTTCACTAAGTATCTGCATAAGCAGTGTCGTGCAGAATAGAAAATCAGGGCGACTGAGAAGGAAAGCGGGGTGCAGAAAAATGGTGAGCAAGAAGCCCATAGGCGGCAGCCACGAACCTGAGACTGAGTTGCGGCCTGACTCATCCGAGCATCCCGGACTCGCGGGCGATACCGGCGGCATTGAGCCCATTTTGGCGCAGAAAATGCTGGATTTTGAGAAGGAATGGCTGAAAGTTGCCCGCCGTGGGCCGCGTATGGCCGGTGCGCGGCAGGAGGCAATTCGGCGTCGCTTTGCCGAGGACTTCGGCAACAACACAATCCGTTACCACCAGGTACTTTCGCGACTTCTCGATTCTCCGGCAGCCGAAGCGGCCGAACCCGTGTTGGTTCATCGGCTGCGCGCCGTGCGGGACAACCAAGACGCATAAGGTTCAAGTTTCACTTCACGGTTCGGCGGCAGAACATATAGGATGTGGGATGTGTCTGACCAACTAAACCCTCAGAATTCGCCGCGTCCGGGCCGTCATCGACTCGATGACGACTTCGACGACTTCGATGAGTACAGCGATTACGCGGAGGCTCCCGCCGCTGGCGGCGCCCATGCGTACTCCGAGCCGTCGGATGCTCAACACACAGCGCCAAAATCTGCGGCTCCCGCCGCTGGTGCAGCTGCTGCTGGTGCCACCGCCGCCTCGACCGGTGCCAGCGCTGGGGCTGCTAGCAATTCCGCAGCTGCTGATGGTGTTGATGACGGCGACATCGGCGACGGTGCCGGTGATGGCCGCTACATGCGCGTTCTCGCTATCGTGCTGCTCGCTATCGGCGTGTGCCTGGTCGCCTACGGTGCCTATGCACTCAGCACACGTGGCGACGATGCCGAGAACACCGGCCAGAATGACACCTCGGCATCCGCTCCGGTTGACTCTGGTGCGCCTGCTGACTCGGCCAACGGCAGTGATCCGGCAAAGGATGGTGCTGTTGGAGATGGTGACGGCGAGGTTCCGCCGCCGCCACCGGCAAATGAGCCAGGCAAACCGGTTCCTCCCGCTGAGAATCCGCCGGCACAGGATGAGGCCAACGAAGCGCCCCAGATTGACCGCAAGACTGTCAAGGTCAGTGTCCTGAATAACTCTGAGGTCGTGGGCCTCGCCGATGACCTGTCCAAGCAGATGGGCGAGCAGGGCTGGGGCGCCGGCGAGACCGGCAATGCTCCTGAAGAGAAGATGGGTGTGTGGGAGAAGACCACCGTCTACTTCGACCCGAGGAACGAAGAGGAAAAGGCCGCCGCTGAGCAGATCGCGCATGACAACGGTTGGGAAGCCGCACCTCGCGATGACCGCCTCCGGGACGCTCCGGCGGGAATCGTCGTGGTCGCCACTGACCCGGCTCACTAGACTCCCGGCCCACCAGGCTTTGGTCTCTCACTAAGGTTTGCGGCCTAAGTCTCAAAACCTGCCGCCGTGGTGCGAAGCCCCATAGCTTTCCAAGTCCCGCGTAAGCCACACATTTCATGGCCTACGCGGGGCTTTTGCATATTTTGCAGTCTCAAACAGATCACGGCTGAAAAAGGGGTACTAGTATTCTGCTAGTAGCCAGTGAGGTCTGTGAGGTTTTTATGTTCGCCGTAAAGCGTCGTCGTGTTGCTGTCGCCACCGCGTTGGGTTGTGCTGCAACACTGTTGGTGTCCTGCTCGGGGGTTGAATCCAGCAGCGACAAGGACGGGAACGCAGGCGCGTCGACAAGCACTGCGCCAGTGAGCGTAGATCCGGCTGCACCGAAGCTGACCGAGCGAGTCAGCGCCTATAACTTCATCCGAACAAACGACGACGGATCAATGAAAATGCTGGCAACTGTACAGGTCATGAGCGCCAAGGGATGGATGGGCCTTTCCGACGAAAAAGGTCAGTTCACTACCTTGGATAAGGGCAAGTACACAGTGCAGGCGCGCGGTGCATCTGGCTGCAGTGGCATCGGCAGCCCCGCAACCGAAGGGTTGGGTGTCATCGGCGAAGTGCACGTCGATGACAAACGGAATGCAGATGTCTGGAACGTTCCGTCCAAGGTGGATGAAGACAGTTTCACCACAGTTGCGCTTGTCGATTCCAACGGTGACCTTGCCTCCTGCGCAAAAACCGTCACCTGGACGGAGCCAACTGAGGAAAACGACTCCTAGTGTGAAAAAATAGCGGTATGACTGAGCAATTTTCCGGATCGGCGCAGCCATCACTGGGAGTGGAATGGGAAGTGGCGTTCGTTGACCGACGAACGCGCGACACCGCCCCCGCTGCCGCCGAGGTGCTCGACATCATCGATGCGGAGCATCCCGGACATGGGCTCCAGCGAGAGTTCCTCGCCAACACCGTAGAGCTCGTCACCGGTGTGCACACGAACGTGCCCGGTGCCGTAGCGGAGCTCCAAAGCCAGCTGGACATGGTTCTCGAGGCCGCTGATCGCGTTGGGGTGGATGTGTGGTCATCGGGCTCGCATCCGTTCGCCCGCGGTACTGCTCAGCAGGTCAGCGCTAAGGGGCACTACTCCGAAATCATCAACCGCACTCAGTGGTGGGGTAACCAGATGATCATCTGGGGAGTCCACGTCCATGTTGGCATTAAGGACTCCGAACGCGTTTGGCCGATCATTCAGGCCCTGGCAACGAAGCTGCCGCACATGTTGGCGCTGTCTGCCTCCTCACCGGCCTGGAACGGTGAGGACATGGGTTACGCTTCCAACCGAAGCCTGCTCTACCAGCAGCTTCCCACCGCTGGTCAGCCGCCGGCGATTTACACGTGGCCCGAGTGGGAGTCCTACATGCACGACCAGTCCCGCTCCGGCGTCATCAATCACACCGGCTCGATGCACTTGGACATTCGCCCGGCATCAAAGTACGGCACCATTGAGATTCGTGTCGCTGACGCTACCTCTAACCTGCAGGAACTCGCCGCTATCGTGGCATTGACGCACTGTCTGACGGTTTACTACGACCGCATGTGGGAGGCTGGCGAGGAGCTACCGTCGCTGCAGTCCTGGCACATCGCCGAAAACAAGTGGCGCGCCGCCCGCTACGGCATGGACGCGCTGGTCATCGTCAATCGCGATACCGACGAGCGGTGGGTTCGCGACGAACTCCGTGAACTTGTGGTTCAACTCGCCCCGCTTGCCGACGAACTGGGTTGCCGAGCCGAACTGGAATTCGTCAACAACATCGTGGAAATGGGCGCGGCATACGAGCGGCAGCGCACTGTGGCGGATGCGGCCGGGGCGCTGCCTTCCATGGCTACCGAGGACGACGTACGGGCGAACGAAGAGCGCATTGGCCACACCCCGTGGCGTGCCGCCGTGGATCTTGCGGTGCAGGAACTGCGCGCCGGGCATCCGATAGCGCCTGCAGATTTCCACGAGCAAGTAGACGACTAGCCGTCGTTAAGCGGTGTGTGCCCAGACAAAAATTAGTGACTAGGCCTATAGCACTTTTGGGGTGCATAAACCTAGCCACTAACTGAAGAAAGGCGCCCCCCCTGGGCGGCCCCGGTCGAACCCGGTTCCGCTCCAGGTCGGGGTCCAATCTTGACGGGGAGTGTCCTCTCGTTATTCCCGGCTGTCATCGCGGGCGAGGCTGTCCTCGTCGACGAGCCTCTCTTTGAACGCCTCGTGGCCAACGCGGTTACTAACAATTGGCGATGTACCCAGAGCAAACAGGATAATCAGGGTCAACAGAGCCAAGTCACTACTAGTAGTTGTGTGAGCTGACGCGTGCGTGGCGACGTGCAAAAGCGAACCCGACAGCGTCAGAATTAGCCCCAGCGTTTGTGGCTTGGAGGATGCATGCATGCGACTGATGGTGTCGCGGAAGCGTATTAATCCCACGGACGCTGCAACGCACAGTAGCATTCCGGTGATAATGAGTGCGATGGCGATAATGCCTGCCACGAGAATCATTTGGGCTCTCCCTTTATGGTTGTCGGAGCTGCTGTTGGCGTTGCCTTAGGCGCTGCTTTCTGTGCGGTTTTCTTTGTGGCGACCTTGCTTGCAGCTTTCCCCGTGCCCTTCCGAGCGCTCTTCGCGGGTTTCTTTCCTTCGTCTGGGACACGGAACTTGGCGACTGCCAGCGAAGACAGGAAACCGAGCAGCGCAATGATGAGCATTGGGTAGACCACCGAAGTGTCCAAACTCCATGCCATGAACGCAGCGAGCATGCCCTGCAACATTGCAGTCATGGACTCCAGCGCCACCAGGCGGTCCAGCGAGTTTGGTCCTGCGATCATGTGCCCGAGGGTAATCATCACCGCAATGAAATAGCCTGCGGCAGCCACTCCGAGCAGAATGTTAAAAACTTCCGGGTTCATCGGCTACTCCTTTCTCCCCTTTTTCGCTGCTCGTTTCGCCTTGCTCGCCGCTTTTCGCACTGCTCGGCTGCTCTTCGCCAGAGCCTGGCTTAGTCGGTTGCTCATGTACATCGCGGTTCTCAAACGCGCGAATCACCCGTCGCTCGATTCGGGTCAACTGGTTGATTTGTTCAGCTACCTTGCCTGTCGACGAAGCGTCGAGAAGATGCATGGTCAGCGTCTTTTTTCGCTTATCGATGTCCACGATGATGCCGCCCGGCTGCAGATTAATTAGTGCCATTGCAGTCGTGAGCGAAATATCGTCATTGGTCCGCATGGGGACCTTGATAATGGCAGTCGGTGGCGGATCATCTCGTCGGATGGCCAGCCAGGCGACACTGATAGAGGCCTTCACAAAGTCGATTGTCCAAGAACCGAACAGTCGCACCATGCCACCGAAGTTGATATCCAGCGCGCTGTTTGGCGGGATAGGCATGGCGAGGTTCAGCAACGTGGCTACCAGGATTCCCGAGAGCACATTGGCAAATGTCACCTCGCCCCACAGCATGACCCAAATAATCACTGTGAATAAAAAGAGCAGGATTGAAATACGTGGTGGTCGCTTTGCAGCCACCTTGGCGCGCGTTTTACTCATCAGCTTTCACCTGCTCCTTCCAGCGTGCTGGTGGCACGTTCGGTCGCCGAATCCGACTTCCATGGGCTCTTGGTGCGGCCTGGGTTTTCCAGCTGCTCCAGGCCCTTGTCATCGGCCGAGTCGATACCGAGGACCGCTGCGCGGTACTCATCAACATTCGCGACGTTGCTTGCCGCTTCGGTAGCCACATTGGACAGTGGCCCGGCCAGAACGGTAACCCCCACAGAAGCAATCACCAGCAGAGCCGTCGGCATCACCATGCCGAGTGGCATCTTGCCGACGTCGTCACGCTCTGCGATAGCAACCATCTGAGTCCTTTCCCGGAGCGCGGCTGGCTGCGCAAGCACAGTGTCGCCCTCGGGGGCGTCGGAACGGTCGCGCCAGAAGGCCTTCGACCAGACGAGAATCATGGTGTAGAGGGTCAGCAGGCTGGTGATGATAGATCCCGCAACCAGAATCCATGCGGTGGCGGATCCGTTCTGTGCGCCGGCCTCGATGAGCATGACCTTGCCCAGGAAGCCTGAGAACGGTGGGATACCACCGAGGTTGAGCGCGGGCACGAGGTATAGCAACGCCAGCAGCGGCGACGTCTTGGCCAGGCTACCGAGGCTGCGCAGGGAGGACGAGCCCGCCTGGCGCTCGATAAGCCCGACCACCAGGAACAATGCCGTCTGCACCAGAATGTGGTGGACGATGTAGAAAATCGCGCCGCCGAGTCCCAGCGTATTGCCGACGGCAATACCGAAGATCATGTATCCGATGTGGGATACCAGCGTAAAAGACAAGAGACGTTTAATGTCATTTTGGGCCATGGCACCGAGAATGCCCATGAGCATTGTCGCTAGGCCAGCCCACATCAGGACGTCGTCAAGCCTGCCGTCTGGGAAAACGACACTGCGCGTGCGGATGATCGCGTAGACACCCACCTTCGTCAGCAGCCCCGCGAAGACCGCGGTAACCATCGACGGTGCGGTGGGGTAGGAGTCTGGCAACCACGCCGACAGCGGGAACACCGCCGCCTTCACTGCGAAGGCGACGAGCAGCACTGCGAAGATCGCGGTGCGGGTGCCATCGGGGATGTCCTCCATGCGCAGGGAAATGTGTGCGAAGTTCACCGTGCCGACCGCTTGATAAACCAGGCCAATCGCCAGCAGGAACACCATCGAGGACAACATGTTGACCATCACATACGACACGCCTGCGCGAATGCGTGACGACGATGCCCCCAGCGTGAGCAACACGTAGGAGGCTACGAGCAGAACCTCGAAGCCGACGTACATGTTGAACAGATCGCCGGCCAGGAAGGCCATGGAGACGCCCATGTTGAGCAGCATGTACGTCGGAACGAAGACGGAGATCGGCTCATCTTCGTCACCATCGCTAATACCCTGGCCGATGCCGAACCACATCACGGCAAAGAGGACCAGCTGAGAGACGGTGATCATCAACACTGCGAGGTTGTCGGCTACGAGCGTGATGCCGATTGGTGCGTCCCAGCCGCCCACCTGGACCGTGTGGACGCCGTGCGCGTAGATGAGATACACCAAGGCGCTGGCGACTCCCAGCAGGCTGCCGAGCGAGATTAGCGCGATCGCCTGCTGTGCTTTGGGAAAACGTGCCAGCAGCAGAGCAATTGCGGCGGTGGCGGCGGGGACGATGATAGGCAGCGGAATTAGTGCCAGAATTATTTGCTCAGTCGTCATCGTCGTCACCTCCTGGGGAGTTTGATGGCGGGGTCACGGGCTTTTCGAAACTGGCCGGACCGAAGCTATCGCCGGCCTCTGTGGGACGACCGGTGGTGGGATCGTCGGACTTGTCGTGGTCCGGAGCAGCTGATGGGTCGCTGGCCCGACGCATTGCCAGGCTGCGGTCCTCGTGGTCATCTTGCACGTGATCGCCGATGCGGTAGCGGTGCTGGCGATAGAGCAGAGCCAACAGGAATGCGGTCATGCCCATGGAAATAACAATTGCGGTGAGGATAAAGGCCTGGGGCAGTGAGTCTGCCTGAGCATCGCTGACCAGCGATTCCCTATCCCAAATTGGTGGCCGTCCCGGCGAACCAGAGCCAAGCAGGATGAGCAGGTTGATACCGTTGCCCATCAGCAACAGTCCCATGAGCATCCTGGTCAACGAACGATCGAGGAACAGGTACACCCCTGTAGCAATCAGCGTGCCGACAGTTGCTAGCAGAACAAAATTGAGAATCACGGGTGTGTGTCCTTTCCTTCGGTCCTAGCTGGGGCTGTCGGTTCTGAAGCCTCTGAGGTGGCTGTGTTGGCAGAGTCTGCGGGTTTAGTGCCGGCAGGTTTAACGCTTGCGGGATTAGCGCCTGCGGACTTAACACCTGCGGGCTTAGCCGCCGCCAACTTGCTGCGCAGCTGGCGGGACTGGCCGAGTGCGGCTCGATTCACACGACGTGAACGATCACGCTCAGCGCGAAGGTTTATCTGAGCGTCGATGCCACCGCCCAAACTGCGGAGGATGTAGACAATCGTGCTAACCACGATCATGTATACGCCCAGGTCAAAGAGCATCGGGGAGACAACAGTGACATCTCCGAGCAGCGGAATTTCCCGCGAGCCATACGTAGAAGTTAGCGGTGCCCACCCCACAAACAGTGGCCACAACGCGCTGAGTGCCGACACCAGCAAACCGCCGCCGAGAAGCATCTCGTTAGGAATCGGCAGAGTTGCCGCCAACTCACGACGACCACCGATGAGATAACGCATGGTCAGTGCCAGCGCAGCCACGAGACCACCGGCGAAGCCACCGCCGACATCGTTATGGCCGGCAAAAAAGAGATAGAAGGAAACCACCATCATGGCGGGGAAGAGCACGCGCGATGCCACCAGCACCATGATCGGGTAGCGCAACCGCTCGGCTTCACCGGACTCATCGAGAGTGTTCAACCAACGGTTGGTGCGGCGAGCTCGATTCCGCTGCGGCTTAATCTTTGAACGCATATGCATGGTATGCGTGCGGAAGACCAGTGAGGTAATCCCCAGAGCCACCATCACCAGCACGGTGATTTCACCGAAGGTGTCCCAGGCGCGGATGTCGACAAGCAGTACGTTGACTGCATTCTGGCCGTGTCCAATATCGTGCGCCAGCGGCGGAATGTCGCCCGAGATTGGCTCAGTACGACGGGAGCCCATGGCGTAGGCGGCCAACACGGGAACCGTGACACCGACTGCAATGGCCAACCAAGCACGGTGTCGTGTCCACCTCGGGTTCGATGCCGGTGCCCGCGGGGAGAGCGTACGCAACACCAACACGAAAATAATCATTGAGACCGTCTCGACCAGCAGCTGCGTCAGGGCCAAGTCAGGAGCGCCGTACATGGCGAAAATAATGGCCAAGCCGTAGCCTGTCACGCCTACCAGGATGACCCCGGAAAGCCTGTTCTTCTGCCGGGTAGCGGCCAGCGCCGCGATAATCATGATGAGCGCAACTGCACCCTGCGGAGCAGAGTCCCACAGTTCCATTCGCAGCTCATCGCGCTCGCCGAGCAACAACGCACCGATGGACAGCACGATGAGGGTCAGCAAAATGACCGCTTCATTCAACGGGAGGGAACCACGCTGGGTCGCAGCAGTGACACGGAGAGAAAGACGGCGGGCCAAGTCCAGGATTCCGTCGTAAAGCGCATCGGCACTACCGAGAGCCGGCTGATCAAACTGCAGCTGACGCACCAGATTACGCTGCCAATGCATGATGGCACCCACGAGTAGAATTGTGGCCGTCAGTGCCAGCGGAAGGGTGAATCCGTGCCAGAGCGCCAGGTGCGTTTCTGCTTCCGTATTCGGGAATGCGCTGGTGAGGTAGGGCGAGATAATCGAGTCGAGGACGCGGGGAACCAGGCCGAAAACCAAACCTGCCAGCGCCAACAGCCAAGCCGGGCCAATCTGATCCCACGTCGGGGAATCCATCTCTGCCACGGCAGGGGAAGTGCCACCGCCGCTGGCGTGGGTGCTGGACTTGGTCGCAAACGCGGCGCGCAGCAGGTACAGCGAGTACGCTACGGTCAGAATCGAACCCACGACGAGGCCAATGGTGGTAAACACCGACGGCATCCCATGCAGCGGATCAGCATTGAGCGTGGCCTCCAGCGCAGCTTCCTTGGCGACGAAGCCGAAGAACGGCGGCACACCCATCATCGATGCAGCGGCGAGAATCGAAATCACCAGCAACTGCGGCGACTTTCTACCGAGCCCAGAGAGCTCACGGATATCGCGCGTACCAGTCAGCCTGTCAATTGTGCCCGCGACCATAAACAGCGCGGCCTTGAACATGGCATGGCCGAGCGTCAGTGCCAGGGCTGCCAGCATCGTCGCACGCGTGCCTATCGACGCGACTGTGATGATGAATCCCAACTGGCTGACAGTGCCATACGCCATAATCAGCTTGAGATCCTTCTGGCGCAGGGCCATCCAGCCGGCCATGATCATGGTCAAGAGGCCGAGCGGGATGATGATTGGCTGCCACGCGTTGGTGTCATTGAAGGTCGGCGCGAGCCGGGCAACCAGGAACACACCGGCTTTGACCATCGCTGCCGAATGCAGGAAGGAAGAAACCGGGGTAGGGGCGGCCATTGCACCGGGTAGCCAGAAGTGGAAGGGCGCGATAGCGGACTTCGACAGCGCACCAACGACCAGCAGGATTGCGGCCGTGGATACTGCCGTGGAGTCCAGCTGTGCCGCTGTCAGAGCGCCAGGCGCGGTGAGTTCGGAGAAGTTCCAGAAACCGGTGGTCACTCCCATCAGAACGATACCGACCAGCATGATGAGGCCACCCAGCGTCGTGACCAGGAGCGCCTGGCCTGCTGCGCGACGGGAGGAGGCGCGCTCGGCGTAGTAGCCCACCAGGAGGAAGGACAGAACCGAGGTAATTTCCCAGAAGACGAACATCAGCATGATGCTGTCGCTGATGACCAGGCCGTACATCGCCGCAGCGAAGGCGATCATTTGGGCTGCGAAGGAACCTACGCGGCGACGTTTGCCGAGTGGCGGGTTGATGAAGTAACCGGAGCAGTACACCAGTACGAGAAAGCCGATGGTCAAAACCAGCGTGCCGAAGAGCGATTCAATAGGACCTAATCGCAGGTTTACATCCAAGTGGATAATGGGCATCCACGAAAAATGCGTGACGGCGGGTTGCGTGAGTGCGGAAGTTTCCCCGTTGCCATTGTCTAGAGCTAAGCGAACGAGATGGGTGCCGGTGTAGATGGCACCGCCTGCCAGCGGGAGGCTGAGTACGAGGAACCCGCGGGTTCCGAGCCACTTAATCGTCCATGGTGCAAGCGCTGCCGTAACGAACAGGATGCACAGGAGAGAAGTCACTATTCCATAATGATTGGAACACGCCAGTTCATGCAACCCCGTTTTAGGGACTTAAGCATTTGAAGCGGTGTTAACCGAGTGTGTGAAAACGGTCAATTGTTTCTGGGAAAGTGAAAATTTGGGGGTGAGTTGTGGGGGGGCGGAAGTTGGGCATTTTTTGGGGCTTGAGCGGCTGACTGCTCAAGCCCCAAATCAGTGCCATTACTGCCCCCAACACCACCCCACCCCAAAGGTCAATACATTGAACTTGGTGATTCATTGAACTGACCACTATTCTTGGCTGCCATGAGTATTAGCGTCCAGAACTTGAGCGTGAGCTACGGCGCGAACACCGCGATTCGGAACATCAGCTTCACCCTCGACTCCCCCGGCATGCACGGCATCATCGGCCCCAACGGCTCAGGCAAATCCACCCTCATGAAGGCGATGCTCCAGATCCTGGACAAACACAACGTCCACGGCACAGGCCCCACCGGCGCCCCCGCCGGCTACCCCGTCACCCTCGACGGCAAGGCCCCCGCCGAGCAGCGCCGCGCAATCGCTTATATCGAGCAGCGCTCTGACCTCGACCGCAACTTCCCCACCAGCGTCTTCGACACCGTCCTGATGGGCACTTACCCGCGCCTGGGTCTTTTCCACCGCCCCGGCAAGGCCGAACGCGAAGCAGCCACCCAGGCTCTCAAGGACGTCGACATGTGGGACTTTCGCCACCGCCACATCAGCGAACTCTCGGGCGGACAGTTCCAGCGCGTCCTCTTTGCCCGCGCCATCGTCCAGGACGCGGAGTACATCTTCCTGGACGAGCCCTTCGTCGGCATCGACGTCCCCAGCGAGAAGACGATCGTGACCCTGCTGCGGCAGATGGCGGACGCGGGCAAGCACGTCGTCGTCGTGCACCACGACATGAACACGGTGCGCGGCTACTACAACGACCTCATCGTCCTCAACGGCGAGCTCGTCGCGGCGGGTCCCACCGAGGAGGTCTTCGTCCCCGACGTGCTGCAGAAGGCCTTCGGCGCGCTCGTCATCCGCGAGCCGTCAGCACCAGCCCACCCCACGCCACGGCAGGCAGCCCTCCAGGAGGAGACAGCATGATCGCGGAGTTCCTCGACTCACTACTCAGCCACGGCTACCTGCAAAAAGCGCTGATCACCTCGGTGATCGTGGGCGTGGCCTGCGGCATCGTCGGCAGCTTCATCGTGCTGCGCGGCATGGCCCTGATCGGCGACGCCATCTCGCACGCCGTACTACCGGGGGTCGCGGCCTCCTACC
The DNA here is from genome assembly GCF_014335015.1 of Corynebacterium sp. LK31. Lineage (NCBI taxonomy): Bacteria > Bacillati > Actinomycetota > Actinomycetes > Mycobacteriales > Corynebacteriaceae > Corynebacterium > Corynebacterium sp. LK31. Next base: position 79,211 of record NZ_PDGW01000006.1, on the reverse strand, counting down.
TGCTCGGCACGAACCTCTTCCTCGGGGCGGTGGTCGCGGGTCTACTCGCCACACTGGCGATCGGGCTGATCAGCGAACGCTCCACTGTGAAGAACGATTCGGCGATCGGCATCGTCTTTTCCACCTTCTTCGCGATCGGCGTGCTGCTCATGGCGAAAGCGCAGACGGCGACGGATCTGACGGAGATCCTCTTCGGCAACGTCCTGACCGTTCAGGACGCCGACCGCAACCTCTCGATCGGTATTGCCGCTGCCGTGCTGATTCTCACGCTGGTCTTTTACAAGGAGCTCAAGCTCAGCACCTTCGACCCCGTCATGGCGCAGTCGGCTGGCGTGCCCGTGCGGGCAATCCACTACGGGCTGATGGTGGTGCTCACGCTGGTGACGGTCATTTCCCTGCAGACGGTGGGCGTGATCCTGGTGGTCTCCCTGCTGATCACTCCGGCGTCGGCGGCGTACCTGCTGACGAACCGGCTGGGAGTGATGATCGGGCTTTCAGTGGCGATCTCGGCGCTCAGCTCCGTAGTGGGGCTGTTCCTGAGCTATAGCTACAACGTGTCCTCCGGCGTGACGATCGTGCTGACCGCCAGCGCGCTGTTCCTGCTGGCTTTCCTCTTCGCGCCAGGCAAGGGACTGATTGCTCGCTCGCTGGGCAATAAGCCACTGGCCGCGCTGTTGGCCCTCCTGGTGGGCGGTGCCCTCGTGTTCGGGGCCGTGACCTTCTCGACGGAGGAGAAGGCAGACGGTGAGCAGCTGAACGTCGTCACCACCTTCACGCTGCTGGCGGACCTGGTGGAGGAGATCGGCGGCGAGGCGGTGGACGTCCATAACCTCGTGCCGACCGGCACGGACCCGCACGACTACGACCCCCTGCCCGCGGACCTGGATGCGACGAGCGACGCCGACCTGCTGTTCTACAACGGGCTGAACCTCGAGGGCGGTGAGCACGGCTGGCTCGCGAAACTGAAAAACACCGCGGGCCTGGACGATTCCCAGATGGTCGAGGCCACCAAGGGCGTGGAACCGAAGTACCTCAAGGACGAAAAGGGCAATCAGGAGATCAACCCGCACGCCTTCCTGGACCCGACCGTCGGCATCGCGATGGCCGAGAACGTGACCGCGGCGCTGGCCGAGGCCCTGCCCGAGCGTGCCGAGCACATCGAGGAGAAGGGGGCGGAGTACAAGGCCATGCTGGAGAGCATCGACGCCGACTACCGCGAGCAGATCGGTGCGCTGCCGAAGGAGGATCGTGTGCTCGTGGCCAGTGAACATGCCTTCCAATACATGGTCGACACCTACGGCATGGAGCAGCTGTATATCTGGCAGATCGACACGGATGAAAACGGCTCCCCCGCGCAGATCGGACACCTCGTGCGCCAGCTGAAGGACAAGCGCCCGAAGCACCTGTTCGTGGAGTCGAACGTGGATACGCGCCCCATGAAGACCGTCTCGAAGGAGGCCGGGATTCCGATCTTCGACGAGCCACTGCACTCCGATGAGCTCGGCAAGCCGGGCACGGTCGCGGGAACCTACGAGGATTTCCTGCGCAGCAACTTGAAGACCATGATCGCGGGGCTGAAGCGCTAAAACGCGAATGCTCGAGGCCCACATGCGTTGGGCTTCCCCGGTCGCATTCCCGTTACCTTGTGAGTGTCCCCGATAATGGGGATAGTCGCTGGTCCCGGTATGGCTTACCTGCCCTGTAGTTTCCATAATCCGGGGGGGTGTTGCCGCCGGGTGCCAGGACTTTCGATGACAGCTGATAGGGACACGGCCAGTTTTAAACTAGGTCTCTTTGTAACGTGGGTGCTTGCAACGAAGGTCATGACACCAGCGACTGGAACAACGCCATACCCATCTCGTTTTCTAGGAGCTCATCATGTCTCCGGAGCATTCCATCGACATATTCCTTGGGTTAGACGTCGGCAAATCTGAACACCACGCCTGCGCCTTAGACCGTGATGGCAACAAGGTCTTCGACAAACCGTTGCCTCAACTCGAATCCGAACTAGCAGGCGTTTTTCACCAGCTTCAGAAGCTTGGCACCGTGCTCGTGATCGTCGACCAACCCAACACCATCGGCGCACTACCGATTGCTGTAGCCCGGGACTGCGGTTGCGAAGTCGGATACCTGCCAGGTCTTGCGATGCGCAAAGCTGCAGATCTCTATCCGGGACGTGCAAAAACAGACAAACGCGACGCATTCATCATCGCCGACACCGCCCGCACAATGCCCCACACGCTACGTGCCGTCGACCGCAATGATGAGGTACTCTCCGCCCTAAAGATGCTGTCCGGCTTCGATGATGACATCGCCCGCGATTGCACTCGCACTGTCAATCGGCTTCGCAGTGTCCTCACCCAGATCTACCCCAGCCTGGAACGAGTTTTTGCTGGTAGCACCCTGACTCGCACGCCGATCCTGGAATTATTGATCCATTACAAGGGACCGCAGGGGCTAAAAAGAGCCGGATACCAACGAGTGTTGAACTGGATGATCAAGCGCACACGTAAAGACCCCACCCCGCTGGTAGACGACATTTTTACAGCGCTGAAAGCTCAAACAGTCACCGTGCCTGGAAGCGATGCCGCCGAGTTAGTAATTCCTCAACTGGCTGCAAACATCCAGGCCCTCAAAGAGCAACGAAACACCATTGCTGAGCAGGTTGAAGAGATGCTCGCTGATTTCCCTCTTTGTGAGGTCTTGATGAGTATGCCCGGAGTCGGCATCAAGACCGCAGCGCAGATCCTTCTTGCGATCGGTGATGGCTCCGACTTCGCTAGTGCTGGCCACTTAGCTGCTTATGCTGGAATAGCACCCGTGACTAGACGATCCGGTTCGTCGATCAGAGGTGAATTCCCGGCACGGTCAGGCAATAAACGACTGAAAAACGCCTTGTTCTACTCCGCATTCGCAGTTATCCGCAGCCACGAACCGTCACGGCGGTATTACGAACGCAAACGCGCTGAAGGAAAACGCCACAACGCAGCAGTCATCTGCCTGGCACGACGCCGATGCAATGTCATCTACGCGATGCTGAAAAACAAGGAGTTCTTCCGCGAAATCCCGCCACGCCCCGTCGCCGCATAAAGCCCCAAAGACGAAGCCGACCAGCACACGCTGGCCGGCTCCTAGGCACGCCTAAGAAACTACTCCCAAGACTGTGCTCGTCAACATCGGTCTGGCACTTGACAAAAACATAGGGACACCCCCCGTTTACTAAACGAGCAGCATCCGCGTCCTACCCATGCAGGCGGTTAGCAGCGCAGACCAAAGCGGAGAGCACGGAAGCCTCCGGAGTCTGGCCGAAGCCCATGGTCCACACATGGTCATTGTTGTGACCTGCATAGACAAAGGTAGCGGTAGCTTCGAAGATTTCGAACTGGTGGAATTCCACGATTTCCACGCGGTAACCTGCATCAGCCAGCAGATTAGTGCAAGCCGACACCGGCCCCATAGCGGTAATCTCCTGGGTGAAGGTGTGGGTGTGGTCGTCCTTGTCGGTCAGTGTTAAGTCAGCGTTGAAATTCCAGCGCCCCAGGGTGCCGCGGGTTGCCTCGAAATTCTTGATCTGAACCGGGCCGCTCGTGGGGGAGTAGGTGTCCTTGAACTTCTGCCAGTTCATGCCACGAGCTTCTTGCCTTAAGCCTCGAGGCAGGCGATGTCCGAATCGAGCCCTAAATGGATCGTCGGAATAAGTTCGCACATTGCCGTCGTCCTGGTGCTCCAACGAAGGGCGCTTGCCCGTGAACGTCGTCGAAGTGGACATGTTCTTCTGGGTGCGAGTGGGAAACATTCTTTTCTGGTCCTTTGCTTAGTTGCTTTTGCTGTGAGTGGCGGACCAACCAAGTGCTTTGAGAAGTTGCGGCCAGAGACCCCGTGTGGAGGGGTCAGTCCTGTCGGCCTCCACCGGGGTTCGTAGCCTTCGCTACTCGAATAAGAATGTTCTGCTGCATGGGTGGAACCTTACTACAGGTAAAAGATGTGACACAAGTCATTCAATCAATATCTTTGGTGGATTCTTTGCTGTCCCCGTTAAATTCCGTTGACAGAGGCCAGGAAAACCGCCTCGCCAATAGCGATGTCGCGAATCTCGTTCGGGTCGACCGATTCATCAGCCGAGTGAATGCGGGCCTGTGGCTCTTCCACACCGTAGAGTGCGATGTCAGCACCTGGTACGGCCTCCAGCAAAGTGGCGCACAGCGGAATCGAGGCTCCCTCGCCCATGCTTGCCGTCTCCTTGCCGTAGGCGGCCGACAGGCTGTCGGCAACCAGCTGCACAACCTTGCCCTCAACATTGGCCCGGAATGGGTTCGCTAGCTCGTCGCGCTCGACCGTCACCTTCACGCCCCACGGAGCATGCGCGCGCAGGTGATTCTCCAGTGCCTCCTGTGCTTCGGCCGGGTCGACGCCGCTTGGGATGCGGAAGTTGATGTGCGCCATAGCAGTCGATGAAATTGCGTTGACAGCATTGGTCGCTGGTGGGCAGTCGATTCCGGTCACAATCACAGACGGGCGAGCCCAGGTCAGGTCAGAGACGGAAGCGTCCTCGTTGCTAATTAGGTCCACGCCGTCGAGTACACCTGCGTCGGCGCGGAAAGTCTCTGGCGCGTAGTCCAGCCCCTCCCAGCGCTGCGAGCAGTCCAGGCCGTCAATAGAGGTAAAGCCATTTTCATCGCGCAGGCTGTCGAGCATACGAATCAACGCCGCCAGTGCATCCGGAGCTGCGCCGCCGAACATGCCCGAGTGCACCGGCTGCTCCAGCGCATCGACGCGAACTTCCACATCGGCGGTGCCGCGCAGGGTGGTCACGAGTGTCGGCTGGCCAACCTCGGCATTGCCGACATCCGCAATGAGGATGACGTCGGCGTCGAAAAGCTCCGGCTGCGTGGCGATGAGGTTGTTCAGGCCCGCCGATCCGCGCTCCTCGGAGCCTTCCACGATGAGCTTGATGTTTGGCATGTCGACGCGGCCCGCAAGCGCGTCGTCACGCAGCGCGCGCAGCGCAGCTAGGTGCATGACCACGTTGCCCTTGCAGTCGGCGGTGCCACGGCCGTACCAGCGACCGTCGCGCTCGTCGAGCGTCCATGGATCTGCGGTCCAGGCGGATTCGTCGCCCGCCGGCTGAACGTCGTAATGGGAGTAGAGCAGTACGGTCTTCGCGCTTTCCGACGACCCGGGGACGAAACCCGACAGTGCAATCGAGCCGTCGACGGTGTGGTGCGCCTCCAGTTCGATGCCCAGCTCTGCGTACATGTCGGTAACCGCCTTAACTGCGTCAATGCAGGCCTGCTTGGTTTCTTCGGTGCCGTGTACGGAGGGGAAGGCCACCAGCTCGGTCAGCTGGGTGCGGATGGTCTCGCGTTGGCTGGAGATGTGGTCTCGCAGGGTCTCCGTGAGTTCCTTATTAATAATGCTCATGTGCGACAGTGTAGGCGCACAACCATGATGGCGTTGGAAGTGGCATAAGGAGTGACGCCAGGAGTGACAATGCTTAACCTTGCACTCGATGGGGTTGAGTGCTAGAAAAGTGAATTAGCACTTGCTCTAATTGAGTGCTAATAAAAACAACTTCACACCTTGTGTATGCGTGTGCTGAAACAAGTGTTGAAAAGTCGTTAAAAAGTACAGTGTTGACTCCGGTGATGGAGAGGGCGGCGCTTCCCTCGAATCACATGCCGTCGCGGGCGCCTGGGTCAACTTCCAATGTAAGTGCCACATAAATAGACGGAGGATTCTTCAAACCTCATGGCTAAGATGATTGCATTTGACGAGGAGGCCCGCCGCGGTCTCGAAACGGGTCTGAATACCCTGGCAGACGCTGTCAAGGTTACGCTGGGCCCGAAGGGTCGCAACGTAGTCCTCGAGCGCAAGTGGGGCGCACCGCTAATCACCAATGACGGTGTCTCCATTGCACGTGAAATCGAACTTGAGGATCCTTACGAGAAGATCGGCGCTGAGCTGGTCAAGGAAGTTGCCAAGAAGACCGACGACGTCGCTGGTGACGGTACTACTACCGCTACCGTTCTGGCTCAGGCTCTGGTTTCCGAGGGTCTGCGCAACGTTGCTGCTGGCTCCAACCCGATGGGCATCAAGCGCGGCATCGAGAAGGCTGTCGCGGCTGTTACCGAGAAGCTGCTGGAGTCCGCTAAGGACATCGAGACCAAGGAGCAGATTGCTGCTACCGCTGGTATCTCCGCTGCTGACCCGGCTATCGGTGAGCTGATTGCCACCGCTATGGACAAGGTCGGCAAGGAAGGCGTCATTACCGTGGAAGAGGCCAACACCTTTGGTCTCGACCTGGAGCTGACCGAGGGTATGCGCTTCGACAAGGGCTACATCTCCGGTTACTTCGCCACCGACATGGAGCGCCAGGAGGCCGTTCTGGAGGATCCGTACATCCTCCTGGTTTCCGGCAAGATCTCCAACATCAAGGACCTGCTGCCGCTGCTGGAGAAGGTCATGCAGTCCGGCAAGCCGCTGCTGATTATTGCTGAGGACGTCGAGGGTGAGGCTCTGTCCACCCTGGTCGTCAACAAGATCCGCGGCACCTTCAAGTCTGTCGCTGTGAAGGCTCCGGGCTTCGGCGACCGCCGTAAGGCAATGCTGCAGGACATGGCTATCCTGACCGATGGCCAGGTCATCTCTGAGGAGGTCGGACTGTCGCTCGAGACCGCTGACCTGCCGCTGCTGGGTCGCGCTCGCAAGGTCGTCGTCACCAAGGACGAGACCACCATCGTCGAGGGCGCTGGCGAGCAGTCCGCTATCGAGGGCCGTGTCAACCAGATCCGCGCTGAGATCGAGAACTCCGACTCCGACTACGACAAGGAGAAGCTGCAGGAGCGTCTGGCTAAGCTCGCCGGCGGTGTTGCAGTTATCAAGGCTGGCGCCGCAACTGAGGTCGAGCTCAAGGAGCGCAAGCACCGCATCGAGGATGCCGTCCGCAACGCAAAGGCTGCTGTGGAGGAGGGCATCGTCGCTGGTGGCGGTTCCGCACTGCTGCAGGTTTCGCACGTGCTTGACGACGAGCTGGGTCTGACCGGCGACGAGGCAACCGGTGTCCGCATCGTGCGTGCGGCTCTCGCAGCTCCGCTGCGCCAGATTGCTCTGAACGCTGGCCTTGAGGCCGGCGTCGTCACCGAGAAGGTTGCTTCCCTGCCGCAGGGCGAGGGTCTGAACGCTGCTACCGGCGAGTACATCGACCTGATGGAAGCTGGCATCAACGATCCGGTGAAGGTTACCCGCTCCGCACTGCAGAACGCTGCTTCCATTGCGGCTCTGTTCCTGACCACCGAGGCTGTTGTCGCTGACAAGCCGGAACCGGCTATGCCGGCAATGCCGGGTGGCGACGAGATGGGCGGCATGGGCTTCTAAAAGAGGTCCCAACTGCTTGAGTTAGCCTTAAAAATCGCCGCTGAGGGGTGTCCCTCAGCGGCGATTTTGCTCTGTAACTTGAGAAAGTTTAAGTCCCCGAACCCACCCTCGTCGCATCAGATGCCTCAGCGCTTGGTAGTGAAAAATAACCGATGATCTGTACCCATGTACGCAATGCCGAGGACTGTCTGTTATTAATCCTGCTGCCTCAGTACAGAGGTGAGATCCTTGGAGTCCCTTTAAGGCCAGGGACAGGCCGTCGCGCTCGCCGACAATCTGGATGCAACTACCGACTTATCAAAGTGTGAAATTCTTCTGGTCTCGCTACCGAACCCTGCCACTTTGCTATTCGGCCGGCTTATTCGCGGCCTCGATAAGCTCGGTTGACCAGTTCGCCTGCTGAATACGGGTATCCAAGTCCCGGTATTCCTTCGCCGCCTTGTCGGCTTTCTGGCGCAGCGACCGGATATCCACAGTGGCGACATAGCGAATCTCCGAAGCTGAGTATCGATCCCGCCGACCCGAGCCCTGATCGGCTGCGGAGGTGTAGAACCGCCGCCGTGTTAGCAGGTGGTCGCGCTTCGCAAGTGCGTCGCTAAGCGTTCCGTCCTCGAAGGCAGTAGCGGAATTCGTTGCGTTAATCGAGCGCACCAGCCATTCGAAGCGCGCCATCAGACGCTCGGCTTCGGCAATAAGCGCTTGCGGATCTTCATCAGGCGTATCGCCTTCCTGCACCTGCGCCACCAGCGCGAGACGGCGATTAATCTCAGCCAGCCGGTCGGAAACTTCGGATCGTGCGGCAAGAGCCTCGGATAACAACATGGCATTTATTGTACGCGCAGTGCTTATCGACGGTCGCTGCGTGCAGTCCCACCCCCTCAATTTCGGTAAGACGGAACGTTAACTGCTGGGAAATTGCAGGTAAGGGCACCCGCATGGGGGACGTGTGGTAGAGAAATTCAGTAGGATAAGGGGTATGGCTGACAAGAATGAAGAGGAATTCCACATCGTCGATTTGGCGAAGACCGAAGGTTACGTCGTCGATGATTCTGATGAGGACGATCCGGTACTGGTCACTCCAGACGGTGAGCGGGTTGATACCTGGCGCGATGGCTACCCGTACGAGGAGCGCATGACGCGCAAGGAATACGAGTCTATTAAGAGGAAGCTGCAGATTGAGCTTCTGAAGTGGCAGAACTGGACCAAGGAAACTGGTCAGAAGCACATCATCCTCTTCGAAGGCCGTGACGCCGCTGGTAAGGGCGGTACCATTAAGCGCTTTAACGAGCACCTGAATCCGCGTGGTGCTCGAACTGTGGCTCTGGAAAAGCCGTCGCCGCGTGAGTCCACCTCGTGGTACTTCCAGCGCTATATTGAGCATTTTCCGTGCGCTGGCGAAATCGTCTTCTTCGACCGTTCTTGGTACAACCGTTCGGGCGTTGAGCGCGTGATGGGTTTCTGTACTGAGTCTCAGCATGCAGAGTTCCTGCGTGAGGTTCCGATGCTGGAGAACATGATTCTGGGCTCCGGTATTTCGCTGACCAAGCTGTGGTTCTCGGTGACCCAGAAGGAGCAGCGCACTCGCTTCGCTATTCGCCAGGTCGACCCGGTACGTCAGTGGAAGCTCTCTCCGATGGACCTCGCATCGCTGGACCGTTGGGGTGACTACACCCGCGCGAAGGAAGAGCAGTTCCGTTACACGGATACCGATGAGTCCCCGTGGATTACCATTAAGTCCAACGACAAGAAGCGTGCCCGCATCAACGCGATGCGTTATGTGCTGAGCAAGTTTGAGTACACGGAGAAGGACCACGAGCTGGTCGGTACTCCGGATCCGAAGATTGTTAAGCGTGGCCGTGACCAGATTGGTGACTAGCTCGGTGGTCCGTGACTGACAAAGTTCTTGTCTAGAAGAAACGCCCGTAGGAGTGCTCAGGCACTCGGCGGGCGTTTTCTTATGGCTGGCGGCGGCGGGGCGATGCCCTTACGGCTGACGACGGCGGGCCAGTGCAAGTTAGTGACTGAGTTTATGTCAAAAACGGCCAGAAAATTGGCCCGAAAGTGTCATAAACTAGGTCAGTTTCACATTTGCAGCCCGTCAGCTTTTAGTCCGTCAGGCCTTAGCCCGCCAAGTCAGTTTTTCGCCGCCAGCTTGCAGCCGCTACCCCTCAATCAACTCCTGTCCCCAGTAAGAATCAGGGGTAGTGCCAGGGGCGATCCAATACACAGCGGAGCCGATGTGACGGTTCCACTCATTGAGCAAATCGCCGCGATCCAAACGGGCCTGGATTGCGCTGAACTGGTTGTCCGGGTTCTTCTGGAATGCAACCCAGACCAGGCCAACGTTCGGTCCTTCGAACGGGAAGGCCGGCTCACCGGGCTGGTCTTCGTAGGCATAGGCGCGGCGACGCAGGGCGTCGTCAGGCTGACCATCCTGCTCACGGGAAAGCGCCAAGTGAGACTGGCGGTGGATGAGATACTCGCCCTGGTCATCGACGGCGTCCATGTCCTCTTCATCGAACTCGTCATTGCCGCCGGAAAGAGGAGCGCCGGTGTGGAAGTCACGACCGATAACGATGGAACGTTCGTCGGTGCTGAGCTCATCCCAACTGTTCAAGTCGAGCGCAATACGGCGAACAACCATCACGCAGGAGTTGTTAATCGCCTTGTCCTTGGAGTCAATCCACACCTGTTCGGACCATTCCTCCGGAGTGGACGGGTTGACGGTGCCGTCGAGCTGGCCCAGCGGGTTGCGTGGGGTAGCGCCGTGAGGCTGCGAACCCCAGGCGTAGGAAAAGCCCTTCTGGAACCACTTCACGCGAGCCCACGGAGCCGCCTTCTTTTCCAGTAGACGGGACGCGGCCGAAACGGTGACGAGGTCATCACCACACAACTGCAGAGCGAAGTCAGACTGGCCCCACTCAGGGCGGAGCATGTCATGCTGGAATGACGGGATATCGTGCAGACCAGCCGGCTTGCGCTCTGGCTTGCCGAGCACATCGAAGATGCGCTCACCGAAACCTGCGGTAATGGTCAGGTTTGCAGTGGCTGCAACCATTTCCGGTTCCAGATACCCCTCGATGTCCTGGCCTTGGGTGAGGCGGCGGGCAACGTCGGTAAGCGAGGAGAACAGTGCCTTCAGATCTGCTGCGTCGACGCCGTCCTTCAAATCGAATGCGACGAGGCGGAGATGTGCTTGGCCGGGCTGTTCAACGCCTGACTGGACCGGGCCATCGAACGGAATCTTGGCGCCCCTCAGGGAAGGTCCGGAAGCCTGTGTCACTCGAGGTCACTCCTTGAAAAGAGGTAGAATAAATAGCTTTTATGACTACGAGCTTAATCACTTTGGTCCCAGCAGGAGAGCATCAAAGCAAAGGCTCGGGGAGGGGGCTAAGTGAATGAGATATTTGTATATTGCGATATACTTCACATCCACAGCCGCCTCGAAGGTGTTCATTAAGGAAAGTGCTGCATATCGCACGTTTTCCGCGCAAGGTGTGTTTTGAGCCTAGCGCGCATAAGGCCTTCGAGTTATGCAGGGGAATCCCGGTGCAAGTCCGGAACTGTCCCGCAACGGTAAGCATCACTGCCAGAGCTTTGGTTTATCCGACGCGTTGATAACCAATCTTTTCAGTGATGACAAGTCCGAATGCCTGCCGGTTGTGCAATTTCATACCCGATGCTGATCACGACTGACGAGGAAATCACGAGATCATGGCAATTCACGCAACCCTCGCGGGCATTCCGCGGATAGGGCGTAATCGTGAGCTCAAAAGAGCTCTGGAAAACTACTGGCGCGACCCGGCGACCGGCGGCCTGTTGGCCGCGACGGCGCGCAACACTGTCAATAGCTACATTGGCGCAGCGTTGAAGGTAGGAATCGACTCGGTTCCGACAATTGGGCGCTCGTTCTACGACTCCATGCTGGATACATCGGCGCTGCTCGGAGTGCTTCCAGCTCGCTTTCAGGATGTCCCGAAAACGGACGGTTCCAACCTGCCGGAATGGATCAACCACTACTTCGCCACCGCTCGCGGTACGAAGACGCAACCGGCATCCGCAATGACCAAGTGGTTCGACACTAATTACCACTACATCGTTCCGGAGCTGTCAGCCGATACTGAATTTACCTCTGACCTCACTGACTGGTTGGATGATTCCTGCAGCTTGAACAATGGCGCCACAACGATGCTGCGCCCTCATTTGATTGGTCCTGTGACCTACTTGAGCCTGTCGCGTACCGACGATGGTTCGAACCCACTCGGCCTGCTGGAAAAGTTGACCGATGCGTACGCGGAAATCATCGCTCAACTGGGGGATAAGGGCTTTGAGTGGATTCAGCTCGATGAGCCAGTATTGGTCACTGACCTCGATGAAGTGACTCTTGCTAGGACTCGCCAGGCCTACGAGAAGTTGGCCGGCGTGGCGGAGTCTGCGAATACCAAGTTGTGGGTGCAGACCTACTTTGGTGATGGTGATCAGGCGCTGGAAACCCTTTCTGGCACAGGCGTGCAGGCCATTGGTTGCGACCTGGTAGCAGGTAGCTTTGAGTTGCCGCATTGGACCGGCAAGGAACTGCTGGTTGCGGGCATTGTTGATGGGCGTAATGTGTGGCGCACCGACTTGGATGCAGCCCTGGCGACGCTGGAGAAGCTGGCAGTCCGAGGCCCCATCGCGGTGTCGACTAGCTGTTCGCTGCTACACGTCCCGTACTCCCTGGCCTCGGAAAACCCGAGCGAAGAAGATGCCGAGGTGCTGCAGTGGCTGGCCTTCGGGGATGAGAAAATCGGCGAGGTGACCCTCTTGGCGAGGGCGCTTGATGCCAGGTTGAATGACCGCCAACTCGATGCCGCGGATTTGAAGGCGTTGAGGGAGTCCCGGGCAGCACTGGCATCAAGGGCAGAATCGAAGCGGATTGTTAAGCCTGAAGTTCGTGAAGCTTTGGCAGCAATCGAGGAGAGCGACCGGACTCGTTCCTCGTTTGCAGCTCGCCAGGCGGCTCAGGCTGAGGCCCTTAACCTGCCTCCGCTGCCGACCACCACAATCGGTTCCTTCCCGCAGACCAATAGCATTCGTCGTGCACGTGCGCAGTTGCGCGCGGGAGAGCTCACCCCAGTCGACTACGAATCAGCAATGCTCGCTGAAATTCGATGCTCCATTGAGCAGCAGGAAGAATTGGGACTCGATGTGCTCGTTCACGGCGAACCTGAGCGCAATGACATGGTGCAGTACTTCTCGGAGCAGCTGGACGGCTACCTCGCGACCGCCAATGGCTGGGTCCAAAGCTATGGTTCCCGCTGCGTGCGGCCGCCGATTCTCTACGGTGATATCACCAGGCCAGAGCCAATGACGGTGCAGTGGTACAAGGCAGCGGCAAACATGACTGACCTTCCCGTCAAGGGAATGCTCACCGGGCCGGTGACCATGTTGGCATGGTCGTTTGTCCGTGATGACCAGCCCATCGGTGACACTGCGGATAACGTTGCGCTGGTTTTGCGCGATGAGATTGCAGATCTCGTGGCCGCTGGAGCGCAAATCGTGCAGGTCGATGAGCCAGCCATTCGCGAGTTGCTGCCCCTGAATGAAGCGGACCAGCCCGCCTACCTGAAGTGGGCCGTAGGTTCCTTCCGTCTGGCTACCTCTGGTGTGGCTGACGACATTCAGATTCACACGCATATGTGCTACTCGGACTTCAATGAGCTTATCGACACCGTCGATGATCTCAACGCCGATGTCACGTCCATCGAAGCAGCTCGCAACGGTATGCAGGTGCTCGCAGCGCTGAAAGATGAGGGATACGTTCGCGGGATTGGTCCAGGTGTCTGGGACATCCACTCGCCTCGCGTGCCGACGGACGGAGAAGTCAACCAGCTCGTGGAAGATGCGCTTGAAAGCGTTGACCCCAACCTGCTGTGGATTAATCCGGACTGTGGTCTAAAGACCCGAGGTTGGGAAGAGGTTACGGCTTCACTGAAAGTATTGGTAGCCGCAGCTCAGCAGGCTCGGTTGCAGCTAGCAGAGTAAGTCGCGAACTGCATAGCCGCAAAATAAATAGTGGGTTAAGTAGCAAAAAGTGTGTCCGCTCGGCGTGTCGCCGGGTGGGCACCTTTTGCTACTTAGCCCTACTTAGCCCCAATGCGAGTTAGTGACCTCGGTTATGGCTGGCAGCGGGCCAATGTGAGTTACTGACTGCGTTTATAGCAAAAACTGCCCGAAAAATGGCTTGAAAGTGTCATAAACTCTCACAGTTTCACATTTGCAGCCCGTTGTGCCTACCAGGCTCCTACCTAAGCCCCCCACTCAATCCGGGCTACTTCTTGGCCACTACTGGCTCAATTGGGTTACCTCGCCAGGAGGTGTGCGCAGGAACGTGGTCACCGCGCATGACGAGAGAACCGGGTTCGACGCGGCAGCCGTCGTCAAGCACAGATGCCGGCAGTGCGACTGAGTGCGGTCCTAGGACGGAGCCGTGTCCGATGTGGACGGTGTCGAGCGTCATCACGCGGTCGGTGAATAGGTGCGTCTGGACGACACAGCCGCGGCCGACAGAGGCGCCCCGCGCGATGGTGACCAGGTCGGTCTCGGGCAGCCAGTACGTCTCCAGCCACACCCCGTGGCCAACGTTCGCGCCGAGCAGTCGCATTGCGCGTGCGATGCCGCCGGTGGCCATCGCCGGGTTCAGGTACCACGGCGCGGCGACCATTTCGACGAACGTATCCTGCAGCTCATTGAGCCAGACGAACTTGCTCCACAGCGGGTGATCACCCGGCTTGTGCTTGCCGACGCACACCCACTTGGCCACGACCGTGATGAGCAGCCCCAGCACACCAACAATCAGTAGCACGGCAGGGGAGAGCAGCCACGCAACCACCAGGCCGAGCAGGGCAGCGCCAACGCCACCTGCAGTGACCAGCTCCGCGGTGAACATAACAATTCCCTGCAGGCTAAACAGCGTGATCGTCGCCAGCATGAGAGAGACCATCGGTGCCAGGACGCGCAGTGTCTCGACGATGCCGCGGGCGACCTTCAATCCCGTAGTCGGACGGTAGGTCTGCGCCGACTCATCGCTGGAGACGGTGCCCACGCGGCGCATGCGCTCTGGCGGCGAACCCCACCAGTTGGAGCCGGACTTGGTCTTCTTCGGGGTAGAGGACAGCACGGCCACCAGCGAGTTCTTCGCCAGCTTGCGTTCCGGAAGCGTGATGCCGGAGTTGCCCAGGAAGGCGCGCTTGCCGATGCGGGAGTCGCCCACCAGCAGCCAACCACCGCCGAGCTCGTAGCTGCCGACCATGGTGTCGTCAGCCAAGAAGGACTCGTCCTTGACGTGCAAGAACTTCGGAATACCGATCGCGGTGGAGACTTCGCTGTCGTGACCAATTTGGGCGCCCAGTGCACGCAGCCACAGCGGCGTCAGCATGGAGGCGTAGATGAAAAATAGGTCGTGACGGGCAGCGTCCATCAGGCGAATTGTCGCCCAGGACTGCCAACCCACGCGCGAACGCACCGGGAACACTCCCGGCTTCAGACCGATGCTGAACAGGCGCACGAGAATCAGCGTCAGCAGGGCATACACCGCAACACCGACGAAGGTGGCGGGAATAGTCCACAGCACGGCACTGCCCAGCGTTGACCAGAGATTCGAGGTGGCTAGCTCGGTGGTGCCGTCGATAAGCCCCGTGCCCCAACCGATGACAGCAGCCATCGCGACCGCAGCGGACAGCGGCACCAATGTCAGCAAGACAGCGGTGAGACCGTAGATAGCCACCCAGTGGCGGCGAGCCGGCGGAACTTCCTCCGGGAAGCGGTGCTTGGACCGACCGACCTTGCGAGCCGGGGAACCCGACCAGCGCGCGCCAGCCTTGACCTTCTTCTCGCCGGTGACGGTGGAACCCGCCTCGATGTGAGCGTCATTGCCAATACGCGCGCCGGGCAGCAGCGTTGAACGGGCACCGATGCGGGCGTGCTTGCCAATAGTGACCTCGCCGACGTGGACGACATCGCCATCGACCCAGTATCCGGACAGGTCTACCTCCGGCTCGATCGAGCAGTAATCATCCAGTTTGACCAGACCCGTCACCGGCGGCAGCGCGTGCAGATTCACACCCTTACCAATGCGGGCACCCAGCATGCGGGCGTACCACAGCACGAACGGAGCGCCCGCCACAGAGTGGGCGCCAGAGCTCTCCGCCAGGCGTTCGGCCGCCCATAGCCGCAGGTGTACCGAACCGCCACGCGGGTAATCACCCGCGGTGATGTTGCGCGTGAGCAGGCGTGTCGTCGCCGCGTTGATGGGCATGACCCCCAGCGGGGTCAGGAACAGCACGGCCAGTACGGCCACCAACCAGCCTGGTAGCGCCAGCGGTCCGCCGATAACCCAGTTGATAATCGCAAGCCACGTTACCCAGCGCATGCCACGTGCCCACTGCAGAGGCACCATGAGGCCGACCTGCGCCCAACGGGTCTTGCGGGAGACAGGCGTCGGCTCGGGCACCTTTTCCAGGTGAGCGGTGGGGTCGCTGGTGTCGTCGGCAAGCATGTCGTCGCTGATGAAACCGCGCGCGACCAGCTCTTCAGCGAGATTTCCCAGGCGCGGGTGGTCGTAGAGATCGCGCACGGCGACCTGTGGGGCGCGCTGGCGAATGCGCGCAATGACGCTCGCCGCCGCCAAGGACGTGCCGCCCAGGGCGAAGAAGTCCGAGGCCGCGCCGGGCGCAGGTACGGACAGCACGTCCGCCCAGATGTCGGACAGCCACTTCTCCACAGGGCTCAGCTTGTCGACGTCGCCCTCACCCGCACGCGCAGGCAGGGGCCACGGCAACGCCGCCTTGTCGACCTTGCCGGAGGTACGAACCGGCAGCTCATCCATGATGTGCAGGCGTGGCACCATCGCGGCTGGCATGGCATCGCGGAGAGTGTCCATGCACTTGTCATAGTCCATGGCTGCGGCGTCGCCACCGGCGCCGACGTAGCCGACCAGGATGGAATCGCCAGCACCGGTCTTCTGCACCACGACAGTCGCCTGAGTAGCGCCGGGGAGGGCAGCCAGGTGCGCCTCGACCTCGCCGAGCTCAATTCGCCGACCGCCGATTTTCACCTGATCGTCGACGCGGCCGGTGAAGTACAGTCCGGCCTCGTCCATGATGACGTGGTCGCCGGTGCGATACGCACGCTCCCAGCCGAGGGCTGGCAGCGGTGCGTACTTCTCGGCGTCCTTCTCCGGATCCAGATAGCGTGCGAGTCCCACGCCGCCGATGACCAGCTCGCCCTTGGTGCCCGGTGGGACGGGGTTGCCCTCTTCGTCGATGACGGTGAGGTCCCAGCCGTCCAGAGGAAAACCGATGGTTACGGGCTTGCCGGGCTTCAGCTCGATGCCGGAGGCCACGACGGTGGCCTCGGTGGGGCCGTAGGTGTTCCACATTTCGCGCTCTGGGGTGGACAGACGCTCGACCAGCTCTTGCGGGCAGGCCTCGCCGCCAACGATGAGCAGGCGCACGCTGTCGAGCGCCTCGGCAGGCCACAGGCCGGCCAGTGTCGGCACCGTGGAAACAGCGGTGATGTGGCGGGAAATCAACCATGGCCCCAGGTCCACGCCGGAGCGCACCAGTGAACGCGGGGCTGGCACCAGGCAAGCTCCATTTCGCCAGGCCAGCCACATTTCCTCACAGGAGGCGTCGAAGGCGACGGACAAGCCGGCGAGAACGCGGTCATCCGGGCCGAGCGGTCCTTCCGGGTGGTTCGCCAAGAACCAGCGGGCCTCCGCATCGACAAAAGCGGCGGCGCTGCGGTGGGTGACCGCCACGCCCTTGGGCTTGCCGGTGGAGCCAGAGGTGAAAATAATCCAGCAGTCGTCGTCCGGAGTGGGCTCCTGCGAGATGATCTCGCGTGCGCTCGGCGGTGTCGGTTCCGTCTCTTCCTCGTCGGAGTCGGCATCGGAGTCCAGCGGGCGGGGGCGATTACGTGCCGTGGAGCCAGCCAAATGCAGGCCTTCAGCATCGAAGTAACCGGCGATACCGGCCTCGCCGAAGACCATTTCTGCACGCTCGTCGGGGTCATCCGCATCCACCGGAACGTAGGCGGCTCCGGCGGCCATGATGGACAAGATTGCCAGGTAGAGCTCGCGGCTTCCCGACGGCATCCGCACACCAATGCGGTCGCCGCGACGGATGCCCTGTTCGTAGAGCCACGTAGCTGTGGAATCAATCTCGTTGATCAACTCCGCATACGTGACGACAACCTCGCCGTCATCGATGGCCTCAGCCTCGGGGAACCTTCGCGCGGTCGCCCGGACAATGTCAATGAGTGTGCGCTCAAGCGGCTGTTCCGTAGCGCGTAGGAACTTCGCTTCAGTGGTTGTCACTTAGAAGACCCCTTCTTATTCTTCTTCTTGCGCTTTTTCTTCTTCGACTTCTTACGTTTAGGACGCGGGGCATCGCTTGACGACGTCGCCTGCGTCTTATTCTCCGCCATGTCCTTGGTGTCTGTCTCAGTGGCCGTGACCTCTGGGGTAGTGGTCTCGGGGTTCTTCGCGCCGGCATCGGTTTCGGGGCTTGCAGCGGAGTCGTCGGCAAGCGATGCAAGCAGCGCGCGTACCTCGGGTGCGCATTCGGCGACGGCGGCGCGTTCGGCTCTGCGGAGTGAGCGTCGCAGAGATGCGCGGGTGGTGTTGCCCGTTTCTGTCAGCGCGATGAGCTGGCGGCGTCGATCCTTGGAGTCTCGGGTGCGTTCGACTAGATTTGCCGACTCCAGAGAGTCAATCAGGCGAACCATGTCAGAGCGGTCCATGCCGAGCAGCGCGCTCAGCTCGGTTTGAGCCATGTCGCCGCCATCGGCGATGGCCTCCAGAACCCAATAACCGCGGATGGAAATCGACTCAATCTGAGTGCGGCCAAGAGCCGCGTTGACACTGGCGCGGACAGCCGCATCGAGCTGCGCCAGGCACCAGGACGCGGATTTGCGCAGGGCGGCCGGTGCGACGGCGAGTTCGCTTGCGGAGCCGGGCTTGCACTTGGACTTAGCGCTGGCCTTGTTTTTGGCTTTCGCTCCCTTGCGAGCCTTCTTCGCCTTGGTGCCGCTCTGTGCGTCGACAGCAGGCACCTTCGCGTCTACGTCGGCTGCCACACCACCGCTGGTGTCGGCTGAGTCCGCCGAGGAAAGTACGGATGAATCAGACATACTTCCCATACTAGACAATCTGGGGAACCATCAATAATGGGACATGGCCAACTAATAATGCCCATGTTTGCCTGCGGATTGTTAGAAGGTCGGTGCTTTGGGGTGGGTAAATAAATGAAAAACTGCCCTGCAGGTAGGCAGGGCAGTTGTAGTTGATTTAGTTGGCTTTCTCCATTGGGCGGCCGAAGTGCTCCCAGTCGATCATGCCGCCGGTGATGACGATGGTGTCGATACCGTTCTTCTCCAACCAGGAAGAAACCTGAGCGGCGCGTCCACCGGAGCGGCACATCAGGTAAATGTCGGAATCCAAATCTAGCTCGCCGTAGCGGGACGGAATCTCTTCCATGGGGATGTGAACGGCGCCGGTGGCGTGGCCGTCATCCCACTCCATCTGTGAGCGGACATCAATGATCTGTGCGTCTTCGGGTACTTCAGATACGTTTACGGTTTCCATAGTGCGCACTATACGCAATCTGACCTTATCGCCGGAAGCACAAAGGCCGCCGGAGGAAAACTCCGACGGCCGTAGCGCTGAATCACAGGAACTGCGTCAAAGGTGCGAGCCCCAGGAAGGGAGATTGGCTAGCGCAATTCTTACTTGTGGCTCTTACTTGTGGCGCTCGATAGCCTCAGCCAGGATGCGCTCAGCCTCAGCCTTGTTGCCCCAGCCCGAACCGGAAACTTCCTTGCCCGGCTCCAGGTCCTTGTAGTGGACGAAGAAGTGCTCAATCTCGTCCTTGGTGAACTGGGAAACATCGTCGATGTCCTGGTAGTGGTCGAAGCGGACATCATCCAGGACGCACAGCAGCTTGTCATCGCCGCCGGCCTCGTCGGTCATCTTGAAAACGCCGAGCGGACGAGCCTTGACAATAACGCCCGGGAAAACCGGCTCCGGCAGGATCACGAGAGCGTCCAACGGGTCGCCATCCTCGCCGAGGGTTTCATCGATGAAGCCGTAGTCGGCCGGGTAGGCCATTGGGGTGAACAGGTAGCGGTCGAGGTAGACCTTGCCGGTCTCGTGGTCGACTTCGTACTTGTTGCGCTGACCCTTCGGGATCTCAATAGTGACCTCAACGCTCACGGCGATGACTCCTTATAATCGGTGTACACTTCTCTGACGGCTATCTTATGCGAAACCCGCTCAAAACCGTTTATTTGTGCACCTTAAGTGAGGTTTTGTTTTCAGGAAGAAGGTGTTTGTGACCGTGGGTAGTACCGACTCTGACAGCTCCAAAACCGCCGCTAAGGGCACGCAAAAATCGCCCAGTTCCGTAAAATCCGGCAAATCCAAGAAGTCGCGCGGACTGAAAATCGGCGGTGCCATCGCCGGTGTTCTCGTTATCGCAGCGGGCAGCGGCGTAGCGGTTGTCGTCAATAACAATCGTCAGATTGTTGTCGATGCACCGCCCGCGGTCAGTCATGTCTCTGCTCCTGTGACGGCGGCGCAGTCTTCGCTTGACGACGGCGCTCTGGCCCAAAAAGTCAGCGCCATCATGGACGCTGCTGCGGCCGATCCAGCCTTCGGTGAGCTGCATGGAATTGTTAGCGATGCTACTACCGGCCAGAAACTGTGGGGGATCAATGACACCGCGGTGGCCTTGCCGGCGTCCAGCATGAAGATTCTCACCGCGTCTGCCGCACTGTTGGACTTAGGTGAAGATCATCGGGTTTCCACCCGCGTCTCCCGGGTTACGGGGACTAATGACATCGTTTTGCACGGCGGGGGCGACCCTACCTTAAGCAAGGACGGGGAAGGGTTCTTCCAGGACTCGGCTTCAATCGCTGAGTTGGCGAAAAAGATTTCCGTGGTCATTCCGGAGGGGGTCGGCAAGGTTTATCTCGACAACTCTCTATTCACCGAGAGTTTCCACGAGACCTGGGAGCGCGAGGGGTTGGAGGACGGCTACATCGCACCGGTGGAGTCGGTGATGATGGATGCCGGTCGTATCGATCCGACGAATGAAGAATCGCAGCGCAGCGCCACGCCCGCTGCGGATGCAGCTGATGCGCTGGCCAAGGCGCTTGGTGCGGAAAACGGAGGCAGCCTGAGGGATGCAGCCAAGGATGGTCAGTCACTACCTCTGGACCCAGACATTGTTGCGCTCGTGCAGTCGGCTCCGCTAGTTACCCGTGTGCACGAGATGATGATTTACAGCGACAACGTGCTCGCAGAGTCCATTGCCCGTGAGGTGGCTATCTCTCGCGGTCTGCCGCCGACCTTTGAGGGGGCCGCACGTGCCGTGCGTGACACTCTCGCGGAGCACGGTTTTCCTCTCGATGGTGCGGTGCTGTCGGACTCCGGCGGCCTGAGCACGGATAACCGTATTTCTCCGCAGCATCTCTCCGAGGTGCTCAATTCCGCCGCGGGGCCGGTGGAATCGGCTGAGCAGGGAGGACTGGCGGAGTCGCAGGAGTCGTCGGAAAGCACTGCGTTGCGGTTGCGCCCACTGTTGGACAGCCTGCCGGTGGCGGCAGTGTCCGGCACTCTGGCGACGCGCTTTGCTGGTCAGTCCGGGGCGGGCATCGTCCGTGCGAAGACAGGCACGCTGAATAAAGCCTCGGCGTTGGCGGGATATGTGGTGACGAAGTCGGGGCAGGTGCTGACGTTCGCACTGATTTCCAACGAGGCGAGCCTGTTGCCGGCAAGAGCTGCGTCCGATAAGGCAGCGAGCGCCCTTGCGGATATCTAAACTGAGATTCATTTGCCACTGAAAATAATTTGAGGAGATGAATCCGCAATGGCCTCTCACACTTCCGCGATTAGGAATTTGCCAACCGTTCGCGAGATTGCCGCACAGGTCCGCGAGGGAAAGCTAAGCCCCGTGGACAGCGTGCAGCGCAGTCTCGACGCTATCGCCAGACTGGATGGAGGGATTCATGCCTTCCGCGAAGTGTGGGCGGATAGGGCTCTGCAGGCTGCGCGGGAACTCGAGCAAAGCGAGAAACTCTCGGAGTTGCCGCTTGCAGGTGTGCCATTTGCGCTGAAGGAAAACACCGCTCTAGAGAACCCGTTTGTCCAGCAGTTGACTAGCGCCGGTGCAATCGCGGTGGGAACTACGGTGAATCCGCAGTTCTGTACGTGGGGGACGACGACGCTGCCGGGGCTGGCAGTCGATAATCCGATTCTGCCGGGGCACACTCCGGGTGGGTCCTCCGGTGGATCCGCAGCGGCTGTCGCCGCTGGGATGGTTCCGTTTGCGCAGGGCAACGACGGCATGGGGTCACTTCGTATCCCTGCAGCGTGCTGCGGGCTTTCGACTCTGAAGGCGACCCCGGGAACAATGCCGGGGCGCGTGGGCGGCAATGACTGGTACGGAATGTCTGTCCAAGGGGTGCTCACAGTCGACAACGATGACTTGCGCCTGATCACCAAGATCCTCACAAATGGCATGGTGGATGCGGAGGATCCGGCGAAGACCCTGCCTGAAAACTTCGCCGTCAGCGTGGACACCACTGCGCCCGTATTCGGTTTGAAGGCTGCACCGGAGTACGTCGATGCGGCACAACAGGCGGCGAGAGTATTCGCGGACAAGGGATTTGCCGTCACGGAAAAGAACATGCCGTACCCGCTGAACCCACTGCCGATGCTCGCGCGCTGGACTGCGGGGGTGGCGGATCAGCTTCGCGACGAGCCGCGCCCTGATCACCTGGAGTGGCGCAATCGAGTCCACGCCGGCATTGGACGCTTGCTGCGTTTCACAATCAATGGCCGCCAAGTGGCACGCGATGGCGCCCGCATCGAGCGTGAGCTACCGGGTGACACCATCTTGATTACCCCGGCTCTGGCCAAGAACCCACCGCGAATCCGCGCGTGGCATCGCATGCCCTGGATTGTGAACCTGCTGTCCAATCTGCGCTTCACTCCCTACGTCTCGACGTGGAATTACCTGGGATTCCCGGCTGGCATCGTTGTGGAACCGACCTCTGGGGTGCCGGTGCAACTGATTGCGCGCCCGACCCAGGAGCGAATTCTGCTTACCGCGATGGAAACCATCGCAAGTGGTGGGCGCGTTGGCTAGACCTTTTTGGCCGGACCGCAGCCCTCATTTCCTCATCATTCGGCAAGCTGTCCGCGCGATAGTGCAGCAGGTGGGGCAGGAATTGGGCAGCGGTGTCGTCATTGGGCTTTCCGGTGGTGCGGATTCGCTGGCCCTGACCGCCGGGGCCTGTGCGGAAGCTCTCGGGCCCAAGGGTGCGCTGGCCGGCCGCAAAGTCCACGCCGTCGTCGTGGATCATCAGCTTCAGCAGGGCTCTGCAGAAGTCGCCGAGCGCGCCGCCCACATAGCTCGGGGGATGGGGGCTACGGCCGAGGTTATCGCGGTCGATATCAACAACAATTCCGACCGTGGTCCCGAATACGAGGCGCGTTTGGCACGACACAGAGTCCTACGGGAGGTCGCCCAATCTCGAGGTGCGGCGCTGATGCTTGCCCACACCTTGGACGACCAGGCGGAAACAGTTTTGCTGCGGCTGGCCAGGGGAGGTGGTCCGCAGGCGCTGTCCGCCATCCGCGACAACCTCACGTGGTCTGACGGGACTCGGATTCTGCGCCCGCTGCTCGGTGTACGACGCTCAGATACTCAGCTCTGCTGCGAAGAGCTGGGCTTGAAGGTGTGGCATGACCCGCACAACCATGACGACCATTACGCCCGCGTCCGGGTTCGAAAGACGATTTTGCCGCTGCTGGAGCAGGAGCTGGGTCCGGGGGTGGCGGAAAATCTCGCTAAGACTGCGGCGATTGCCGCAGTCGACAATGACTTTTTGGACGCTCACGCCGAGTCAGCTCTGCATGCGCTGCTGGGGGAGGAAGAGGCGTTGGCAAGCGGGAGTCTGTCTGTGCGAGGGGTGGCTGAGCTCGACGACGCCATCGCGGTGCGCGTCCTCGCACGTTGGTTGAGGCAGGCGGGTGCGGAGCCCAGCAGTAAACAGATCGGCATGGTGTTGGCGCTCGTGCACCGCTATCACGGCCAGGGCGAAGTGCCGGTGACCCGTGGTCGCGATGGTGCTGACAGAAATGCCAGGTTGGTCGTTGAGCGAAAAGATGGCACTCTACAATTGGTAATGAATCGTCCCGCGGTGCCTTAAGAAGGGTGCCGCAATCCAACTTCCGGCGGCTGAGAACAATCGGTTGCCATAGCTCTGAACTTGCACTGGGGCAGTTACGCTCCATCGACACGCCGCCATAGAAGTGCGGAAAGGAAATGCGATGCATGATGTGAAGGATTTCAACGTCCCCGCAAACCCCTACGGCGATGAGGTAGAGGCAGTTCTCATTGGCGAAGAGGAGCTGCATGCTCGCATTGACGAGATGGCGCATCGTGTGAATGAGAAGTACAAGGATGCCGACAGCGATCTGATTCTGGTCGCAGTGCTCAAGGGTGCGGTGTTCTTCCTGACTGACTTTGCTCGTCAGCTCAGCATTCCCAGCCAGATGGAGTTCATGGCGGTTTCCAGTTACGGAAACTCCACCTCGTCGTCAGGCGTGGTGCGTATTTTGAAGGACCTGGATCGAGATATTGAGGGACGCGATGTTGTGATCGTCGAGGACATCATTGACTCCGGCCTGACCCTGTCCTGGTTGATGAAGAACCTGCGCAACCGTAATCCGCGCTCCCTGGAGGTCATTACGCTGCTGCGTAAGCCGGAGGCTGTGCGCACCAGCCTGGATGTTGCGGATGTTGGCTTCGACATTCCGAACGAGTTCGTCATCGGTTACGGCCTGGATTACGCCGAACGTTACCGCGATTTGCCGTACGTCGGCACGCTTCACCCGCGCGTTTACCAGGGCTAGGTCTGTCTTCGGCGCTATTGCACAGTGCCGATGCTTGACGACGGGCATTGCGCGCGTACCTCCGGCAGTTCTAGCTGTCTTCTAGCGATGAAAAGTAGGAGTTGGAAACTTTTTTCGGTTGCGATGCGTTATGCCTACTGTGGGGTCAGGTGCCATGAGCCCTGGCCCCACGTTGTGTCATTGATGTGTCTTCGAGAAGAACTCGTTGATGCGTACAATTAATAAAAGCAACTAATAGATGTAGAGAGCGAAAAGCGAACCCACTGTATGGACAAGAAAAAGGTGTTCCGGTTTGCCACCGTTGCCGGCATCATCCTGATTATCCTCTTTGCTATTACTCAGCTGGCGGATGATTCCCGGGAATACCGCGAGGTGGATACGTCCGTTGCCCTGACCCAGTTGGATAAGGGCAATGTCACGGAAGCTCAGATCGACGATCGCGAACAGCGAATTCGCCTCACCCTGAAGAAGGGCGTGGAGGTCGAGGGCACTGAGGACGTCACGAAGGTGATGACCAAGTACCCAGCGCGTGCGACCGACCAAGTCTTTGACAAGGTCACCGCCGCCGAGGGCATGGAGAAGTTCGATACCAAGGTCACGCAGGATTCCTTCCTGATGTCCACCTTGGGCTTCCTGCTGCCGATGGTGATCTTCTTCTTCGTCATCATGTACTTCTTCAGCCGCATGCAAGGCGGCAAGAACGGCATGTTCGGCTTTGGTGGCAACCGCGCCAAGCTGCTGAACAAGGAGACCCCGACCAATACGTTCGAGGATGTTGCTGGTGCCGATGAGGCCGTCCAGGAGCTCGACGAGATTAGGGATTTCCTGCAGCACCCAGCTCGCTACGAGGAGCTCGGCGCGAAGATTCCGCGTGGTGTTCTGCTCTACGGTCCTCCCGGTACCGGTAAGACCTTGCTGGCCCGCGCCGTCGCCGGTGAGGCAGGAGTGCCTTTCTACACCATCTCGGGTTCGGACTTCGTTGAAATGTTCGTCGGTGTCGGTGCCTCTCGTGTCCGTGACCTGTTTAATCAGGCCAAGGAAAACAGCCCGTGCATTATCTTCATCGACGAGATTGACGCCGTCGGTCGCCAGCGTGGTGCCGGTATGGGCGGCGGCCATGATGAGCGTGAGCAAACCCTGAACCAGCTGCTGGTGGAGATGGATGGTTTTGGTGATCGTCAGGGCGTAATCATCATGGCTGCGACCAACCGTCCGGATATTCTCGACCCGGCGCTGCTGCGTCCGGGCCGTTTTGACCGACAGATTCCGGTGGGTGCGCCAGACCTGAAGGGCCGTGAGGCAATTCTGAAGGTCCACGCCCGGAACAAGCCGCTGGGTCCGGATGCGGATCTGACGTCGCTGGCGAAGCGCACCGCCGGTATGAGCGGTGCTGATCTGCAGAACGTGCTGAATGAAGCGGCGTTGCTGACCGCTCGCGTCAACGGCAACATCATTACTGCGGATGCGTTGGAAGAGGCAGTCGACCGAGTTATCGGTGGTCCGCGTCGTACCTCCAAGGTGATTTCCGAGCAGGAGAAGAAGGTCACCGCCTACCACGAGGGTGGTCACACCTTGGCCGCATGGGCGCTGAAGGACATCGAGCGTGTTTACAAGGTCACCATCTTGGCTCGCGGTCGCACTGGTGGACATGCGCTGACCGTCCCCGAGGACGACAAGGGCATGTATAACCTGCCAGAGCTCTTTGCCCGTCTGGTCTTCGCCATGGGTGGTCGCGCTGCCGAGGAGCTGGTTTTCGGACTGCCGACTACCGGTGCTTCTGCCGATATTGAGCAGGCCACCAAGATTGCTCGCGCCATGGTGACCGAGTACGGCATGTCGCCGGAGCTCGGCCCGGTGAAGTACGGGGAGGAGCAGGGCGACCCGTTCGTCGGCCGCGGTGGCAGCGGCTCTTTGGACTACTCTCCGGAGGTGGCAGCAACCATTGATCAGCAGGTTCGTTTGCTGATCAATAAGGCTCATGACGAGGCCTACGCCATCTTGAAGGAAAACCGCGACACTCTCGATGTTCTGGCTGAGAAACTGCTGGAGAAGGAGACTCTGCGTCGTCCGGATCTGGAAGTTATCTTCACCGATGTCGTTCCCCGTGAGCGCCTGAACTTCTTCGATAGCGACACTAAGCACCCGGCCGATGGCCGCGAGCCGGTGAAGACACCGGTGGAGTTGGCAATCGAGCGCGGCGAGGAACCGCCGAAGCGTGTCAACATCTTCGCGCCGGTGCGTCGCCGCGAACCGGAGAACCAGGACGCGGGCAACAACGGCAATGGTCAGGGGCCGGCAGGCTCCGCTGGTGCCGGTAATGCTAGTGTCCCGGGTTTGCCGGGCGCCCAGCAGGACCGACCGAATGTTCCGGTTTACGGTGGCACCCCACCGCCGGCTGGTTGGACCGCTCCAGGTTGGCCGCCGAAGGATACCGGCAGCACGCACAGTTCGGCTCCCGCACCGGCACCGGCGCCTGCGCCGACTCCTCGCCCTGATGGGCAGAACCAGCCGGGTTCGCAGGAAGGCCAGGGCAACGCGCGTGGCCAGCACCCGGGCACTGCTAACTACCCGGCAGGTGCGCCGGACTTCGGCTCGAAGGCAACCGGTACTGGTAGCAGCGGTGGCAACGGCTCCGCGAATATCCCTGCCCCTCCGAAGATGCCGTGGGACAGGCAGGGCGGACGTCACCGCCAGGACAACTCTGGCAGCGATGCCACCCCGACTACGGTGATGCCGTCGGCAGGAGAACAGCAGGAGCTGCGCGGATTCCGCCTGCCGGATAACGAGCAGCCGGAACACACAGAACGTCCGGAAAACCCGAAGAACGCCGACAACTCCGATGACAAGGGGGCACAGATGCACGATTCGGATAAGGACGGCGTCGTCAAGCGAAACGAAGACAACAGCGCCTGGCAGGACAAGCCGGACACCAACGAGGAGCGATAAGTACACATCATGGAGCGCGAATTCGATCAGGGGCGGGCCGAGGCTGCGGTTCGTGAACTGTTGATTGCCGTCGGTGAGGATCCCGACAGGGAAGGCCTGAAGGAGACACCGGCGCGAGTGGCGCGAGCCTACCGTGAGGTTTTCGCGGGCCTGTTTGAAGATCCGTCTGAGGTGCTGGCAAAGACCTTCAACGAGGATCATCAAGAACTCGTTTTGGTGAAGGACATCCCGATTTACTCCACCTGTGAGCACCATTTGGTGCCGTTCTTCGGCGTTGCCCACATTGGTTACATCCCGGGCAAGGACGGTCGTGTGACGGGCCTGTCCAAGCTCGCTCGTCTGGTCGATGGCTATGCGAAGCGCCCGCAGGTGCAGGAGCGTCTGACCAGTCAGGTTGCGGATGCCTTGGTGGAGCGGCTGGATCCGGCCTCGGCGATCGTCGTCATTGAAGCGGAGCATCTCTGCATGGCCATGCGCGGTATCCGCAAACCGGGTGCGCGCACGGTGACCTCAGCCGTCCGCGGTGGCTTCAAGACGGATGCCCGTTCGCGCGCAGAGGCAATGGCGCTCATCCGCAAGAGCTAACGCAACAGTTAAATGGTCGATTGGAAAGGCTGGACAACAAGGTGACTGAATCCCCCTTGCAAGCGCAGGCAGGACAGCCGGCGGAGATGGGTATCGAGAATCAGCTCTGCAAAGTGATGGGCATTGTCAACGTCACCGAGGACAGCTTTTCCGATGGCGGCCTGTACAAGACCTTCGACGCGGCGATTGCCCATGCGCACGAGCTGCTCGCTGAAGGCGCACATATTCTCGACATCGGTGGCGAGTCCACTCGTCCCGGCGCACACCGCGTTTCCGAGGATGAGGAAATTGCCCGGGTCGTGCCGGTGGTCCGTGAGCTCGCGGCAGACGGGCACCTGATCAGCGTCGATACTATGCGCGCAAGTGTCGCAGAGGCAGCAATCGCCAGGGGCGCGGTGTTCATCAACGATGTCTCCGGCGGTCTCGCAGACCCCAACATGTACGCAGTCTGCGCCGATGCCGATGTGCCCATCTGCCTGATGCACTGGAAGACCGATCGCTTCGGCTCCGCTTCTGGACGCGCCGAAACTCACCCGGACGGCATTGTCGCCGATGTCCGTGAGCACCTGCTTCAGCTTGTCGACGGTGCCATGGGCGCCGGCATCGCCGAGGAAAATATTGTCCTCGACCCAGGCCTGGGCTTTGCCAAGAACGCCGATGACAATTGGGCGCTCCTCCACGGCCTGCCGGAGCTTATTGACCTCGGTTTCCCCGTGTTGGTCGGTGCTTCCCGCAAGCGTTTCGCCGCCGCCGTCGGCAGTGAGGCACGCGCACCAAAGCAGGCTGATGCTGCGACTACGGCAATTTCCGCGCTGTCCGCAGCGGCGGGCGCATGGGCGGTTCGAGTTCACAATGTGGCCGACAACCTCGACGCAGTGCGGGTGGCGCAGGCATGGAACCTTGGCCGCTCACTGACCGGTTACACCGCGGCCGGCGACTATCCGGAAGGTGGCTCTAACCGCGCTGCACAGCACGATGAGTCTCCTGCTGAATCGCCAGCCGAGGCGGCTCTGGAAGGAGACGAGTAGAAACAGTGGCTGATCGCATTGAACTCAAAGGTCTGAAAGCCCGCGGCTACCACGGCTGTCTCGACTTCGAGCGCCGCGATGGCCAGGACTTCATCTGTGATGTCACCCTGTGGTTGGATTTCTCCGGTGCCGCTGCCAGCGACGAGCTGGACGACACCGTCAACTACGCCGACATCGCAGCCACAGCGCACGGAATTTTGACCGGCACTCCGCGCAACCTCATCGAAACCGTCGCGACCGAGATTGCCGAAGCAGTGCTTGCCGACGACGATGGCCGCGCCGAACGCGGATTGTCCCCACTGTTACATGCGGTGGAAGTAACCATTCACAAACCGCATGCGCCCATTCCGCTCGACTTTGATGACGCTGCGGTAACAGCCCGCCGTTCGCGGAAGAAGCGGTTGGCATGATTCGCGCCGTTCTTTCTATCGGCGCGAACATGGACCGCGCGCGAGAAAACCTAACTGGTGTGCAGGCCTTCTTCGCCGATGAATTGGTCGCAGCCTCAAAAATTTATGCCACCCCACCTTGGGGTGGGGTAGAGCAGGGTGACTTCCTCAATGCCGTGCTCATTGTCGATACGTCCCGGACACCAATGGAGCTGCTGGAAGCTGGTTGGAAACTGGAAAATGACGCTGGTCGAGTGCGCGAAATTCACTGGGGACCACGGGCGCTCGACGTGGACATTGTGCAGGTCATCGACAAGGACACCGGCGAGGAGATCATCTCTGACGATTCGACTCTGACCCTGCCGCATCCGTGGGCAACCGAGCGTGCCTTTGTACTGGTGCCGTGGCTCGATGCCGACCCGGATGCCGAATTGGGGGGAGTTCGGGTCGCGGCACTCGTCGATAAGCTGGCACCTGAAGACGTAAACGCAGTGCGTCTAGCAGACAGCGCGGATGGAGAAGAGGCCTAGAGATGAAACCGACCTCACCGATTACGTTGGCTGCATCTGCGCTGGTTCTCGCACTGGCGTCATGGATGATCGTGGCACAGTTTTTCGGTGCGCTCGGGCCACGAAGTTGGTGGGACCTGGGGTTTCCCTGGTTGCTCACAGCTGTCTGTGTGGCGGCAGCGCGGTGGATTAAGTCGGTGCTGAAAGAGGGGAAGGTCGGGCAGGATCGCAGCCAGGTGCAGCCGTTAACGTTGTCGCGATGGCTGGTGGTCGGTACGGCATCCGCATGGTTGGGGGCGATTCTCGGAGGTTTGTACGCCGGTGGCGTGCTGTGGGCTTTGCCGAAGTGGACGGAGCTTGCGGCTGCACAGGCCGACGGGCCGATCATGATTGTCGGCACAGTATCCGGCATTTTGCTCGCTGCGGCGGGGCTGTGGCTGGAAAAAGTTTGCCAATTGCCAACTGATGGCGAAAATTCTTCGCCTCCTAGCGGGGAAATGGGAACTAACTCGGTAGGGTGGGAGTTATGACTGACCTCTCCAACGCCGGTAATGACCCGAAGCGCTCGGGTGATGCCGCATATTTTCAGGGCGACGCGGCAGCTACTTCGTCGGATATGGCCGAGTCTCCGTCTCCGTCGCCTTCTTCGGCTTTCGAAAGCTACTCCGCTGGGGCTAACTCCGGGGCTGATGCGGCATATGCAGATGAGCAGAGCAATGATGTGACGAAATTCAGTTCTACCGATGGTATGACGGAGAAAACCGCCGTCATTCTCATGGTTGTGCTGCTGATGCTCGCGGTGATTGCCAGTATCGTCATGCTCTTTGCCTCCTCTGCCGGGTGGATGAAGGTTGCCGTGCTGCTGGCGTTGTGGTCGGCAGTTATCGGGGCTGTGCTGGTGACTCGATACCGCAAGACCATTGCGCTGGAGCGCAAGCGGTTGGAGACAATCGAGGAGCTGCACAAGGTGGAGCTTGACCGCGAGCTGGCTACTCACCGTGAGCAGGAACTGATTCTCGAGCAGAACTACCTGGACTCGCTTGAGGGCAACAACGATGACAACATTGCGGCGCTGCGCGCTGAGGTCTTTGCACTGCGCGCCCAGCTTGCTGAGTTCATGGGGGAGGATTTCGACGACGAGCAGGTTGCTCTTCGCGCCCAGGCCGAGCGTCTGCGTGAGCTCGACTCGCCACAGCAAGCCTCGCCGATGAAGGATCCGACCGGTCACGACCGGCCGACACCACGCGCGACTTCCCACCGTGCTGAGATGACCGCTAACGGCACTGTCGGCGCTCATACCCAGCACGGCGGCACGGGCTCCGCATCCTCCGCTTCGCCGGTTGAAGATGCCGAGGCCACCGACATGCGCCGTACATTCTCGCCGTCTGGTCAGCCGGTTGACGTCCACGAAGTCGCCGATTCCAAGGATGACGAAACCGTTTCCAAGGAGAAGTTCTCCACTAACTCTTTCCGCGCCATCAACTGGCAGGAAACCCCGGCCGAGGACGCTGCAGAGGATGATTCTCAGGGCGGTGCTCACGAGGCACACGGTGCACGGCACCCATTCGCTGCGCCGGAATCGGACGATGCCTCGGACTCTCCGACTCGCCAGCTGCAGGCCATTCGCGATGAGGACCTTGCAGAAGAGTCAGCTCAAAAAACGGCGCAAGAGCCTGCAAGCCACGGTCGGCGCCGTGCTGAGGACAACAAGGGCAGCCTCACTGTCGCCGAGCTGATGGCGCAGATGCGCAAGAAGAGGGAGCAGCGCGAGGACGAAGAAGCCTAGCCGCCAGCTGCGTATGCGCGGCCTACTCACCGCACATAGCTGGTTTGGTCTAACCTAGTCAGTCATGACGCAAAGCCAGCATGATTCCCATCCCCATCGGACAACCGCTCCGCGGTTGACGGTGGGGATTATTTCTGCCGGAAAAGTCGGGGTTGCGCTCGGCCAAGCGCTAGAGCGCTGTGGGCATCGTGTCACCCATGTGGTCGCGCGCTCACCAGAATCGGTCACACGAGCACATCTACGCCTCCCGAACGCCCAGGTCAGTAGCATTGCCGACACAGCTTCCACCTGCGAGCTCATCGTCATCGCCGTGCCGGATCGCGCCATCGCCGAGGTTGCCGAGGAAGTTGCCCGCCACGTCGGCCCCGGACGCATCGTCATGCATACTTCTGGATCCCTCGGGCGTGCCGTGCTCGATCCGGTCGCGCTCACCGGCGCGCTGACCATCGCAGCCCATCCCGCAATGACGTTCGCAGGGCTTGACGACGACTCCGAGCTTCTGACCGGTTGCCCATGGGGCATCACGGTTGGGGATGAGCTCGCGAAAACAGTCAGTGAACTGCTCATTGGTGAACTCGGTGGTCGTCCGGTGTTCATCAACGAACGGCACCGCGGCCTCTATCACGCGGCTATGGCCCACGGCTCAAACGGTCTCGGCGCAGTTGTGGTCGATGCAGTAGAAATGCTGGCAACCACTATCGGCGGAGATGCGGCAGCCGAAGACACCGACCTAGCTGAACTGCGTCGAGGCCAGGCCGCCGAACTGCTCCGACCACTGCTTGAAGCTTCATTGGACAATGCCTTGAGGTGGGGTTCCCGGGGGCTGACCGGCCCGGTGACGCGGGACGACCTTGGAACCGTCGTCAAGCATGAACGCGAAATTGAAGCGGTGGCGCCGGAAATGGGAACCGCCTACCTGGCTCTTGCCGAGCGCATCGCCGAGCTGCGCGGCGCCAACGAAGTTTTGCGGTACCTGCGCCGATGAGCTGAGCGGGCTGGTTGTTCTGGTCATCCGGGATGTGGCGTAAGGTATTGCCGTCGGACGAAAAGTTTGGTCCGGTAGATCTGAACGCGGAGGAAACATGACGGGGTATACCGCCGGAGAGACAACTGTTCACAGGACTATTGCGGGAATCGCGCAGGTCACCCGTGCGTTGCGGAAGACCGGGCGGCCGGTGGTGCTCGTACCTACGATGGGTGCGCTACACCAGGGGCACCTTGAACTAGTACAGGCCGCGAAGACACTGCCGCGCGCTGTTGTGGTGGTGTCGATTTTCGTCAATCCGCTGCAGTTCGGTGAGGGGGAGGACTTTGATGCCTACCCGCGGACTCTGGATGAAGACGTGGAGAAGCTCCGCGCTGTCGGTGCTGAGCTGGTCTTTGCGCCGAACGCGAAGGAGATGTACCCCAACGGTTTCCGCACGACCGTGCAGCCGGGGCCGCTGGCTACTGAGCTCGAAGGTGCTACTCGCCCGGGGCACTTCGCCGGTGCGTTGACAGTGGTTAACAAGCTTTTCAACATCACCAACTGCACTGATGCCGTTTTTGGTGAGAAGGACTACCAGCAGCTGTGCCTGATGCAGCAGATGGTCACTGACCTGAATATGCCGGTGCAGCTGCACGGTGTGCCAGTGATTCGCGAGGCCGATGGGCTGGCTATGAGCTCCCGCAACCGCTATCTTTCCGAGGAGCAGCGCAATCTCGCAGTAACCCTGTCCGCTGCGCTGACTGCCGGCGCTTTTGTCGCGGACCGTGGTGCGGATGCTGTGCTGGAAACCGCGCGTGGCGTGCTCGCCAGCCAGCCTGAGGTCGAGTTGGATTATTTGGAGCTGCGTGACGCTGCGCTCGCCCCGCTTTCCGACGAGGTGTTGCGCGGCGACGGCCAGGAGACTGAAGCTCGCCTACTGGTTGCTGCGAAGGTCGGCACTACTCGTCTCATTGATAATGTTGGCTTGATTCTGGGTGCGCCGCGCCCGGATTCGGCAAACGGTTTCGGTCAGCTCGGGCAGAAGGACGCCGAAATTGCGTCAGCGGCCCTGTCGGCTGCGGGGCTGGACGGCGAGCTGACTGAGCAAGAGGCTGCTGAGTTGGCTGAGCTGCAGGAAAAGGTCCGCGCTGCTCGGGATGCCCGCCTGAAAGATGAGTCCAGCAAAGAAAACCTGAAGAACGCCGGCTTTGGCGTTGAGCAGGACAGCGAGTAGGACGGCTTTTCGAAGTAGTTTTTCGTGGCTGGGAAGTTGTCGTATTATAGTGTGCCGACTAACAACCTGCCACGCTAAGGGGTGCCGCGGTAGGCAAGCATCCAGGGGACGAATCCAGGAAGGGACCTACCTTTTTCATGTTTCGCACTATGTTGAAGTCCAAGATTCACCGTGCCACGGTGACTCAGGCTGATCTTCACTACGTTGGATCGTGCACGATTGACGCTGATTTGATGGAAGCGGCCGACCTGCTTGAAGGTGAAGCCGTCGACATCGTCGATATCAATAATGGCAACCGGCTTACTACTTACTGCATTACCGGAGAGCGCGGCTCGGGCATCATTTCTATCAATGGTGCCGCCGCTCGTCTGATATCGCCGGGTGATCTGGTTATTATCATCGGCTACGGAATGATGGATGACGCTGAGGCGCGTACGTACAAGCCGAATGTCATCTTCGTCGATGAGGACAACAAGATTCTGGAAAGTGGCAATGACCCGGCGGATGTGCCGGAGGGTTCTGATTTGAAGAATCCGCGTAGCCCGGAGAACCAGGGCTAGTCCACGTAGCCCGCAGAGCTGGGGCTCGACTGCGTAGTTGGAGAGAAGAGTCGAGCCGGAGAACCGCAACACCAGGGTGTTCACTTTGCGTTAAAGCGCAAGTCATTAGACCGTCAGCTAAAGCTCATTGGCGAGTTGATTTTTAGAAACCGAAAGGTAACGCAACGTCCTTAGCTTCTTAGAGGATCTAAAAGTTTTAGTTTTCCATTTCCTCACCTAGTCGAAGCTATACAAAGGCGGTCTCCCCGTGGTTCGTATTGGCAAGAATCTGCTGACAAATCCTTTTGCTACCTCTCGCAGCTCTCTGACCTGCACTTACAAGTGTGGTAATGCCTGTGCTGACGATGCTCCGAACGAGTTCTCGGACAACCAGTACTTCGGTGATGTTGCGAAGGAGGCGTTCTCCCAGCGCGCATTCTCCCGTCGCGCGGCACTGAAGGTCACTGGTGCTAGTGCTCTTGCGGTCGGCGGTGGCGCCGTGCTGGCCGCTTGCTCCTCTGATGATTCGGGCAGCGCCGCAGGTGGCTCCGACGCCTCCGGTACCGCTGCTGCCGGTGACGGTAGCAAGGACGAATCGCCGGAGGGTATGCGTTTCGAAGCCGTCAAGCCGAACACGGAAGACGCAGTCGTTATCCCGGACGGCTACGAGCAGAATGTTCTGATTCGCTGGGGCGACCCAATCCACGAGGGTGGCCCGGAGTTCGACTTTGACAAGCAGACTCCGGAAAACCAGCTGAAGCAGTTCGGCTTCAACAATGACTTCGCTGGCCTGATTAAGGCTGAAGACGGCACACTGCTGTACGTTTGCTCGCACGAGTACACCACCGAGCCGATGATGTTCCGTGCCTACAAGAAAGAAGATGCCACTAAGGAGCAGGTCGACATCGGACTGGCTGCCCACGGCCAGACCATCCTTGCTGTGGAAGAGGATGACAAGGGATTCCTGAAGCCAATTCTCAGCGACAAGCGTAACCGTCGCATCACTGGCTTCACCGAATTCACAGTTGACGGCCCGGCTGCTGGTCACGATCTGCTGAAGACCAAGGCTGACCCGACCGGTATGAAGGTCGAGGGAACTTTGAACAACTGCTCCGGTGGTGTTACTCCGTGGGGTACCTACCTGTCCGGTGAGGAGAACGTTGACCAGTACTTCGGCAACGTTGGCAAGCTCAAGGACGAGGACGCAGTTAAGAAGCTCAAGCGCTACTCGGTCAAGAATGAAGAGCTGTCCGACCGCGCGTGGGAGAAGTACTACGACCGCTTCGATGTCTCCAAGGAGCCGAACGAGCCGAACCGCTTCTTCTGGCTGGTAGAGATTGACCCATCTGACCCGAACTCCACCCCGGTCAAGCACACCGCAGTGGGCCGTTTCAAGCATGAAGCCGGTCAGATTTACGTCACCGACGACGGCACGGTCGTGTGCTACTCCGGCGACGACGAGCGTTTCGAATACATCTACAAGTTCGTCTCCTCCCGCAAGATTAAGGAGGGGGACCTCAAGCACAACATGGGCATTCTGTCCGAGGGCACTCTCTACGTCGGTAAGTTCAACGGTAATTCCGAGTCCGAGATTGACGGCTCCGGTGAGCTGCCGAAGGACGGCCGTTTCGACGGTGACATTGAGTGGCTTCCGCTGATGACCGCCAAGGCAGACGGCAAGCACGAGTCCCACGTTGATGGCATGACCGCCGAAGAGGTCTGCATCTACACCCGCATCGCCGGTGACAAGGTCGGTGCGACCCGTATGGACCGCCCGGAGGATATCGAGCCGTCTCCGAAGACCGGTAAGGTCTACGCGGCGCTGACCAACAACAAGTACCGCGGTAAGGCGGGCGCGAAGGACGACAAGGGCAAGGAACGCAAGGATGGTGCAGGGCGCCCGCTTGCCGACGCCGTCGAGGTCGCACCAATCACCGAGAACAAGAATGGCCTTGTTCTGGAGATGGAAGATGACCACGCCGGTACCAAGGGCAAGTGGAACCTCCTGCTGGTCTGTGGTGACCCGAACGAGGCTTACACCTGCTTCGGTGGCTTCGACAAGGAATCGGTCTCGCCAATTTCCTGCCCGGACAACGTCGCCTTTGACGAGTACGGCAACCTGTGGGTTTCCACCGACGGCAACGCGCTGGACTCCAACGACGGCCTTTTCGCCGTTGCCGTCGAAGGCGAGCGTCGTGGTGAGACCAAGTGCTTCCTGACTGTTCCGGTTGCTGCAGAGACCTGTGGTCCGCAGATCTTCTCCAACCGCGTGATGGTCAACGTCCAGCACCCGGGCGAAATCGAGACGGATCAGGGTCATCCAGTCGGCGACAACCCGGACCCGACCACCAACCCGACCTCGCACTGGCCGGACGGCGGCAAGGAGCAGCCACGCCCGGCCGTCGTTCAGGTTGTACGCACTGATGGCAAGAAGATTGGCGTCTAAAGGGCACTCAACTAGCAGGTCGGCGGTGTAGTCGGCTAACCTTTATAGCCGTGACTGACGCGAAGAAGACCCCTGAAAACACCGCCACCGTTCCTGAGCAGCTGCGCATTCGCCGCGAGAAGCGTGACCGCCTGCTCGAGGCTGGAATTCAGCCGTACCCGGTTGAGGTTCCCCGTACTCACTCTCTCAAGGATGTCCGTGAAGAGTGGGGCCACCTCGAGGCTGGCGAGGAGACTCAGGATGTCGTGACCGTCATTGGTCGTGTCATGTTTATTCGTAACACCGGCAAGCTCTGCTTTGCCGCTCTGCAGGAGGGTGACGGCACGACCCTGCAGGCCATGCTTTCCAAGGCTGAGGTCGGCGAGGACGCCCTGGCTGCTTGGAAGTCGGACGTAGATATGGGCGACTTCGTCCTCATTACTGGCCGCGTAATTTCTTCGCGCCGCGGCGAGTTGTCTGTGATGGCTACCGAGTGGCAGATGGCCTCGAAGGCTCTGCGTCCGCTGCCGGTGTCGTTCGCTGATCTGTCCGAGGACAGCCGCGTGCGTCACCGCTACACGGACCTGATTATGCGTGAGCAGGCTCGTACTAACGCACTGACTCGCATCAAGGTCATCCGCGAGCTGCGCCACGCACTTGAGCGTCGCGGTTTCCTCGAGGTCGAAACCCCGATGCTGCAGACTCTGCACGGCGGTGCAGCTGCACGTCCGTTCGTGACTCATTCCAACGCTTTGGACATCGATCTCTACCTGCGTATCGCGCCGGAGCTTTTCCTCAAGCGCTGCGTCGTCGGCGGTATGGAGCGAGTCTTTGAGATCAACCGTAACTTCCGCAACGAGGGTATCGACTCCTCGCACAGCCCGGAGTTCGCGATGCTGGAGTACTACGAGGCATTCGGCACCTACGATGACTCCGCCCGCACCGTCCGCGAGGTCATTCAGGAAATCTGCGTCGCGGTCTTCGGTTCGACGACTGTTACGCTTGCCGACGGTACGGAGTTCGACTTTGGCGGCGAGTGGAAGCAGATTGAGATGTACCCGTCGCTGAACGAGGCACTTGCTCGCAAGTTCCCTGGTCAGCCGGAAGTCACTATTGACTCGACCGTCGAGGAGCTCAAGGCAATCGCCGATGTGATTGGCCTTGAGGTTCCGGAGAAGGGCGGCTGGGGCCACGGCAAGCTGGTTGAGGAAATCTGGGAGCTGCTCTGTGAAGACCAGCTCGACGGTCCTATCTTTGTCCGCGACTTCCCGGTCGAGACCTCTCCGCTGACTCGTCAGCACCGCTCCAAGCCTGGCGTGACCGAGAAGTGGGATCTTTACGTCCGTGGCTTCGAGCTGGCTACCGGCTACTCCGAGCTGGTTGACCCGGTTGTCCAGCGTGAGCGCTTTGAGGATCAGGCGCGACTGGCCGCTGGCGGCGACGACGAGGCCATGGTTCTGGATGAGGACTTCCTGCACGCAATGGAGCAGGGCATGCCGCCGACGACCGGTGTGGGCATGGGCATTGACCGCCTGCTGATGGCCCTGACCGGCCTTGGCATTCGCGAAACCGTGCTGTTCCCGATCGTGAAGCCGGAAGCGTAAGCGACTGAATTCATGTGTAGTTATCCCGGTGTTATCACCGGGATTATTTTTATCCCGTAATTTCTTCACCCGTGAATTCGGTAAATGGGAATAAGAAAATTGATCGGCGATCCGTATTGCGCTTGGGAGCAGTAGCGGGTGCGGGGGCTGTAGCGGTTGCCGTCAATAGCGTCGGGACGCGAGCAGTTGCATCGGCGGCCCCGAACCAGTCGCCGTTTCCATTCACCGGGTTGACCAGCGGCCTTGTTGTGACGGACCTGGAAGTCGTGACCGTGACCGATACGTCGGTGACATTTTCGTGGGCGACGTATGCAGGCCCACATCCAGCGTGGGGGAAGCTGGCTCCACTGGCGCCGGCCGACACTGAAGTTGCGCTAGTGCCAGTCGATGCCGATGAGGGCGGCGAGCTACCCGTGGTACATAAGGACGAGACGCAGGTTGGCTACCACTTTGTGACCGTCGATAAGCTGCGCCCTGGAACCACGTACCGTTTCGAATGTCGATCGAATGGACTGGTCGCCGAGCCGGGATTAATTACCCGAAACCTCCCCAATGCACCCGAGCAAACTGGACAGTTCACGACGTTGGTCGCTCCGGAAGGGGAGTACCTGACCACGATTGCCATCCTTAATGACGCGCATATTGGCGAAAATGGGCACGGTATTATCACCGGCGATTTCCCCGCTCCTATCTTTTCTGAACCGGGTGCCGCGCCGTATCCCGAGGTCATGCTGACGGCTGCGCTCGCCGAGCTGCGGGGGATGGGGATTGAAAAGGTTTTCGTCAACGGTGATGCCACGTCGGAAGCACGTCCGGCGGAGGTGCGTCGATTTGCCGAGATTATGAATACTTTTGGTGCTCAGGAGCGGCAGTGGTTTGTCACCCGCGGCAATCATGATCGTCCGCATAAGCCGGATGCCGATCCATCTGCTGGCTACGACGAATTCCCGGTTTTGGAGGGTACCGAGAATCATCGCGATCCCTTCGGTGTTCTCCTGGGGCGTCCGCGGCAGGAACTGTGGGTCACTCAGCAGGGGCCGGTCCGTGTCATAGGGCTGGATTCATCGAAGTTGGATGAGTCCGGCGGCGAAATTAGCCCGGAACAGTTCGATGCACTGGAGCGGGAATTGCAGCGTGACCCCAGTAAGCCGACAGTTGTGCTGGCTCATCACCCAATTACCTCCGAGGCTGGTTGGACACATGCTGCCGGGCCCACCTTCATTCTCAACAGCGCTGATGCACGACGCTTGCAGCAGATGCTTAACGACGCTCCGGGTGTATTCTTTGCGGGGGCAGGTCACACCCACCGTGCAAAGCGTACTCGCGGTGATGTTGGGGCCGGCGTTGATTATTTGGAGACCGGCGCGTGCAAAGCATACCCCGGTGGCTACACACTGCTGCATGTCTACTCCGGTGGCTACCAGGTTAACTTTCACCGTTTGAGCAGCGAAGATGCGCTTGCGTGGACTGCGCGTGCCCGTTGGGCGATGTACGGTTTCGAGCCCGAGGCTCTGCTTGGTGAGCTCTCTGATCGCAACTACGTTGTTAACCGCGTTATCGCCTGACAAGTTAGAAGCCTGAAAGTTTTCTGTTACTTGGCAATGTTTTTTCAATTCTTGTGACAACGGTCACGTGATTGTTTTATTGTTATGCCAGTAATAGTTCTGACTCGAAAGGCCATGATCACATGAGCGAGAAGAAGAACCGCGAAGATTCGACTGTCGGCCGCAATAACCCTGGTCGCGACGCTATCGGAGCGGCAATGCGGTTCATCACGTCGATTACTGGTTCGGACTTCGCCCAGAAGTACGACCTTCAGCCAAAGATCGACCGCGTGGTGTACCAGTCCACCAAGTCCGGTTTTAAGACCCTTGGTGCCGCGAACCGTCAGTTTAAGAAGATTTCCGGTTCCGGTAAGCCGGAGCGTCCGGCTGAGGAAGCCCAGGCTGCACAGGAGGCCGCAGCCGAGGAGAAGGCAAAGAAGCTCTTCGACCTCACCCCGACCGAGGATCAGCAGATGATCGTCGAGACGGTTAAGGAGTTTGCTGAGTCGCGCTTGCGCGAGGCTGCTTACAAGTCCGACCACGAGGCAACTCCCCCGGAGAATCTCGTCTCTGAGGCTTCTGAGCTGGGCGTCACTATGATCAACGTCCCGGAGGCTTTCGAGGGCATCGCTACCGGCGAGGACGTCACCACCAACGCGCTGGTCGCGGAGGCTCTGTCCTACGGTGACATGGGTCTGGCTCTGGCAGTGCTGGCTCCGGCCGGTGTCGCTGCCACCCTGACCGCTCACGGCTCCGACTCGCAGCAGAAGACCTACCTGCCGGCATTCGCTGGCGAGAACGTCCCGGCCGCCGCTGTTGTTCTCGCAGAGCCGCGCCCGCTTTTCGACGCACGCAAGCCTGAAACCACCGCAAAGCGCGAGGGCGATTCGCTGGTCCTCAACGGTGTTAAGTCCTTCGTTCCGAACGCCGGCGCAGCTGAGCTGTTCATCATCGGTGTTGAGCTCGAGGGTAAGCCGGCTCTGGTTATCGTTGAGTCCGACACTGAAGGTCTCCACGTTGAGGCTGACCCGTCCATGGGTCTGCGCGGTGCCGCAATGGGTCGCGTCATCCTGAAGGATGTCAAGGTTCCGGCCGAGAACATTCTCGGCGGCGCTAGCACCTCGGCTGCAGACCGTGAAGAGGCATACCTCGACATTCTGCGTCGTTCCCGCCTCGGCTGGGCAGCTCTTGCAATGGGTACTTCTCAGGCAGTTCTCGACTACGTCATTCCTTACGTCAATGAGCGTCAGGCATTCGGCGAGCCGATTTCCCACCGCCAGGCAGTGGCCTTCATGGTCGCCGACATCAAGATTGAGCTCGATGGTCTCCGCATGATTACTCTCCGCGGTGCTTCCCGCGCTGACCAGGGTCGCGGCTTCGCTCGCGAGGCAGCTCTGGCTAAGACCTTCGCCACTGAAAAGGGTATGAAGATTGGTTCCGACGGTGTGCAGCTGCTCGGTGGCCACGGCTTCACCAAGGAGCACCCGGTTGAGCGTTGGTACCGTGACCTCCGCGCAATTGGTGTCGCCGAAGGCATCGTCGTTCTGTAAACCGCTAGATACTTCAGCCGAAAAGAATTAAGAGGAAAGAAAATGATTAACCTCGAACTGCCGAAGTTCCTCAAGGCGGGCGCGTCCCAGTCGCATCAGGCCGCCGCTGAGATCTTCCGACCGATTTCCCGTAAGTACGATCTCGCTGAGCACGAGTACCCGAAGGAACTCGACACCCTTGCCTCCATGATGGACGGCATGGCAGATGGTGGCCGTGGCTTCTCCGGTGCTTCCGGTGGACGTGGTGACGATAAGAAGCCGAAGCGCACCGGTGTAAAAAACGGTGGCAACATGGCTTCGCTGCTCAACGTTATTGAGACCTGCTGGGGTGACGTGGGTCTGACCCTGTCCCTGCCGTACCAGGGTCTAGGTAACGCAGCTATCGCAGCTGTTGCTACCGATGAGCAGCTGGAGGCTTTCGGTAAGACCTGGGCTTCCATGGCAATTACCGAGCCGTCCTTCGGTTCTGACTCCTCCGCAGTTTCCACCACCGCCAAGCTCGATGGTGATGAGTACGTCATCAACGGTGAGAAGATCTTCGTCACTGCTGGTGAGCGTTCCGACTCCGTCGTTGTGTGGGCGACCCTGGACAAGTCCAAGGGCCGTGCTGCCATCAAGTCCTTCCTGGTGAAGAAGGGCACTCCGGGCTTCACCGTTGAGCGCCTGGAGGAGAAGCTGGGTATTCGTTCCTCGGATACCGCAGTGCTCCGCCTGGACAATGTCCGCGTTCCGAAGGAGAACCTGCTGGGTTCCCCGGACATTGATGTTAAGAAGTCCTTCGCCGGCGCAATGGCGACCTTCGACAACACTCGTCCGCTGGTTGCGGGTATGGCCATCGGCGTCTCCCGTGCTTCGCTGGAAGAGCTGCGTCGCATCCTGGAAGAGGCTGGCATCGAGATTGACTACGATGCACCGGCACACACCCAGAGCGCTGCTGCAGCTGAGTACCTGAAGCTGGAGTCCGATTGGGAGGCTGCATACCTCCTGGCTCTGCGCGCTGCGTGGATGGCTGACAACAAGCAGCCGAACACTCTGGAAGCTTCCGAGTGTAAGGCCAAGGCCGGCCGTGCAGGCACCGAGATTTGCCTCCGTGCCGTTCAGCTGGCAGGTACCTTCGGTTACTCTGAGCGTAACCTGCTGGAGAAGTGGTCCCGCGACGTCAAGATCCTGGACATCTTCGAAGGTACCCAGCAGATTCAGCAGCTGGTCGTTGCTCGCCGCACCCTGGGCCTGTCCTCCAAGGAACTGAAGTAGTTACAGTTTCAGAGCAATCTACATACTGGTGAGCCGGTAAAAGCTCACAAAGATGCTCAAGCCACATTTTCCTAAAACACCGTCCTGCCATGACTTGGTAGGCGGTGTTTTATTTTGCGCTGTTTTGGCCGTGTGTCTCTTGTCGTTGCGTTCCTATTTTTCTGAGATTAGAGGGAGAGTTCATCTAATTTTCATCTTTAGGTTCTAGGCTTATTTGCCATGAGCATTTCCCGCCGGGCCTACCTCTCTGTTGCAACTCTTGCTGCAAGTTCAATGGCCGTCGCGAAAACCTCGGGAGCGTACGGCCTTGAGTACGTCACGTCGGGTCTGGGGCTTACCCAGTCGGATTCCAAGTCGTGGCAGGTACTGGCTAGCGACTTGGAGGTCATCACTGTCACAGACACGTCAGTGGCATTTACATGGGCAACATATGCTCCGGGAGTGCAGACAGCGTATGGCTTCATTAAGCCGACCGTTCCTTCGGATGAGCGGGTGCTGCTTGGTCCTGCGGATTCAACGCAGTTAGAGCTCGTGCACGAGGGGTACTCAGAGTCGGGCTACCACCATGTGGTCATTGACGGGTTGGAGCCGGGACGGGAGTACCGCTTTGAGTGCTGGTCACACAACTGTCGCGCGGTTCCGTCGCTGAATATCACCATGAGCAAAACGGCACCGGAGAAGACAGGCGTCGTAAGCACTCTGCCAGCGCTGGAGGGTGCACATTTGGCGACGTTCGCGCTGACGAATGACACACACATTGGTAAGCCCAATCATGACGGCATTCGCATTGGCAACCTCGGTCTTTCCTCCGGTCCGGGAGAGCAGCCTTTTGCCTCTATGCAATTGCAGGGTCTGGTGGACACGGTAAAGGCTGCCGGGTTAGACACTCTCGTCATCAATGGCGATTGCACGGATAGCAACCGCCCTGAGGAGTATGACGAACTCATCAGGGTTTTGGATACTTTCGGTGAGTTTGGGAAAAACTGGTTTGTCACCCGTGGTAATCACGATGTGCACCCGCCCGGGCTACCCAATATCAATGGTTTCCGGGGACGCGGAATCCGCAAAGGCAAGACCGCGGTTCCGGATTACTTCAGCCAGCGTCTTGTGCCGACGCAGCAGCACTGGTCGACTCGCGTCGGCGAAGTGCGCCTCATCGGTGTTGATACCGCCGAGTTTGGTTATGCAGGTGGACGTATTAATGAGCGGCAGATGCGTGCATTGCGTGCCGAACTCGCAGACGATCCAGAGCGTCCGACAATTTTGTTTGCGCATCACCCGTTTACTCAGGATGCGGTGCGTTCGCATTTCGGTGGTGAGGCATTCATGGTCGAGGCGCAGCAGGCCAAGATTTTTCAGGAGATTCTGGCCGCCACGCCGGGTGCCAAAGGCGTGTTCGCTGGTCATACGCACCGCAGCCGCCGTGGTATCGCTGACTACGGGGATACGGACTTCTGTGAGCGGGGTGCGGCACTCGGCTATCCGGGTGGATACACACAGATTCGAGTTCACACTGACGGTTACCAAATTAGCTACCACCGCACTACGACACCTCAGTCTCTGTCCTGGTCAACGAAGACTCGTTGGTCGATGTTCGGGTTGGAGCCAGAGTTTATGCTGGGAAAGATCTCCGATCGGAACTACGTCAATTTCTTCAAGAACAAAGTGCCACTCTGAGCTAGTGCTAGCTTCTAGCAGGGTACGCTGGGCAACGCATAGTGTTAATGGAAAATACGTAGTGGCAAGTTCCGCTGTGGGCGAAGTCGCAAGCCACCACGTTATTGGCCGAGCACAAGTGTGGCTCTGAAGTAATAAGGAATTTAGCGATGACCGACCAGTACAACCCGCGTTCGTCCTCCCCGCAGGATTGGGAGCAGGACGGTTATGCAACATCTGCCTGGGAGCAGCCGCAGGGTGGGGCTCAAGACGAGTACCAGCCTCAGTACCAGTACCAGTCGCAGGGGCCGAACCAGGGAGGTTCACCCCAGCAGTATCCGGCTTATCAGCAGGCTCCGGTACCTGAGCAGAAGAGCAACAACGGTCTGTACGTGGTTTTGGGCATCGTCGGTGTCGCACTTGCAGCGGTCGCCGGTATCGGTGGCGCGTACTACCTGAATAATTCCTCCGATAATTCCCCGCAGTCTCCCGATACGGTTGCGGCAGGGGACTCGTCGTCAAGCACTGCGTCCCCGGCGCCGGTGGAGACGTACACGGAAACCTATACCCAGACCGTCGAGCCGGAAACGACGAAGCAGCC
Organism: Corynebacterium sp. LK31; assembly: GCF_014335015.1. Classification (NCBI taxonomy): domain Bacteria; kingdom Bacillati; phylum Actinomycetota; class Actinomycetes; order Mycobacteriales; family Corynebacteriaceae; genus Corynebacterium; species Corynebacterium sp. LK31. Next base: position 34,257 of record NZ_PDGW01000006.1, on the reverse strand, counting down.
GGAGAGCAGCGCTCCTACCACTACGCAGCGGGGAAATTTTGGTCTTCGCGCGTTCGGTATGAATCGCGATGATATCGATGCCAAAGGTTGGGTTGGCAGTACCGCTCGCTGCTCGGGTGGGTATTACGCGCGTGTGTTGGCGGAGACTTCTTCGGGTAAGGCCGTGATTTGTGAGAACTCCAATAACCGCCAGCAGCGCCATTACATTGGTGACTTCGGTGAGATTTCGGATACCCCGGATGCGTACACAGTAGATAGTTTCTCCGGGAACCGTGCTGTCGCGAAAAATGGTGGCTACACGTATACCGTCACTCCGAATGCGGTAACCGTGACCCAGGACGGCGAAGAGATTTTCCGTGAGCCCGTCACGGACTACGGTGTTTTGAACGCTGGCTAATCAGCTCTAGTTCTTCCTAGGACACGCAAAAAGGACGCGGTAACTTCCATAACGGAAGTTTTTACCGCGTCCTTTTCGTGTCTGCCGTTCGCTTTACGACGGTCCCTGCGCCCTAAGCCACCTTCTCCTCGGTGACATTCTCCCACGGCTTCGGCAGGTGGCGAGGAACCACCTTGCCGACTGCGTTGCGTGGCAGTTCATCGAGGAACACGGTCTCGCGCGGAACGGCGAATCGGCTGAGGCGCTGCTTGACGTATGTGCGAATCTGCTCATTGGTCAGGGCGCGGCCCTCAGGGGAGTCGTCGCGGACAACCCAGGCGACCAGGGCCTGACCGAAGCGCTCATCCGGGACACCTGCGACTGCGCACTCGCGGATACCCTCGAGCTGGCTGAGTGCATCTTCGGTCTGGCGTGGGAAGACGTTCTCGCCACCGGAGACAATCATGTCGTCCTCGCGACCGGAGATGTAGAGCAAGCCGTTTTCCATGCGACCCAGGTCACCGGTACAGACCATGCCGTCAATGACCTGCTTGTCCGCGCCCGGGCGGGTGTAGCCCTCGTACAACATGTTGTTGCCGACGAAGATTCGACCGGTCTCGCCGTCGGCGACGCGGTTGCCGTCTTCGTCGAGAATCTGGACACGAGTGCCCAGCGGTGCGCGACCAGCTGTGGTTGGGTTTGCCTTGAGCTCATCCGGGTTAGCAATGGTTGCCCAGCTGACCTCCGTGGAACCGTACTGGTTGTAGAGAACCGGCCCGAAGCGCTCGAGGGTCTTGGTGACAATTCCCTCTGGAATAGCCGAACCGCAGGATGCGATGACCTTTAGCGATGTCGCGCCGATGTCGTAGTTGTCCGGGAGAATCTCAATCATGCGCTGCAGCATGGTCGGCACCAGGAAGATGGTGTGCGGAGAGTGCTGCTCGATAATGCGCAGGCTGTCGGCTGGATCGAACTTGCGGCGCATAATCATGGTGGAACGCAGTGCGATGCACAGCTGCGCAGTCGCGAATCCCCAGGTGTGGAACAGCGGAGCCGCAAGGTAAGCCGGGCGACGCTGACGCAGAGGAATTCGGCTCATGATGGAAGATGCCGGCATCCAGCTGCGCGGCTCCGGACGCTTGGCACCCTTTGGAGTGCCGGTGGTTCCGGAAGTCAGAATAATAACGCGGCCACGGCGCGGGCGGGTTGGCAGCTCGGCGGTCGGCCACTTTGCCGGCGGTGCTGTCTTCAGCATCTCCTGCATGGAGGTCCAGCCCTCGCGAACGCAGGAGGTGTCACCGTAGTTTTCAAACCACGACACGGCGACCGGGCACTCATCGAAGTCCTCCGGCAGCATGTGAGTGAATTCCTCATCAATGAACAGGAAGTCAATCTTCTGTTCACGAATTACGGCCAGAGTCTGCTCGGCGGAGGCGCCGGTATTGAGCAGCACCAGGTCGGTGCCGAGACGACCGTGGGCACACAGAGCCATAATGAAACCGCGGTGGTTGCGAGCCAGCACACCGATGCGGTCGCGCTGCTGAATATCGCCGTGACGGAGTGCTCGCGCCAGGGCAGTGGAGCGCTCGTGCAGCTCCTCGTAGGTCAGCGAGCCGCCATCATCAATAATCGCAGTGTGGTGCGGATCGCGGCCGGCTGCAATGCCGAGGAGACCAGCTGGCAGGAAGTCCCAGCGGTAGATGGAACTTAATGCCTTACCAGCCGCGCCGGGCCCCATCGAGCCGAGGACGCCAGCCTGAGTCACCGGTGCGAGTCCGAGAACGAGGTCCGAGGTAGCTCGCGAAGCTTTGCGCACCTTATTGAGAATCGAGGTCTGTGGATTAGATGTCATAGTCACTCATCTTCCGTGGTTCATGTCCTGTGGTCTTCGGAGAGGCCTAATCAGGCGAAACCTCATCGGTAGGACTGCCGATTTAGTTTCTTTTACAGTAAGAATAAGTGTCCTAGGTCACTTTTGCGTAGCTTTTTGCAAAATTTTTTTATCAGAAACGAATAGTTGTGAAGATATGTGGCGTGACCAGTGAAGATAGTCAAGTATCAGTTCTCTTTCGCAGCTCAATGGGTGCTGACCTTAGCCGGGGAGGGGTTCTGGTTTGGATCTGATTCTTTTGGGGAAAGCTCCTGAAACCTGTTCTTATCCAGTTGCGCTCTCGACTCGGTGGCGAAGGGCGAACCTATCCGATACGACTCCAGTCCAGACCACTATGGTGACGTCGACTGAGGAGCTGGACGATGATCGCGATGACATTGATGACACGGATGATGACCGTGACGATGGCATGGACGACGATGATCACGATGACTTTGATGACGACGATGACGATGACCGCGTGAACAATTAGTTTTCTAATCGGCACCGTAGATTTTGTGAATCATCGGCCCCCCACGTAACCCATGAACCCCCGCTCACTAGTGAGCGGGGGTTCATGGGCGTTTATGGCAGGGACGCTATTTATTGTCCTGCGGTGTCCTGTGCCATATTCTGCTTAGCGGCATGGCTGACATTGTCGGCGATATCTGTTGACAGTTGTTCGGCATCATCCCACGGGCCAGAATTGGATACCCACACATTGAGCTGTATATGCCCGGTTCGGATGGTTTCTAGGTATCCGTCCTGGTCGTTAATGGTAGATGCACGAGACTGGGCGTCTTCGTCTGCTCCACCAACAAGAATGAGAATTGTTCCATTGGAATCTTCAAAGTTGTAGCCACAGCCAATACCTAAGTCCTTCACGCTAGTCGGCACAGCGTGAGTCTCTTCCGGCATGTAGTCGCCAGCATCACAGACGTTAAGCCAGCTGAGCGCCATTTTGTAGTAATAGGAGGCTATGGAGGCCTGGTCGGAATTGGTGTTCTTGTCTTCCAATTCCGAGTTTGCTTCTTCCAGCTCATCAATCTTTGCTTGCAGCTCGCTTTCCCGCTCCTCTGCCTGCTGTTGAAACGAGTAAATCTCTTCACTCGCGCTTGCAAGTTCGGACTCAGCATTCTTACCGCCCATGGCAAACCCCGCCGCGCCGGCAACAATCACTCCGACTGCGCCGAGGATGAGCGGCAGCGTCAAAGGTTTACTCTTTCCGGACTTAGTGCCGGAAGCTCTCTCCGACACTTTCTCGGAAGTGCCCGACTGGTTGCTATTCCACGGATCGATGGGTTCGTGAGCGTTCATTTTTAACCGACTACCTTCACCTTCTGTGCGATTGTGATTGGTTCGAATCCTGGCTGCTGAGCTGTCACAGCAACGATGTATTCACCGGGTTCTGTAAATGTTGCGTAGGCCTTCTCCCCAAACCGGCGAACGATCTGGCAAGGAGTATGTTGTCCAGTCACACCTGCGCTGGCACTTGCAGTCGGTTTGCCCTCAGAATCGTAGACATCCACCTTGTTTTCACAGGTTTCCGTACCACCAGACTGGCTGAAATTCCACAGCAACCTCGCGTTTGCTTCGCCATCAACCAGGGGATAGGTCAACAGGCTATTGGCCCCCTCGAAGGGAAGCGTGATCCGAGCAGTGTCGAAGCCGCCCAATTCTTTCTGGTGAGCAGTTGCGTCAATCTTGACGTTTTGGCGCTTGGCACTGCCGGGCTCCATGCCGCCAATTTTGGTCAGCTCCATCGAGCTATTCAGCGTTACTGCACCGGAGTCGGCATCCGAGTCTGAAAGTTCGCTGTTGGGAGAATTCTTATCCTGCGAACTGTTGGCATATTCCTGCTCTGGCTCTTCCGACCCGGTCGAGCTCTCAATCGAGCTAGGAGTTTCGGATTGTGCATCAGAAGCAGGGGACGTTTCTGTAACTGTCACCACCGCGGGGGACTCCGGGACAGCGTTGTTAGTGGGCATACCTGAGCAGCCAACCAGAGTCAGGGTAGCAGCGGCGGCTGCCACAGCTAAAACGTGCTTTGAATGAAACTGGGATGTCATGGGCGTTAAAAACCTCCGAGTTAAGCGCCGAATAAGCGTTTTCTTCATCTGCTTGACGACGCTATAGCGGAGGCCTCAGAAGCGGTACGGGAGTTCTCCCGGTGACTTTCACTACCCGTGCAGGTTTAACTAAATCCTGTCGGGTTCAGCGAATTAATCGTTGGACAAAAGATTGAGGGAAAGAACCGTTTAATGAACCTCCAACAGCTGAAAGATGTGGCCAAAAGCTACTTCTCAAAAACCACAGATATTGTGAAGGGTGTTCCAGATCGTACTAAAGGTTGGCGCGGTGATTTGGAGGATCAAGGAATTATTCCAAACCGTGTTGGTGTAGATCAAGAAGGTCGTATCATTCCGCCATTTTTTGTTTGGTGGGCACCCTGGATGTTTCGAGTCGTACTCATTATCGCCGGATTCATAATTGGCGGAATTTTGGAATCCATCAATAGTGGGCCATATCCAGATACGGCGATGTTGATTCCATTCGCCATGGGGTTTGCGATGTGGTTCTTGCGAAATCAGACTAGTTGGATTCCCGGCCTCATTATCACGGTGCTGGCAGTCACCGCAGCATCGCTTATGTCTAAAAGCGTCCTTATTTCGCTCGAAGCATTAATCCTTTTCGCTCTCGTAGTCCTAGTGGAATACATCTACGCTCGCGCCGCATTCGACTACAACACTGCCGCGGCGTTTGAAGAGATGAAGCAGGCGCTTTCCACCTACGGCACTGCCTATGAGCTTGAAGAACGAGAGGACACCAACGTCAACGGAGAGACTCTGACAACTGTCTCCGCGCTTGATTCGGGACGCCCTGCTAGGGCAATGATTCGACTGTTGCCGGAGCATGTAGACCCCGGATGGCTTATCGCAGTAGATCCCGCCAGGCGGTTTATGACAGGCCTATCTCCAGAACAGCGTGTTCGCATCAGTGAGATTCAGGAGCAGATGTGAGTCTGAATCCCGCAGTTCGAGACAACCTAGCTGGAAATCTATTTTCACCAGGCGCAGTGCCAACGGGCGCCAAGTTAGCTCAGCTGATTGCTGACATTCCCATGGGCGGAGATGCCTCTTCCTCGGATTTTTGGGAAGCGCGTGTCCGTTTAATTCGAGACCTGTTGTTCTTCGGTAAGCAGTCCCAGCGCGCACTGGACATTATCGATGAGCTGCACACCGAAGATTTTGTCGACGCAGTGCGAAAGAAGTTCGGTGTTTCTTTTCGACTTGTTCTCAAACGAGTACAGCGTCCTCAGTACTTCTTCACTGATGTGCAGATGAAGGCAGTTAAAGAGGGGTTCTTGAAGCCGTATGCAAAGGGCAGCGGAAAAGCGATTACCGAGCACGGGCTTGAAGAGTTCTTTGATCGGATATTGGTTCCAACGTCTAACCGCATGGAGCTCCGTGAATACGTCGACGTTGAAGATAGCCAGGAAATTGAGACTGGTCCGACGAACAACGCGGAGAAACGAGTCTGGGCGGCCTTTGATGAGGCCAGTAGTGCAAATACCGACATTCGGTCGATTGCAGATGTCATTGCGAACGGTTTTCGTGAACAGTCCGAAGGCTTTATTGACGGCAAACCGATCGATAGCGACATGCTGAAGAGTGCAACTAAATCCATCGGTGCGAGTTTTCGTACCGGCTCGCCAGAGGCTGAAACCCGCACCGGTCTTATTCGAAGGTTGCAAGCAGTCGATAATCCAGCGGATTTAGTGACTCGACATACTTTCGGTCTGCTTAACGACGAATCGTCGCTGGACCCAACGAGACTTCGTAAAGAATTGCAAATTGCTGAGGGAGCCTACTGTTCTAGTTCCGATTCGACAATTGAGAATCGCGTCCTTCAAAACGTCAATCGAGACGATGTCTTGAAGGCTGATACCGGAAGGGGAAAATCGGATTTTAAGACGCCCCATGCCGGTGAAGGGGATGCGATTGCCAAGGAGTTATTACGATTTCTTTCTCCATTTGTTGTGCTCGGTTTAATAGTGCAGTTCATGCAGGAGGGTAATGGATTTATTGCTGTACCGGTTCTGGCTATTTTTGTCGGTATCTTGTGGGCGTTGGTAAAGAAGCGAGTGGCAAAACGATGGATTGCTGTTTTTGGAATCGTATATTTCATTGCCATGGGGGTTATAAATGATAATTTCTATGAATTAGGATGGGTTCTATTTTCTATATTTATCATTACATTTGTGTCGATTGCCTATCTATTCGCTAAGGGGAAGGAATATAAAAATGGGGTTCTTTAATAACAAAAAGGATGAAAATAAAAGGTCGGTTAAACATTCAGACGGTCGTGCTGATGAGTATCAGGAACGAGATCCTAAGTATCCGGAGGTTGACTTCGGTGGAGCGCATAATTTCGCCCCGCTGCCGAATTTTGATGAGTCCTTCGGCCCCCGGGGCACGGTCGACAATGGTGATACCACAGGTCAGGAGCCGGTCGAGTATTCCGGAGATCCAAAACTAGACACCGACGAAGCTGCATGGTCCAAGGTTGAGAACGTCGAATTTGACGGTGTTGAATTTGGTGGTGCCGAGTTTGGCCATGATGAAGACACCGCGGAAGGAGTTCCAGCCCAGCAGGATTTTCCTCCCGCGACAGTGGAAGAGCTCCCAGAAACGGATGCTGAAAGTACCGCAGGTGTTGCGGCCGGGAACGTCGTAAAGCAGTTGGATTTGATTCAAACACGGCTGGACACAATGAACGCAGTATTGCGCTCTCAAAGTGAAGAGTTGGAAGCGCTGACTGATCGTCGTTGGTACGCCCAGTTGATGCCGCTGGCGGAAAAGTTGGCGGCCATCCATGACGGGATTTGCGCTGACCTTTCGCGGCTCGAAGAAACTACCGAAACTGATGGCAGTGACCTGTATTCGACCCTGGATTTCCTGCAGGACTCGATCGCAGATGCGCTTCAGTCCATGGGAGTGGCAATTACAGAGGCGAAGGTGGGCGATGCCTTTGATTCTTCAATTCACCGTCGTACCAAATTCGCGGATTCGGATAACCCCGCGCTGCACCGCACGCTGGCGCCATCACGACGAATCTCGCACTACTACACCTTCACCAGTTCTACCAGTCCAATTGTGGTGGCCAAGGCGCCGGTCACGGTGTACCGGCACAGCGGCAACTAGGCCAAAACTCGAGTCTGAACAGAGCACAGCTCGAGTCCGGCCAGCACACAACTAGAGCGCTGACACGGCAAAAGAAGTCAAGAATCCAACAGATTTCAGAATAAGGAGAAAAATCATGGCTGAACGTATTTACGGCATCGATCTGGGCACATCCAATAGCGCAATTTCCTACGTGGACTCACTGGGTGTTCCTGTCATTCAAGAAAACCTCGACGGAGATCTGTCGACACCAAGTGTGGTGTGGTTTGAATCGAAGGCCAATACCGTTGTCGGAAAGCTGGCACGTGAAGAGAAGCTCTTCAGCCCCAATGACGTCATCGAGCTGGTGAAGCGGAGCATCGGCACCGATAAGAAATGGAATTTCAGCGGGAAGGCGTATACCCCGGAGGAGATTTCTTCATTGATTTTGCGCTCGTTGGTTCCAGACGAAGCAGCTGACGACGAGATTTCGGCAGTTATTACTGTGCCGGCATATTTTGGTGCGAAGGAGCGCGAGGCAACTCGCAACGCAGGGCAGATTGCTAATTTCAATGTGTTGGAGCTGGTAGCAGAACCGGTTGCTGCGGCCCTCTACTACGACTCCAAGCAGCCTCTAAAGGACAAGACCTTGCTGGTGTATGACCTCGGAGGCGGTACATTCGATGCCACGATTGTGCAGGGGATTGACAACACCTTCCGGGTTATTGCCACCGACGGTGATGCTCGACTGGGCGGTGCTGACTGGGATAAGGCGCTTGGTGAATTTATCCTGGATAAATTCATTGAGCAGACTGGTGACGAGGAGGCGGAAAACGATGAGACCTTCGTCGCTAAGTTGCATGAGCAGACGGTGAACTGTAAAGAGGCGCTGAGTAATGCGGAAAGCGCCACTGTGCGACTTGCCAGTGACTCTGGTTCCCGCGCCAAGATTGCCGTTACCCGCGAAGACTTGGAGCGTGTCACGGCGCCATTGCTCGAGCAGACGGAGATTCCTTTGACCCGTGTATTGGAGACGGCAAAGGAAAAGGAGCCGGGACTGACAATTGATGAGGTCATCCTGGTGGGTGGATCTTCGCGAATGACCGCCGTAACCAAACTGGTGGAGCGTCTGACGGGTAAGAAGCCACTGTTGGTTGAGCCTGATCTAGCCGTTGCTAAGGGTGCTGCCCTTGCTGCGATGATCAGCAAGCTCGGGGGAGTGGTTAATGCTGAGTCCAGCCCTGCTGTCCAACAGCAGTCAATTGCGCAGATCGCGGCTGAGACAGGGATTGACGCCGGGCAGCTAGCCGCGCTGTCGGAGAAGAAGGTGGCAAATGTATTGCCAAAGTCGATTGGCATTCGAGTTGTCGATCATCTGAACAACCCGTACATCGACTATCTGGTCAACCAGAATGACATGATTCCCCTGTCTGAGCCGGTGGTCCGGGAGTATTCGACCGTAGCTGATGGCCAAGAGGAAGTAGATTTGACGCTGTATCAGCAGGCCAGTGACGTTCCATCCGAAGATGTCGCTCTCAATGACATCATTAGTGGATCGGAATCTATGCTGACAGGTATCCCGCCGTTGCCCAAGGGTCAGCCAATTCAGGTTAAGTTCTTTGTAGCAGCAGACGGCATGATTACCGTGGAAGGCACTCACGTTCCATCGGGTCGCTCAATCGAATCCCACGTGCGCATTGGTGTGATGAATGAGGAAGAGATTTCGGCTGCTCGCACGACGATGATGAAGGTTTCTGTCAGCCAAGGAGATAACTGATGACCGACGATCGCACTCTAATCCCGGGCGTCGATGACATTGACAGCGGTGCAAATTCCGATACTGATGGTCGAAATCGGAAGATTCTGCTGTTCGTGCTCGCCATTCTGGTTGTCGTCATCCTGGCAATGGTGGTCTGGATCCTAAATTTCCGCTCTAACCAGCAGGATAACGCCGACGGGTTGTTTGAAACCACTGAAAGCACCGAAGTGGAAGTCTCGCCGTCCTACTATGTGGGCGATGATCAGGAACCAACCTCGACTACAATCGCACCGCCTGCCGACGATCGGTTCGTAGACCCAGAGGTCTTAGCGTCGACCGTTGATCCGACGTGCCCGATGCTGCAGAGTGCCTGGTCAAACCAGGGCTCCGATATGGACTGTGAAGCATATTACGAGGTAGTGCGGGCGCTCAGTAAACAGCGGCAAGAGCAAGGAACACTGCCAAAGCAGACGACAATCGAGATTGAGTATGACGGTCAGCCACTGACGATGGAATGCCAAGAAGTTTCGCCTAATTATGATTGCCGCTCTGAGTCTGGGATTCAGATTATGGTGGGTAATCTCGATGGGTCTGGGCAACGGAACCGATGACTAATCTTCCCCAGGTAGGCGATATTTTTGAGGGCTACGAGGTTGAAGCTCTCATCGGTGCCGGCAATATGGGGACTGTTTTTCGAGTACGAAATCCCAAGCTGGGCCGAAACGAAGCACTGAAAATCGTCCCACTGCCGGAAGAGGCCAGTGCTTCTAAGCGAATGGAGGCACTGTTCCAGAACGAGGTTTCTATCGCAGCCACTGTTCACGTTCCCAACGTTGTGACCGTGTTCGATGGCGGGCGAGCCGGGAACCTGCTTTGGTTCACCATGACTCTTATTAGCGGTAATTCGTTGGGCGCTGAACTGGCCGAATATCCGCCGCGCACTTTCGATAAGAGCGAGGTCATGTCGATTGGTGTGGAGATTGCTACCGCGCTAGATCGGCTAGCAAAGCACGAACCAGCGGTGATTCATGGTGATGTAAAACCATCAAATATCGTCGTAGAGCGAGATTCGTCGGGGCTTGTGTTAAGCGCGACGCTTGTGGATTTCGGTGTATCAACCGCCACTGAAATCGACAGTGTTGGCGTGACCAATCGTGTTGCCGGCTCATTGCCCTACATGGCGCCAGAGATCTTCACTAAGGGTTGCATTAGTGCAGCTAGTGACGAGTATGCGTTTGCGTGCACGATATTCGAGCTGTTGCAGGGATATAAGGCATTTCCAGCTACTGACGCGGCCAGTGCGCGGCAATTGCACTGCGGTAAGCGACCGGTTACCAACCTCGGTGCGGTAGTTGATTCGGTCTTCGCCAAGGCGTTGGCGGTTGACGCCGATGAACGCTACGAATCCTGCAATGCGTTTATTAGCGATCTCATTGCTGCGCTAAATGGTGGTGCCGTCGAGGTTCGCAATCCGAAGAACCGGAAGAAAGCCCTTGCAGCGTTCTCCGTAGTGGCATGTCTAGGCCTTATTGGTGGTGGCATTGTTGTTGCCGAACGTAGCGGCATTGGAGATGGCGGTCTCTTTAGTGCCAAGCACTTGGCACAGCCAGTAGCTATCGGAGGTTCTGCGGAACCGATGCGACTTCGCGCTCCCGATTTGGCGAAGGGGCCTCGGATTCCGGTGGGTGACCGATGGACCCTTACGTCGTTAAGCGACGTCCCCATCGGTGAGAAGAGCTGGCAGGGGATTCAGCGGATGGGAACATTCAACGGTGCTGCATATCACGCGACGCAGTTTGCTTCGGCAGATGAATTCTTGCTGCCATTTCGCCACGGTATTGATGAGAAGAAGCCGATTGCAGAGGCTGAAAATGACAAATGGCGGGGTGAAATTCTGGATGCCGTGAGCAAGAACCGGTCAGTGGCTGAACCAGCTGGCTCTGAAGTGGTGAAACTGCGAATGGAGCCCGATGGTCGCCGGCTGGATGTCCTACAAACGTCAGGCTCATTTCAAGCTGTGAACAGCGAAGGTTCCGAGGCAACACGGCCGATTAATTACTGCTTGGTTCAGCCGGCGGAAAGTTCTGCGCCATCCAGTCCCGAAGTGCTTCGTCCGGTATTTGTCGTTTTGAGTGAAGGCGATCCTTGTCCTGCTGCCTATGACACGGTGGCGGCGTGGGCAATGCAAACCACGACGAATTAAGCGATAACGCCGAGAATATTTGTTATATTTCGGATAACTATCATGAATGCCAGTCACTTCAGCCGTCGTTGGGCGATTCCCCCAGGAGCGTTGGGTAGGGTTCCTGATTCGCGGTTGGTGGCTGGTGGTGCGAGAGAAAGGCCTGGTCAACGTGACATCGCTCCCACCACTTGTGGTTGATAATTTGTGTGGGGATGCGATTGTTGCCAATCCGAGTGAGGGATTGACCATCGGGCGTGACGCCGACCTCAAAGTGGGCGAAGATAACCGCTACATGCACCGCATAGCAATGTATGTGTATGCGGAATCCGGAATGTGGTTTCTGCTCAATAACTGCGAGCACGTGACTGCAATGGTGCACATTCCGGAGGTGTCGCGGTCATTCCGGCTGGCTCCGCAACAGCGTTTTGATTTGAGCTACCCGGAGTATTTCATCCGCTTTTCCGTCAAGGATGACCAGTACGAAATTCAGATTAAACAGGATATTGAGCACGCCGATGCGAAGGTCGTGCTGCCAACTGACGGGACTGAAACCATCTCGGTTGGGGAGCTGCCGGAGCGCCAGCGTGCTCTGATCGCTGCATATGCGGAGGATTATCTGCGCGGCCGAATCGACACCATTATGGTTTCATGCACCGATGCCGAGGCCGGCCGAAAGCTGGGAGGCAAGACCGCAAAGGCAGTCGAGCATTACCGCACCGCACTTTTTGAATCCGCTTTGAGCAAGGGGCTGGTCTCAAGCAAGGAGTGGCAACGGGTTAATCAAAAGAGCCGTCTGCAGCTGGTAGTTGTCGCTGCAATCGAAGCACGATTGGTCACTGCAGACGACTTGAAACTGCTCGCTTAACGACGGTACTTGCGATAAGTCAATCCTTTAATTGGCGTGTTCACAGTAGTGGTTCGGCCGCCACGGGCATTCTTCGTCCACCGAACGGGCCCCATGCGATAGGAATATCCGAGGCCAGAACGCGATAGCGTAACCCGGGAGTTGCGGGTGGGGCGGAAGGTCTTTCGGAAGCTGAATAGTTTGAAAGCCATTGATATAAATCCATTCTCGGTGCGTCACAGACTGCCATGCGCTCTGACCGTGCTGCTTTGGACAGCATCGCTCTCTGACTGCATTGTGCCGGTGACATAAGCGGATAAATCGTGGTGCGTTTGATGGCACCACTGTCCAGATTTGGGCAGTCCAGCATGGTTTAGCTAGGGGAGAACTCCCCGGGGAGAACTCCCGTTTCTTTTGTGTCCGAGAGTTTTTAATCTGAGATCATGTTCACCAAGAAGATTTCCGCTGTAGCCGCCGCAATCACTGCCGCCACTGCGCTTGCTGTTGTCAATCCGTCCGTCGCCGATGCAGCTACGAACTACCCCAAGATCAACCGTGACTATGTCAGCTATTCCACAGACGGAGAAACCGTAGTCTGTGGTGGGTCGGTAAATCAGGACATGTTCCGCTGCCAGACCACAGCTAAGTGGGGTAACAAGAAGAACGCCCACAATCTGGTCACCTTTGATCTCGAGGATGCATCTGGAAGTTGGGAAGCCGGAATGAGCGGTGGAAATTGGGATGCCTCGCGCCCGCCATTCCGACTGAAGGAAGGGAAGAAGTACAGCTTCCACGGGATCGTGGTCCTGAATAAGAATGGCACCCTGTACTTCAGTTCTCCGTACCACGAGGTGCGCGGTGAAGTGACTCCGTATGAGTGGGAGATTATGGAGACTGACTGATATCCCGTGCAAATACTCCTTCTTGTCTGGCGTTTGGCTTAACGCGCAGGAGTAATTCATTCCAACATTCGTTTCCTCCCGGTGGCATTGCCGCCGGGAGCTTTTGCTGCCGTACGAGCAGTGATACCTCTCTCGACCAGGCTGTTCGCTACTGGCGTACGGCTATAGGGATTAATCTGTGTCGCGTCGCGTTTAAGCTAGGTGAAACAACCTTTATTGAATTACGGCAAAAATAGACACTTGAAAGGGCAGTGATGTTCGAGAGGTTTACGGACCGAGCACGTCGCGTTGTCGTCCTGGCACAGGATGAGGCACGCGAGCTCAATCACAATTACATCGGCACGGAGCACATCCTGCTCGGCCTGATTAGTGAAGGCGACGGTGTAGCTGCCAAGGCGCTGGAGTCCATGGGTATTTCCCTGGATGCTGTGCGCTCTGAGGTAGTCGACATTATTGGTCGTGGCTCCCAGCCGCCGAGCGGTCACGTGCCGTTTACCCCGCGTGCAAAGAAGGTGCTGGAGTACTCTCTGCGCGAGGCTCTGCAGCTGGGTCACAAGTACATCGGTACTGAGCACCTGCTGCTCGGCCTGATTCGTGAGGGCGAAGGTGTTGCTGCTCAGGTCCTGGTTAAGCTCGGCGCTGACCTGCCGCGCGTACGTCAGCAGGTTATTCAGCTGCTCAGCGGTTTCCAGGGCGATGAGTCCGATGGTTCTCCGGAGCAGCGTCCGGTCGGTGCTACTTCCGGCGCTCGTGTGCAGGAGGGTAACCACCAGTCGGGTTCGCTGGTGCTTGATCAGTTCGGTCGTAACCTGACCGTTGCTGCACGTGAGGGCAAGCTGGATCCGGTTATTGGCCGCGAGAAAGAAATCGAGCGCATTATGCAGGTTCTTTCTCGTCGCACCAAGAACAACCCTGTGCTGATTGGTGAGCCTGGTGTTGGTAAGACCGCCGTCGTGGAGGGGCTTGCACTGGACATTGTCAACGGTCGTGTGCCGGAGACGCTGAAGGATAAGCAGCTTTACTCTCTCGACCTGGGCTCGCTGGTTGCGGGTTCCCGTTACCGCGGTGACTTCGAGGAGCGTCTGAAGAAGGTGCTCAAGGAGATTAACCAGCGCGGTGACATCATCCTGTTTATTGACGAGATTCACACGCTGGTTGGTGCCGGTGCCGCCGAGGGCGCAATTGATGCAGCCTCGATTCTGAAGCCGAAGCTGGCTCGCGGTGAGCTGCAGACCATCGGTGCTACCACTTTGGATGAGTACCGTAAGCACATTGAGAAGGACGCCGCTCTTGAGCGTCGTTTCCAGCCGGTGAACGTGCCGGAGCCGAGTGTGGATCTCACTATCGAGATTCTGCGCGGTGTCCGCGATAAGTACGAGGCTCACCACCGCGTATCCATCTCGGACAAGGCTCTGGTTGCCGCAGCTACGCTCTCCGACCGCTACATCAACGACCGCTTCCTGCCGGATAAGGCCGTTGACCTGATCGATGAGGCCGGTGCTCGCATGCGCATCAAGCGCATGACTGCCCCGGCTGACCTGCAGGAGATTGACTCCAAGATCGCCGATGTGCGCCGCCAGAAGGAAGCCGCCATCGACGAGCAGGACTTTGAGAAGGCAGCTGGTCTGCGCGACAAGGAGCGCAAGCTGGGCGAAGAGCGCCGCGAGCGCGAGAAGAAGTGGCGTGCGGGCGAGTCCGACACCATCGCTGAGATTGGTGAGGAGCAGATTGCGGAGGTCCTGGCTTCCTGGACTGGCATTCCGGTGTTCAAGCTCACCGAGGAAGAGTCCTCGCGTCTGCTGCGCATGGAGGATGAGCTGCACAAGCGCATTATCGGTCAGGAAGAGGCCGTCAGTGCTGTCTCCCGCGCTATTCGTCGTACCCGCGCTGGTCTGAAGGACCCGAAGCGTCCGTCCGGTTCGTTTATCTTCGCCGGCCCGTCTGGTGTTGGTAAGACCGAGCTGTCGAAGGCCCTGGCCGAGTTCCTCTTTGGTGAGGAAGACGCACTCATTCAGATTGATATGGGTGAGTTCCACGACCGCTTCACCGCTTCGCGCCTCTTCGGTGCTCCTCCCGGATATGTCGGCTACGAAGAGGGCGGCCAGCTCACCGAGAAGGTGCGCCGCAAGCCGTTCTCCGTCGTGCTTTTCGACGAGATTGAGAAGGCCCACAAGGAGATTTACAACACCTTGCTGCAGGTCCTGGAAGACGGTCGTCTGACTGACTCGCAGGGTCGAGTGGTGGACTTCAAGAACACGGTTCTGATCTTCACCTCGAACCTGGGTACCAGCGACATTTCCAAGGCTGTTGGTATGGGCTTCTCGGGGGTCGGCGAGGCCGATGAAGATGGCAAGTACGAGCGGATGAAGGACAAGGTCCACGACGAGCTGAAGAAGCACTTCCGTCCGGAGTTCCTGAACCGTATCGACGAGATTGTGGTCTTCAAGCAGCTGAGCCAGGCTGAGATTGTCCAGATGGTCGACCTTATGCTGGCCCGCGTCAGCGACCAGCTCGACGAGAAGCGCATCACCATGGAGATTTCCGACCGCGCCAAGAACCTGCTGGCCAAGCGTGGCTTTGATCCAGTGCTCGGTGCCCGTCCGCTGCGTCGCACGATCCAGCGCGAGATTGAGGATCAGCTCTCCGAGAAGATTCTCTACGGTGAGGTCGGTCTCGGCGAGACCGTCTTCATCGATGTCGAAGGCTGGGATGGCGAGTCCAAGGACGTCGACAAGGCGAAGTTCACCTTCACCAACAAGGGCAAGGCCGGGAACGTTGATGCCGACGGCGGTGCTCTGGGGGAGTCTGAGGAAGACAAGGACGTTCTCGGCAGCGCTGATGGCACCCTGAGTGTTGAAGCCGACGACATCGAAGGTGCTGCCGACCAGGCCGCTGCCGAGGTCGAATCCGATAACTCCGAGGGAGAGAACTAAATGGGGCTCCAATTTCGCAAGAAGCAGAACCTGGACAAGGACACGTGGCTGAACTACTCGGGTTCGGGAGTCTCTGGTTCTAAGCGTATCGGTCCGGTGACCATTAACAGCCGCGGCGGTTACACCGTCCGACTGGGCAAGGGCCTGACCTTCCGCGGTCGTTGGAAGAAGAAGTAGTTAGTGGCTGATGGCTGTCGGTGAGCATTTCACCGTCAGTACAGCTAGTGCGCTAGCACACTAGTTCCCCATTTTCTGATTCACCCACGCAAGCATCTCGTCGTGGGTGAGCACGTAGGCAAGGCCGTGCGTCCCATCACCGAGGTCAGTGTCGACCTCCACGTAGGTGATGTCGGCGCCGGCCTTTTGCCATTTCTGCACAAGTTTGCGTGCCGACGTCACGGGTAACACATCATCCAACGCGTTATGGGTAACGAATACGGGCATACTGGGAGTCTTTGTCCCCAGAGCTTGTTCTTCCACGTGGCGCCGAACGACGGGGGAGAGCTCCGGCGAGCGCAGATTCTCCGCTATCCCCAAGTCGTTGGCCGTAAATGCCTTGGTGTCATTGCGAGGCCAACGTTCGACAGTGGCGCCAATGCATTCATCGGCCGTGAGCTTCAGGAAATCCTGCCCCAGCGGGCTCAGCATGCGCTCGATTGGTTCTTTTGCCTCTGGGTACTCTGCAATCAAGCCGTTCATGAAGTAACCGACGAGCCCCGCCAGCGCCGAGCCGCGAATATGCAGTGCAGTGTCGGTGAGATCGGCCGGAATAGCCCCGGCGTAAACAGCGCGGATGTTCAGCTCCGAGGCATACTCATCGGCTAGCTCGGCCGCTGCAGCGGTGGCGCCTCCGCCCTGTGAGTAGCCGAACAGCGCAATGGGAGTATCTGCAGGTAGTTGTAAAGCTTCAATAGTCGCTCGTGCCATATCGAGCGTGTTATTCCCGGCAACCTCACGGTTGAGATACGGATGTACCCCAGGCGTGCCGAGCCCCTGGTAATCCACGATGGCAACATTCCATCCCTGTGCCAGCAGCTGAGGTGCCGGAGGCGTCGGAGGTGCTTCGTAGCGCAGCGCAACCGAACTGGCGCAGTTATCGCCCATCCCGAGAGTCCCCGGCGCAATCACCGCCAGCGGCCGTGGGGACTTCTCCGACCAGCGGGCATAGGGCTGCAGTACGGTACCAGATACCGCTGTTTGGCGGTGGTCGCGTGCACCTGTGGAGGAAAACACGACCCGCTGTGCGCGTGCGGGCGCATTGACCGGGAATGGCGTCTGCGTAATTACCTGCCCCGGAGGCAATCGCTTCACCGTAGAAGAGTCAGAATCTGAGGAGCCGAAGTCAATCGAACCTAGCCCATCGACCGCTGAGCAACCACTGAGCACACCCGCGCTAGCGCCAATCAGAGAAATTCCGAGCACCATGCTCAGCGCAATTCTGCGCTTACTAGCCCCAAAGAGACAGCGTTGGCGCTGAGATCGATGGAGCGAGGCATTCATGCTCCTAATTCTAGGCAACGCACTTGTTCGAATCTGGTCTTTACCGGAGCATTGCCTCGGCTTTAACGGGGCAACTGGAAGCGGCCATCGGGAGTTTGCTCTGCAAGTCCGTCGTCAAGCAGGGAAAACAGTGCGCGGGAACGCTGATGTGCATCATCCCAGACCGCATCGAGAGCGGCCTGTTCGACGGGGGAGTCGGCGGCGCGGAGCACGTCGAGAAGCAAGCCCCGGACTTGGCGGTCGGTGCCTTCGAACTTCTGCACACGCCGTTTAGCAGCGGCGATTTCGTGGTCTTCGGGTTCGGGGCGACCGGCGGCGATCCAGGCGCAACTGGTGGCGATGGGGCAGGCCTCGCACTCGGGTGTCGTTCGGCAGACGGTAGCGCCGAGTTCCATGAGCGCGACGGAAGTCTCGGCTGCAGTCGTGGGGTCGAGCGGTAGCAACTCTTCGACGAGCGCCATGTCGGCGCGTTTGGCGATGCCGGGAAGGTACGTGCCCTGGCGGTGTCGCCGGAGTACGCGGCGCACGTTGATGTCCACCACCGGCGTGCGCGCGCCAAAAGCAAACGCCGCTACCGCCCGAGCGGTGTAGTCTCCTACCCCCGGAAGGGCTAACAGCGTGTCCACGTCACTCGGCACTTCGCCGTCGTGCCTTTCGACGATCTTTTCTGCGCATTCACGCAGCCGGAGTGCACGTCGGGGATAGCCGAGTTTTCCCCACATACGCAGGACTTCATCCTTGGGTGCGACTGCCAAATCGGCTGGGGTGGGCCATTTTTCCAGCCAGGCGCGCCACGAGGGGATTACCCGGGCGACGGGAGTCTGTTGACTCATCACTTCGCTGACGAGCACAGCCCATGGTGAAGTGCCTTCTTCACGCCAGGGAAGTGGCCGCATATTGGCGCGATACCAATCACGTAAGGCGGCATCGACGTGTTCGCCGAAGTCGTCGGATTGGTTAATTGCAGAGGTCAATCTACATTCTCGCTTTCCCATAAACAGCGGAGTCGTTGCACAATATAGCTATGAGCAATTCTGAGAGGACTCCTGAAAGTGTATGGCAATCGATGGTGCGCGGAAACCTCCGCTTCTGTGAGAGCAAGACTGCGCATCCTCGACAGGACTTGGTTCGTCGTAAGCAGTTGACTCAGGGGCAGAAGCCCAAAGCCGTTGTGTTGGCTTGCTCGGATTCCCGCGCACCGGTGGAGATCATTTTCGATCAGGGGTTGGGCGATGTATTTGTGATCCGTACCGCCGGTGAGATTACTGACCTGTCGGTGCTGGCTTCGCTGGAGTTCGCAGTTGATGGTCTTGGAGTTTCGCTGGTGATTGTTCTCGGTCACGAGTCCTGCGGCGCTGTGGCTGCGGCGAAGAATGCACTGGACGGTGGCGACCTGCCGGGTGGTTTCCAGCGTGTGCTGATTGAAAAGGTCACCCCGTCGTTGCTTGCGGCTCGCAAGGATGGCGAGACTGAAATCGACGAATTTGAGCGTCGCCACGTGCGCGAGATTGTTAATCACATTATTGATCGCTCCCCGGAGATTTCGTCGCGACTGGAGACCGGCGAGGTAGGCGTTGTCGGTATGCGGTACCGCTTGGAGGACGGACGCGCTGAGACCGTCGTTACCCATGGAGTCAGTGAGAACCCGCTAACCTAAATGTGTGACCAATAAGCTGCCTCCAGAAATCTACCGGCGTCGGCGTATCGCTGCGGCGGTGTTGCTCGTTATCATCCTCGTTCTCCTGGGCTGGGGTATTTCCGCACTGGTAAACCGGGACAGCGAGGATTCTGAACCGGTGAATGTCACCAGGGATGACGGGAAAGAGGTGACCCCTCCGGAACAGCCCAAGGAACCTTACGCGCCTAAGTCTGACAAGGACTCGAAGAACGACAAGGCTGACAAGTCTGACAAGGACACCAAGAAGGGCGACAAGGAAGGCGAAGACTCCGCGAAGGATGACGCTCAGGCGGCGCTTGCGAGCAAAAAGGACTGTACCCTTGCAGATCTGCAGGTGACAGCCACCTCGGATCAGCCGAACTACGGCGATGAGCAGCCGACTCTGGCGATCACCGTCCACAACCCCACCGGCGGTGAATGCCGCGTGAACCTCGATGAGCAGCAGTTGCGCTTCGAGGTGTACGACCTGGCAACGTATGAGCGAGTCTGGTCGGATGTGGACTGTAATGAATCCGAAGGCCACGGTGAACTGGTATTGGCACCGGGCGAGGAAGTCAACTATGCCGCCACCTGGTCGCGTCTGACCTCGGCGCCGAACAAGTGCTCCGAAGAAGACCGGGTCCCAGTTCCCTCCGGGTCGTACATCTTCTACGGCGTGATTGGTGACAACAACTCTGACGCCTACACGTTCAACATGCGCTAGCGCTTAGCTCCTAACCCAAGCTCAATGGCCTCGGCAACGGTGCCTGCTTCCAGCAGCCGCATCCCTGCCGGGCCTTTTGCGCCTCTGGGCACAATTGCCGTGTCGAAGCCCATTCGATGAGCTTCTTTAAGGCGCCACTCCAAATCGGTCACTCGCCGCACTTCGCCGGCCAACCCCAGTTCGCCGAGTGCAATGGTTTTGTCCTGGAAGGTCCGCTTAGTCATGGATGAGGCCAGTGCCAGCGCAATCGCTAGGTCCGCGGCAGGCTCCGACAGCGTCATTCCGCCGACGGTGGACACGTACATCTCCATGCGGGCCAACTGCTTGAAGTTGCCGTGTTCAGTCAGCACGGCCGCGACCATCGGCACGCGCCTCGGGTCGAGACCAGAGACATTGCGTCGTGGATTATGTGCCTCAGTGTTGATTACCAGGCCCTGCACCTCCGCCAGCAGCGGTCTGCGGCCATCCATGGCCACGGTAATTGCAGTTCCCGAGGTCGGCGTTCGGTGATGCAAAAACAGCCCTGAGGGATCCTCGACTTCCGCAATACCGCCCGCGGTCTGCTCGAAGCAGCCCACCTCATCGGTGCTGCCGAAGCGGTTTTTCAGACCCCGCAAGAAGCGTAGCCCCGAGTGTCTATCGCCTTCGAAGTTGAGCACCACATCAACCAGGTGTTCCATCGTGCGCGGGCCGGCCACATTGCCGTCCTTGGTCACGTGCCCTACCAAGAAAATCGCAGTCCCGGTCTCCTTCGCCAACGCCGCCAGGGCGGAGGTTACGGCGCGAGCCTGAGCAACGCCACCGCGAGCACCTTCGACGTCGGCACGCATCGTCTGCACGGAGTCCACAATGAGCAGACCGGGGGAGAGCTCTAGCGTCAGATCGATGACGTCCTCGATATTCGACACCGCCGACAGGTACAGCGAGTCCGACAGCGCGCCAGTGCGCTCGGCACGCAGCCGCACCTGACCGACCGACTCCTCACCTGTGACGTAAAGCGTCGGCCCCAAATCGCCGTCCGCGCAGCGGTAGGCCACTTCCAGCAGCAACGTCGACTTACCAACCCCCGGCTCGCCGGCCAAGAGTACCAACGAACCCGGCACAATACCGGAACCGAGCACTCGATCCAGCTCACCGATGCCCGTGCGCACCGCGTGCGCAGCCTTGGCGGAAATTCCGGTAATGGCTGTCAGCTCAGAAGAAGAAGTGGGGATTCGATCTGTTGCGGATGTCTCGGCGAGGAAACGTTCCTCCGCCTCGTCGTCAAGCGCGCGCTGTGCTAAACGCTGGCTCTCAGCCGCGACGGAAGTGGAAGATGCTTTACGACGGCCACCTCGCGTGCCGGGCTCCGTTGCGGCAGCACTCCGGCGACGTTGCTTGGCTGCCCGGGCGGCGATTTTGTCCTCAAGGGTGGAGCCGGACTTCCCCCTGCTGGAGCGGATAGTGACCTTCTCCAGTGTGCCCCACTCTTTGCAGTTGGGACATTGACCAACCCATTTCGACACCTGCCAACCGCATGCCGAGCATTCGTAGGCTTCGTCTTTGGTCTTGGCCACGGTGCAACCGCCTTTGCTTCAAACGAGGGGGCGACAGACCCGACAACGTGTGTTGTGCGGTCTGCGGTGAATGTCGCGAGAAAATTTACCCCAGATACGCGAGAGCGGGCCAGGGCAGTGTCAATGACTTGTGTCAAGGATGACTGTACTGCCGTGACCCGTATCAAGCGACCAATCGCCCATGCCCGCTCGATGAAGCGCCTCGCGTTGTTTGCGGGACAGGACTGCGCTGTACCAGCGCCTAAAAGTGCGCTGCGCGCGAACAGCGCAGGAACACCACTGTGCTGCGATTACTTGGATTCAATCATGCCGTCAGCACCGCGGTTCGGTGCGCCAGCTTCCAGAATGTCAGCGGAGATGGTGATGTCCAGGTCGTAGGTGTTGGTCTGGCCCTGCGGGTCGGTGAACTCGAAGGTGGCCTCGCGGTTCTGGCCAGCAGCGCTGCTCTTGTCTCCAACCAGGGTGCTCGGGTCCAGCTCGTTGGTGTAGTACGCGATGCAGCCGGTGTTGTCCTTGGCGGTCTTAGCCAGCGGATCGATGACGGACTTCGGGCCGGCAACAATCTGGCACTCACGCGGCAGGGAGTCCTCGCCCTTGGCAGCCTTAGCGAAGGAAGGTGTCTCAGCGACCTTCTTCAGCTCAACCTCGCCGATACCTTCAACGGTGACGGACTTCAGCGTGTAGACCGACTCGGTAGCGCGCTGCTGGTTGCTGGCGGAGAACTTCAGACCAGCGGTACCAGCCTCCGGGTCAACCAGGATGTGAGCGTCGCGGATGTTGACGAAGCCAAGAGCCGAGTTGGTGTTCTCAGCACCCTTGCCGGCAGCATCTTCGCCGCCGTTCATCGCACCGTCTACAGCCGGGTGCTGATTTGCGGTCTGCGAAATCTGACCGGCGCCACAAGCAGCAAGTGCAACTGCGGATGCTGCGGAGACGGTGATGAGGGCGCTGCGGCGAAGTACGGACTTGAAGGCCATGACTAGATTTCCTCCAGTAGCTTGAGGATGGGCGATAGGATTTTCAGTATTTAAAGAACACCTTAGTGTCTTCCTAAGATGTTCTCATACTACCCGTAAAATCATGGGGGGGACATGATAGGGTGGAAGGCCGTTGGAAAGGGCGTGTGCATTACATGGAATTCAGCATTGGCGATACCGTAGTTTATCCGCACCACGGAGCTGCGAAAATCGAAAACATCATTGAACGAGAGCTTAACGGTGAGACCGTTCAGTACCTCGTACTGCAGATTCTGCAGAGTGATCTGAATATCCAGGTGCCCGCCAAGAATGCCGAGCTGGTCGGTGTCCGCGACGTTGTCGGTGAAGAGGGGCTGCTGAAGGTCTTCTCCGTTCTGCGTGAGACTGACGTGGAAGAGGCCGGCAACTGGTCCCGTCGCTACAAGGCCAACCAGGAGCGCCTGGGTTCGGGCGACATTAACAAGGTCGCTGAGGTAGTTCGTGACCTGTGGCGCCGTGATCAGGATCGCGGTCTGTCCGCCGGCGAAAAGCGTATGTTGAGCAAGGCTCGCCAGGTTCTCGTCGGTGAGCTCGCGCTTGCCGACGGCGTTGATGAGGCCAAGGTCGAGGAAGTTTTTGCCCGCGTCGATGCCACTATCGAGCGTCACCGCGCGCTGGCGCAGGAAGGTGCCGCCGGTGAGAAGAAGGACGAGGCCGACGATAAGCCGGTGGACCTGGACGCAGACGCATAAGTCGTTTCCCTTCCCCGGTTCCTTCCAGTAGGGATTTTCTGCACTTTTCCGGTTAACGGCTAGCGCACACACATTGCCCGTGTGCGCTAGCCGTTTTCTCTTTTTCACCCGTATCTATTTCCCCGCTATGCTCGGGGCTGTGACTTTTCAAATCTTCGATACCGCAACCCGCCAACTGAAGGATTTTGAGCCTCTCCGCGAGGGGCATGCCTCCATTTACCTGTGCGGTGCGACCCCGCAGGCTCAGCCGCACATTGGCCATGTTCGCTCCGGCGTGGCCTTTGATATCTTGCGCCGTTGGCTGATCGCCAAGGGGTATGACGTCGCCTTTGTGCGCAACGTCACCGATATCGATGACAAGATCTTGAACAAGGCCGCCGAGCACGGCCGCCCTTGGTGGGAATGGGTCTCCCGCTTTGAGCGCGAATTTACCTGGGCTTACAACCAGCTCGGTGTTCTCCCGCCGAGCGTTGAGCCGCGCGCTACCGGACATGTCACTCAGATGGTGGAGTATATGCAGCGTCTGATGGATAACGGCTTCGCCTACGCTGTCGATGGCAGCGTCTATTTCGACGTGGATGCCTGGTCCAAGGCTGAAGGCAGCGACTACGGCAGCCTGTCCGGCAACCGCGTCGACGAGATGGAGCAGGGCGAGACCAACACTCCGGGCAAGCGCGGTGCGCACGATTTCGCGCTGTGGAAGGCTGCCAAGCCTGGCGAGCCCTCGTGGCCGACGCCGTGGGGCAATGGTCGTCCGGGCTGGCACCTGGAGTGCTCCGCCATGGCCACCTACTACTTGGGCTCGGAGTTCGACATCCACTGTGGCGGTCTCGACCTGCAGTTCCCGCATCATGAAAACGAGATTGCGCAGTCGCACGCAGCCGGTGACGGCTTTGCTCGCTACTGGATGCATAACCACTGGGTCACAATGGCCGGCGAAAAGATGTCGAAGTCGCTCGGCAACGTGTTGTCCGTGCCGCATATCCTGACCATGGTTCGTCCGGTTGAGCTGCGTTACTACCTCGGTAGTGCGCACTACCGCTCCGTGCTGGAGTACTCCGAGGAGGCTCTGCAGGAAGCGGCAGCGGGCTACCGTCGTATCGAGGCGTTTATGCACCGTGCCGTCGATAAGCTCGGCGATATCGAAATCGGTGAGTGGACGCCAGCGTTCGAAGCCGCGCTCGACGACGACCTCGCCGTTCCGCGCGCGCTCGCCGAAATCCACAACGCTGTTCGTGGGGGCAATCAGGCGCTTGCCGACGGCGACGAGACCAAGGCCAAGGAGATTGCCGGCGCTGTCCGCGCTATGGCCGCAGTCCTTGGATTCGATCCGCTGAATGAGCAGTGGGCAACCTCCGATTCCGGTTCTGATGCGGCAATGCATGCGCTCGGTGTGCTGGTTGAGCACCAGTTGGAGGAACGCACCCGGGCTCGTGCAGAGAAGGACTGGGCTACGGCTGATGCTGTGCGCGACCGTCTGAAGGAAGCGGGTATCGAGGTAACTGATACCGCTGATGGTCCGGCATGGTCTGTCGCTGACTAAAGCTAAAGAAAACTATTAACAACAGGAAGCAGGTAGCTATGGCAGGCAACGGTCGTCGTGGCGCAGTGCGCAAGGCAAGCAAGAAGAACGTCGGCGGCTCCGGCGGCCAGAAGCGGGGCCTGCGTGGCAAGGGGCCGACCCCGAAGGCAGAGGACCGCGTTTATCACGCAGCTCATAAGCGGGCGAATGAGAAGCGACGCCGTGACTCTGGGCGTCATGAGCGCAAGGGAGATGGCTCCGAGCTGGTAGTTGGCCGTAACCCGGTCGTGGAATGCCTGCATGCGAAGGTGCCAGCGGCAGCGCTGATTGTGGCGTTGGGCACCGACAATGACGAGCGCCTGCAGGAGTCAGTGCGTATTGCTAACTCCCGTGGTATCCCGATTCGCGAGGTGCCCCGCCACGAGCTGGACACCATGACCGGCAACACCATGCACCAGGGCATCGGTCTGCAAATTCCGCCATACAAGTACTCGTCTGTCGAAGATCTGATTGATTCGGTGGCCAAGACCGGGGAGCCGGGTCTTATCGTCTGCCTGGATAACATCACCGACCCTCGTAACCTGGGTGCGGTCATTCGCTCGGTGGCGGCCTTTGGCGGCCACGGTGTGGTGATTCCGGAGCGTCGCTCGGCCGCTATTACGGGCGTGGCCTGGCGTACCTCGGCTGGTACTGCTGCACGTCTGCCAGTTGCACGGGCGACAAACATGGTGCGCTCGCTCAAGCAGTTCCAGAAGGCTGGCTATCAGGTCGTTGGACTGGATGCCGGTGGCGACCACACTCTGGACACTTACGACGGCACCACCCCGGTGGTCGTGGTCGTCGGCTCCGAGGGGAAGGGCCTTTCGCGCCTGGTGCGCGATACCTGTGACACCATCATGTCCATTCCGATGACCGGTTGGGTGGAGTCGCTCAATGCTTCCGTTGCTGCCGGTGTGACTCTGAGTGAGTTTGCCCGCCAGCGCCGGGCAAAGAGTAGTTAGTAGCGCATTTGATACCCCCGGAGGCGCCATTATCAATTCGTTATAGTAGTAGCGTTTACGTGGGGTATTTTGGGTTCTAAATTGCGGCCGGTACTTATGGCTACCCCCAGTAGTTCAGCGCTTTAAAGATAATTCTATTTCCGGCGTGCGCTGCAGAAATAACAGCGTTATTATCACTTCCAACAGAAAATTATCCGTAGTTTCCCGAAGGGGAGGGCGGGCAAATCATGCTCCTAGAAATAGGGGCGTAATTGGCCGTAGTTTAGGGAAGCGCACGGACCTAGCGGTGGCTTGTACAGCTAGCTTTGGGTCACTGAGATGTCAGACCACGACATCCTCAGCGTTAGTTTTTCTGTCTGCCGGGGCAACCCATTTCGGCAGTCTCGCAGTCTTAAAAAGAGCTGGGGGTATTGGAGTCTGCTTTTAGAGAATCCAGCAAAAATACGGGCAGCCCCTCGGTGGCGAGAGGGAAGGTGCGCACCTTCTCCGCAATCGTCACTCGAGGGGCTGCCCGATGTTTTTGTTGTTTTAAAAGCCACTCCGAAAAGCGTATGTGTCTATTTGCTCCATTTGGCAGCCTGGACGTCGTCACGCGTTGCCTTGCGCGATTGCACCGTTCCGATGGCGTAGCAGATCAGGTAGATGACAAACGCGATTGTCGTCACTAGAACGCTGACCGGGATGCCCGGTGCGAGTGAGAGAACAATGCCGCCGACGGCCGCGACCTCGGCGAAGATGGTCGACAGGATGATGGCCTTTACAGGAGAGGCGGTGACGAATGCGGCCGCAGCACCAGGGGTGATGATGAGGGCGATGACGAGCAGAGAGCCGACAATCTGTACGCCCTGGGCGGCGACGAGACCGGTGAGAATCGCGAAGTAAATCGATAGCGCCTTCACGTTGACACCACAGGCGGCGGCCATGATGGGGTCGGCGGAGGCGAATAGAAGCGGCCGCCATTTCCAGGCAACGCCGCCGACGACGATGACCGCGACGATGGCCATCGTCCATAGAGAAGTGTCAGTCAGACCAATGATTTGGCCGGTGAGAAGTGAAAACGCGGTACTTGTCCGGCCGGGGTAGAGGTGGATAAACAGCACCGATAAGCCCATGCCGAAGCTCAAAACCACGCCCACAACCGCATCTTGGCGCCCTCGAAGCGACAGCGCCGCCAGGACTATTGCTATGAGCACCGAGCCGATAATGGCGCCGCTGCTGACACTGACACCCAGTAATAGAGCCGCGGATGCGCCCATGAGTGCCAGCTCACTGGTGCCGTGGACCGTGAAGCTCATCTGCCGCATGACAATCAGGGGCGAGATGATGCCGGAAATCAGCCCAAGCAGTGCTGCTGCAATGAGGGCATTGTGGACGAAGCCGACCTGGAGTAGGGCGGCGGTGTCGGAGAAATACTGAGCCAGTAGGGTCATTAGGCGATAACCAACTTTCCCTCGACACGGGCAACCACAATTTTGGTTTGGTAGAGCTCCGAGAGCGTCTCTGAGGTGATAATTTCCTCGACCGATCCGACCGCATGTCCATGCGGCGTCAGGTAGAGCACCCGGTCACAGACGCCCAGGATGGGGTTGATGTCGTGGGTGACAAAGACGACTGCCGTGTCATTTTCCCGGCGATGCCGGTCCAGGCGCTTGACCGTGGTTCGTTGTGCCGCAGGGTCGAGGGAGAGCAGAGGCTCGTCGCAAAGCAAAAAATCCGGCGCCGAAACGAGCGCCTGCGCCTGACGCACAAGCTGTTGCTGACCGCCAGAGAGCGTGCCGACACGACGGTCCGCAATACCCGTTGCGCCGACAAACTCCAGCATCTCGTCGGTGGCGGAGCGGTTCTTGCCAGCTGCCAGCTCGACGAGGTCGCGAACCCGAATGGGCAGCGAGGGCTCGAACATCCGCTGCTGCGGAATGTATCCCAGATTCCCGTCGACTTTTACTGAACCGTGAGTCAGCCGCCGCATGCCAAGGGCGGTGGTCAGCAGCGTGGATTTGCCGACGCCGTTCGGACCCAGGATGGCCAAGAACTCGCCGGGCTCGATATCCAAATTCAGACCGGACCACAGCGGTTCGACGGCTGCGTCAGTAAAAGTCAGTGAGGGCAAAGTTATGCGGACTCCATATCGGAAAGGGTTTGCTTGTAGAGGTCAAAGAACGACTGGTCAGTGCTCGGCGACTCAAAAACATCGACGATTTTAACGCCCTTTGCCTTGGCTGCCTCGACGAGTCGCTGCGAGACCTGGTCGTGGGTCTGTGGCGAGTCGATGAGGTAGTCCAGCTCGCCGGACTCGATCAGCTTGAGCATTTCATTGACATCGCTTGCCGACGGCTCGGACTCATTCAGCGTGGACTGGCGGTAGCCCTTCGGGGTGATGTCCTTAACCTTCGTGTCCTTCAGGATGTCATCGGCCAGCGGGTGAACCTGAGCAACCTTAGCGGCCTTGAGCTTGCTCTTGGCCTCTTCGATGCCCTTGATTTCCTTATCGACAGCCTTGGTGTCGGCCTTGGCGCCCATCTTGGTCAGAGCTTCGGCGAGCTGCTCTGCAGTTTCTTCAACCGCATCGGTGTTGTACCAGACGTGCTCGTTGGCCTCGCCATCGTGGTGGTGGTGCTCGTGGCCGTCGTGGTCGCCATGGTCGTGGTCATGGCCCTCGTGATCGTGATCGTGGCCCTCGTGATCATGGTTATGGCCTTCGTGATCGAGATCGTGGTTGTGGCCCTCTTCCTGCGGCAGCGCAGAGATGATGACCTTATCCTTTGCGTCACGCAGAGAGGAGGTCAGCCATGCGTCGTAATGCCCGCCACCTGCGACGAGAATATCGGCGTCCCCTACCTTTGCCATGTCGGCTGCGGCCGGTTCGTAGGAGTGAGGGTCGATGTCGTTGGACGCGATAATCGGGTCGATGGAGACCTTCTCGTCGTCGGTGACTGCGTCGGCGACGTCTGCCCAGACCTTGGTGGAGGTGACCACCTTAATGGTGTCTTCGGACTTGCCCGCGGACGTAGCGCTGTCATCATTGCTGGAGCATGCGCCGAGACCTGCGACGAGGCCGGCGCTGGCGACTAGCGCCGCGATGCGCGTGGAAAAGCGTGCCTTCATATATGTATCCAATCCTGTTGCGGGCTGAATTATTCCTTTTATTCAGCTCCTGAGCATTAACCGCTATTGAAAACAGTTGTCTTTTAGTTCAAATAACATAGTAGGGGCTGCGGAGACCCAGTCACAAGGCGGGCCTCTGCCGGAGTGGCCGAAATGACAGTCGCGCACATTCGTTGGGTAAAGTTGTCCGCGATTAGATGCGTGTGATGCTCGTTGTAGTTCTTTTCCATAAAATCGAGGTTTTCTACCTGAGGTAGCTGGACGAAGATATCTGAGCGGGCAGTCGCTGTTGGTTTTTCAAGAAGGGTCGGTATTCCGTGCAAAGTCGGCGTCGTCGTGGCACCTTGGCTTCCATCGCTGCAGAACTTGGGGTCTCACGCACGACTGTGTCTAATGCTTACAACCGTCCTGACCAGCTCTCGGAGAAGTTGCGGGAGCACATCTTGGAAACTGCGGAGCGGCTTGGCTATCCCGGGCCGGACCCAATGGCTCGCGGTCTGCGCATGCGCCGGGTTGGCGCCATCGGCGTGCTGTTCACCGAGCACCTCCCGTTCGCTTTTGAAGACCCTGCGTCGGTGGATTTTCTCGCCGGCCTCGCAGAGGAGCTCGGCGAAATGGGCGACTCCATGTTGGTCATTCCAGCTTCCTCCGAGGAGGGCGGGGACGTAGATCTCAATCTGATTCGGCAAGCGGTGGTCGACGGTTTCGTGGTCTACTCCGTCGCGGACAACGACCCGTTCCTCGCTGCCGTGCGCGCCCGTGGCTTGCCGACGGTCGTGTGCGACCAGCCTGCAGATGCGGTGGCTCTACCGTTTGTGGGCATCGATGACCGTGAGGCCATCAAGCCCGCGGTGCGACACCTGACTGAACTGGGACATCGCAAGGTGGGAATCTTGTCAGTGCGATTGTCGCGTACCCCGAACTCGGGATATGTCACGGAGAAGCGGCTGGCAGAAGCTCATCACCAGGTGCAGAAGAACCGCGTCGAAGGTGCGCTGGAAGCGCTTGCCGAGGCTGGTATTCAGCAGGTGGATGTGCCTATCATCGAGCGCCACCTCAATGACCGCGAGAATAACCGCGATGCGGCTCGCCAGCTGCTGACCGACAACCCGGATCTCACGGCGGTGGTCTGTACCACGGATACTCAGGCAATTGCGGTCTTGGAATATGCCAAGGAGAACGGAATTCGTGTTCCGGAGGACCTGTCCATCACAGGCTTTGACGGAATCGAGCGCGCCCTCTTCCACAAGCTGACCACTGTAATTCAGCCGAATAGGCAGAAGGGCATTGCCGTCGGCCGCGCGCTGGCCGAGGAGCTTGAGGCCGCACGCGAGGACAGCGGTCGCGCTCCTCGCGTCTTGTTGGAGACTGAGTTTGTCGTTGGATCGACAACCGCAGCGCCGTCGGCACCGTCAGCCGGGTAGCGGGCCGACGAGGGTAACAACATCGTGGCGCTATCGGGGGCTCTTGGGGTGGTAAACCCCACCTCGTCTTTACTGTGTTCGGATTCAGATTAAGGTCTATTACATGACAGATTCAACAAATTCGAGCACCGACCGATCAGCTGCGGCTCTCAATAGTCCGGAAGCTACCCGCGACGACCATGTCGAACTTGGCGGCCCCGTCGAATTGGATGAAATGTCTATCCGTGGCGCGATGAGTGAGTTCACCACTGGCGTGACCATTATCGCCACCGAGGATGAAGGCGAAGCGTACGGTTTCGCCTGCCAGTCTTTTTCCTCGCTGAGTCTCACTCCACCGATGGTTCTGTTTACTGTCATGAAGACCTCGCGGTCCTGGCCGCATATACGGAACGCTGGACGCTTCTCCGTCAATGTGTTGGCCGAGGATCAGGAGGATATCTCGGCAGCCTTCGGCCGCAGTAATGGCGAAAAGTTCAAGACGGGGAAGTGGACCCGCTCTGAGCTGGGCAACCCTTTATTGCACGGCTGCTCCGTGTGGATTGATTGCACCGTCGTCGATGTTTACGAAGGCGGCGATCACTGGATTGTGACGGCGGATATTGTGGCTATCGGCAAGCGTGAAGAAATCAATCCGCTCATTTACCACCGCGGTTCTTACGCACGGGTTTCTCACCCCGGCACCGATGCGCCTGTCGATCAGAAGTGGCGTCAGCGCCCCTCGGTGTAACCCGAAGTTGTCGCAGTCCAGCCACGGCGATCCTCGCCTGGCTTGGGGTCTTTCATCTCTCGCATGCGCAGACCATTGTTGTCCTGCGTGTAGACGAATTCGCCCGCCACAATCTTGTGGAAACGCTCCGAATAGGTCTGCGCCTGGTCTGAGCAGTCCAAACTGCGAGTCTGCTCCGGGGTACCGAATTCGACCGCCTCGCCCTTCCACTGCAGCGAACCAGAGCCGTTGCCACAGGAATCAGCGAAGGTATATGTTGTCTGCCCCAACGTAATAGTCGGCGCCTGAGTTCCGTCCGGCACACCGTGGGGCAGGTTTGGGTCATCAAAGATCGCGGTTATCTGCCATTGCTTGCCGACGATCTCCGCTGCCGGCTTTGCCTGGCATGCGGTAGCCGTCATGGACACTGCCGCAACGACAGCTACTGCGGCAACCGCTTTTTTCCCGCTCCGACCCATGCTGCGTGACCCCGTTAGTTAGCTGCCTTCTTGGTGGTCTTCTTAGCAGCCTTCTTCGTCGTCTTCTTAGCGGCCTTCTTGGCAGCCTTCTTCGCCGTCTTACGAGTGGTCTTCTTTGCGGCCTTCTTGGTCGACTTCTTCGCAGTCTTCTTAGTGGACTTGCGTGTGCGCTTTGCGGTCTTCGGAGCGTTTTCCTTCTCGTATTCCTCGTGAACCTTCTTGAAGCTCAGGCCTTCCTTCTCCACTCCGAGCATGCACATCAGAGTGACGGCATCGTAGAAATCCTCGGCGAAGGTAGCAACAATTCGCCGTGCGCCAGCAGCGGTCTTTTCTTCGACCTTGTGAAGAGCCTCGTTCTGAGCAGTGCGAGTGTCTGTGACCTTCGGTGGCACGAATCCTCCTGGCAAGCATGGCCTTAATTGCGCCCCATACACCTACTTCTGCCAGCCATCTCGCCACATGCTCCCGGCACTGAGCTCAACCGAGTTCAGTGAAGAAGGAATGGGATTGTGATGACGCAGTTTCAGCTTTAAGCGCTACTTACAATTCAAAAACCTTATTCTACCACGTTGTTGATAGGTCGCGCGGTGTGGATAATGCTCCCATGGATACGGCTAGTCCACGCAGCGGCTGTCCCGCGGATTGAGCAGTGGCTGCCCCGCGGAATGGCTAGTCCACACGCGGGTTCATACCGCCCTTGAAGCGGTAGTTGCGTGGACGGCGAGGCTTGTTCCGCGGATTCACAGGACGGATGCGACGCATACCGGCCCGGATTGGACGGGTCAGGCCACTGTCTTCGCGCAGTGCGCGAGGGCGACGGAGCCTGCGCGCCATCCATTCACCGAGGACAATACCCGCAGCTAGTGCCGTCGCAATGCCTAGCGCTGAGGCTAGCGCCGTAAACCCCTTGGTCGGGTGGTCGTGCAGCAGTGCGTGCATACCGCGGTAGATCGTCATACCCGGAAGCAGCGGGGTTACGCCTGCCACTGCCGTAATCAGCGGCGGGATGGACCAACGTCGTGCCAGCAGGCCACCGATGAGACCAATCAGCGTTGCTGCCGCGCCTGCGCTGGTCACCGGATGAACTCCCAGTGGAGTCAACACGTAGTAGTAGGTCATCGACCCCAGCAGAGCGACCGTTCCGGACACTGACAACGCGGTGAACCCAGCATTCGAGGCCAACGCAAATGCGATTGAGGCGGTAGTTCCCGCTATCACCCTCACTGTCGCCTGTGCCAGGTTGAGGTCAGAACCCGCGATGACGTCGGGAAGCGGAATGCCCAGCATTCCGGAAAACTCGATGCCCATTGCGATGCCAGCGACGATTCCGCCGGTCAACAACATGGTGTCGAAGAAGCGCGCGGAGCCAGTCACAGGTGCGCCGGTGATGCCGTCTTGCAGTGCTTGCACGAGGGTTAGGCCGGCGAGCATCACGATAATTCCCGAGGCGATCAGCCTGGATGGCTGCATCTCAAAGGGGAGATACGCCTGCGCCGCATTGAGCACAGCAGCGGAGAGCGTGGCAATGAGACCGCCGACTGCATTCTGAAAGAATGTGGGCAACTCGCGGGCAGCGAGTTCACCAATCACGATGACGATGGCCAGTGTGACCGCAGCCGCGATAAGGGCGACCTCGAAACTCGAGCCGAGCAGCACTGTCACAGATGAAGCCAGCAATGCCCAGCCAGTGTAGATGACGCGGAGGCGGTATTTTGCGGGCTCACGCTCGACCTTGTCGATAGCCTCAATAGCCTCCTCCAAGCTCAGGTGGCCCGCGCGAATTCGGCGGATGACACGGTCGGTGTGACGCAAGCGCTCGAAGTCGGGCACTGGTGCGGTGACAACGCGCATCGCGGTAATAGGGGTACGGCGCGCGCCGATGAGGTGGTAGACCGTCACGGAGGTCAACGTGATATCGACTTGGATTTGGGTGAGGCCATAGGCTGAGGTCACGGCCTTAATTTGTAGCTCGGTATCGCGGTTGCCCGAGCCACATGCCAGCAATAGCCCGCCGATGCGAGCAGCGAGATCGAGTACGGCCGTGACCTGACTCGGGTCGGAATAATCGATCGGTGCCAGCGGCAGCGGGGTAGTAGTCGAGTGCACTAGGTCGACAGTTGCCGTTGGGCCGGAAACGAAATCAATCACGCGCTGCTTGAAGGTGGACTGACCTTCGATTGCAGGAAACTGGGTCTGCGGAGTGTCGTCGTAAGAGACAGTGGCTTCAGCGTCGTAGAGATCATTCTTCGCAGCGGAGTTTTCTCCGGCGTTGGAATTGCTGTCACCAGCGAATGACATGTCGACACTTCCTTTCCCCGATACTGCCTGGGGTGCATTGCAGTGATGCTGCAAAGACGCGATGCGGAGACGTTGCAGAAACATAGCCCCAGTGATTTAGCGATAGTCACACTACCCCGTCAGTGACCGAGAATCTTAATTCGTTTTTGAGGCGGTGAATTTGCCTATCTGAGCGGGGCTTTTAGCGTGTGGAAAAGTGTTCAAGAAGTGCGGTTGCAGTTTTCCTGTGGTGTCGTTTTTAACTTCTGCTTGCCAACCTGTACAATCGCCTGTCAGCGGCACAGCTGAGTTCGATTCTCAGGTTGACTCTGATTCTTTCGAGCCAGCGACGGCTAACGCCAAAAGGTCGCTTTAAAGTTGCCGGGATGGCGCAATTGGTAGCGCAACTGATTTGTAATCAGTAGGTTACGGGTTCGAGTCCCGTTTCCGGCTCCAAAACCCCAGGTCAGGAAGTTTTCCGGCCTGGGGTTCTTTGGTTTAAAGGGTGCTCGCGTCCTTTTTGGGTCCTTTTTCGTCGCTCCAATGCAAAAACCCCCGCGCCAAGAG
>NZ_PDGW01000002.1:0-1261 GCF_014335015.1 Corynebacterium sp. LK31 | reverse complement strand
GGAATTAACTAGCGTTTTAATGCTTATGGTCTCTTTCTGGTTAGGGCGTTTTGCCATGAGGCCGGTTTTGTCGCGGCGGATATGGAAACCTTTAGTCGACCGGCAGCAAACCTACGAGCAAATCAGAATCAAATACGTCGGTCGTACAACGATTACTGGTGCATACCGGCAACTAGCCAAAGAGCCGATGCAGCACCTCTAGTCATTCCAATGAACGGCTCGGATCAACCATGTTGTTAGAGCCGGTCAAATTTGCTTTGTGCTCAAGACAGGGGTCGACGTGGTTGAGTCAATCAACTAGCAAGCAGCGAGTTTCTCCCATGTCCTTATCTTGGTACGAAACGTAGTGAGGGGGGCAACAGTGTTGATATGTACCCACTTCCACACCGGTCATACTGACGGAGTGGAAGACGCCCACGCTCGCTGCTCAGACTCAAACAGCTCTGCTTCGGCCAGTCAGGGTACCAGTTGGATTACCTCGGCGAGTAGAACCTCGAATCGATTAATCAGATCTCGGGGTGGTACCAGCTCCCAGTGTTGGTAGAAAGACTCGTACAAGCTACCTAGCTAATCGCATTTGAAACTAGGAGCTTCAGTCACCACCTCTTTGTCCGCTTGCTCTTTCCGCTTTCAGCTAAGCAGTAATTCCATCCAGTCCAATAGGTTCGCGATAACCTGCCGGGGCGTGCGGTCTATTCCCTCAATGAGCATTTGCCCACCATCATCGGGAACATCCTCGAACTTGCGGATGAATAGACACCCGCGTTTAGTGGTCTCTGATTCAATCTCGCTTCCGGATTCATATGGCTTCACCACACATTTTCGGTGGAGCACTCTATATCCGAGGTATTCATGCGTATGTTCAAGTGTCCTGGGGTTAGTTCCGCTTTTTACGACCCTGGGTTGATGAAATAGGCAAGGTAGCACTTGGTTTGCGCTTCCCGTGGTGTGGCTAGTCCAGCACTTTGTGTATCCGCATAATTCTTTACCAATGCATCGTCCGCAAAGTGGCAAGTTCGATTTCCGCTTCTATGTTCACGAGTCTTGCGTATGAATGAGTTTTGTCTTGTAGAGAGTGTCGACTCCCTCAGTTGGAGCGTCGTGTTAAGAATCGTGGAACGTGGTGATGCTCGGACGGATTCCAGGACCGAGGTAGGAACTAGATCCAGCACGCTTCACTTACTGCCTCGCGCGTGTTGTTGTTAGATTGCTTATGGCTGTTAATGTGCTGATGCGCGTTACAAAATGCTCCGTGACCTGC
>NZ_PDGW01000031.1:0-1380 GCF_014335015.1 Corynebacterium sp. LK31 | reverse complement strand
GGGTTAAGTAAAGAAAAGTGTGTCTTTTCCGGGCGTGTTGCGGTTATTTGATCCAGCCTTTTTGGATGCCGAGGTTGTGTTGGTAGCTGGTGTCGATGGCGGTGTCGTATTCTGCTGGTGCACCGATGTCATTGGTAGTGGCTGTGGTGTTGTGGGTGATCAGGTCTGTTGCTGTGGAAAGTGCGTCTTGACCCCATCGTTGGTCCCTGGCGATCTTGACCGGATCGTCAGGGACTTCTGTATGTAGATACAGCCACCAATCCATCACTGTGCGTTGATGCGGTAGTGATAGTCCGCGGTGTCTGCGGGCTAGTTCTTTTATGGGGGCGTTGATGCCACCTTCGAGGCTGTTTGTTGTTGCTGCAAGGTTGTCGGGGTCGATGGTTGTTGGTGGGGGTTGCAGGTAGGTAAACAGCAGGTCTCTGCGGTGCAGAGATAGCAATGATTGATAGGCCGCTCGGACGCGTTGGTGGGTGTAGACCTTGGTGTAGGCGCCGGTAACGGGGTCTTTGATGGTGGTTTTCTCGTTCATCCATTCCCGGTAGGTGTGGTCGAATTCGTGCAGGTGGGCGACCCATGTGGATGCTTGGTCAAGGTCGGTGATGCGAGTGAGTTTCAGGGCTAGGCGGTAGAGGGTTTTGCCGGCATCGGTGCGGGGGTTGCTGGTGGTGTGGCGGCGGACTGTTCGTTGGGCGTGGACGAGGCAGCGTTGGATGCGTGTTGTTGGCCAGCAGTGGTGGATGGCTGATTGGGCACCTTGTCCGCCGTCTGTGACTGCGATTAGTGGTGCGGCAATGGGGCGTAGGAGTTCGGTGTAGGCGGCGGTGGTTTCGTGTCTGGCCCAGGTCCAGTTGATGACGTGGGTTTTACTGGCTGCGATCAGGAGGCATCCGGACTTTAGATAGGTCGCGTCGAGGAAGATTTGGTCATGGATGCGGAATGAGTCGATGGTGGGTGTGGGGATGATCCACCAGCACCATCGGAATCGGTGGTGCATGGTTTGCCTGGTTACGCCATGGTGTGCGGCGAAGGTGGTTAGAGATTGGGTGCCGGTGGCCCATTGGATGAACAAAGCCATGGTGGCGGTGTTTTTGTTGTGGGTTTGGGTGTTGCGGGTAAAGGAGTGTCCGCAGTGGGTGCAGCGCCAACGGGTGGTTGATTTGCTGGTGGTGCCGTTTTTCTTTGTGTTGTTGCCGCATAGTGGGCAGCTGGGGCGGTTGGTGGTCATCCTTTAATCCAACCGGTGTGCGGTTAGCACAAATGTGGCCGGAGGTGCGGGATGGTGTGGGTAATAGCTTTCGGGGAGCTATTCTTTGGTGATTTGTGGTGTGTGGTCTGGGGTTATGGTGGCATGCGGACACACTTTTCTTTACTTAACCC
>NZ_PDGW01000018.1:0-1411 GCF_014335015.1 Corynebacterium sp. LK31 | reverse complement strand
GGGTTAAGTAGCAAAAAGTGTGTCTGACTTTCAGCATTACTGCTGATTAGGCTGGGTAAATCGGGCGGATATAAGCATCAAGACCTTATATCCGCCCGATTAGTGTTCAATCCACCGGAATGGCACCCGCATGTGCTAATCGGGGGTTGGTGTGCTTTCCGGGTGAGTAAAAACAGACCACGATGCCCGATATGCGCTGGGCAAATGAAGAAAAACGGAACCACTTCTAAAGGCACAACCAGGTGGCGATGCAAGGACCCGAACTGCGGCAGTTCCACGACACGAACCCGCACCGACCGCACGCAGACCCGCGACTTTAAAGCCTTCGTCTCTTATGCCACCTCCACAGCAACGTTGTCTGAACTCGCCCAGCAACAAGGGGTAAGCCGTTGGACACTTGACCGCCGATTCAAACCGTTCTGGCTCATCGACATCCCCAACGACGGTGACCCACAGCGCATCTACGACCAGATCTTCATCGACGGTACCTACACCGCCGCCGGATGCTTGCTCGTCGCAGCCAGCCACGACCACGTCATCGCATGGCACTGGACCAAACACGAAACCGCCCACGCCTACACGCAGCTACTCCGCAAAATCGCTGAGCCGCTCTGCGTCGTCCTCGACGGCGGACAAGGCGCACTTACTGCGATTAAAGCCTGCTGGCCGAACGCGATAATCCAACGATGCCTCGTCCATGCGCAACGCGTCATCCGCCGCTACACCACATCACGACCACGCACCGACGCCGGCAAAGCCATCTACGCCCTGGCGTTGAAACTGACCCGTATCACCACACTCGACCAGGCACGGGAGTGGACGCTGCGTCTGCACGACTTCGGACAGGTATTCAAAGCATTCCTCAACGAGAAAACGCCCGTGTCAAAAGAGCGCCGCACACTCAACAACCAGTGGGAATGGACCCATCTGCGAGTTCGCAAGGCATACAACTCCCTGCTGCACCTCTCACGGAAAGGATGGCTGTTTACCTACCTGCAGCCACCACCGAATGCGCTTGAGCCTCAACGCTGGGCTTCAACGACAAACAGTCTGGAAGGCGGCATCAACGCCGGGCTCAAACGCATCGCCGACGCGCATCGCGGCAGGTCCGGGGAACGCCAACGAAAAATGCTCGAGTGGTACCTGCACTCGAAAACGCAACTGCCTGACGACCCATTAAAGATCGCCAGGCAGTGCAATTTC
The DNA here is from genome assembly GCF_014335015.1 of Corynebacterium sp. LK31. Taxonomy (NCBI): domain Bacteria; kingdom Bacillati; phylum Actinomycetota; class Actinomycetes; order Mycobacteriales; family Corynebacteriaceae; genus Corynebacterium; species Corynebacterium sp. LK31. Next base: position 208 of record NZ_PDGW01000018.1, on the reverse strand, counting down.
GGCCAAGATCAACTCGCCAAAGTCAACGATCTTGTCGAAGAAGACCACAACAAAGCCGACCATGAAACAGGCCGACCAGCCTTCTACGACAACGCTATCCCAACCGAGTACGAACACTCGATAGGAATCAGAAAAGGCCCCATGAAGTAACAAACGGTGTGCCCGCCCCGCAACACGCCGAGCGGACACACTTTTTGCTACTTAACCC
>NZ_PDGW01000015.1:0-1432 GCF_014335015.1 Corynebacterium sp. LK31 | reverse complement strand
TGTCTGGTTCGGTGACATCGTTCCGCATGTCTCATGAGATCGTTCCGGTGCCGAGAACCATCATGTCTCGTCACATCGTTCCGGCGAGAAACGATGTGCCCGGCAACACACCACAGTTGCCCCAAACACGCCGAAACTGATGTCTCGCGACATCGTTCCTCCATGCTGAAACCATGGAGAAACCAGCTCCGAAAATCATCATCGAAACCATGCTCGCCACCGGCATGACCCAAACCGAAGCAGCCCAACACTTCGGAGTGACAACGCGTTGGATCCGAACATTACAAAAGCGCTACACCGAAGGCGGCATCGAGGCACTGACCCCTAAATCAAAACGCCCTCATACAAATCCACGCGCTACCGCCCCGGACGTAGTCGACCGCATCCTCCAATTACGCTACGAACTAACCAACCGCGGCACCGACGCGGGAGCCCACACCATCCGCTGGCACCTCGAGCAAGAAGACACAACCCCACTGCCAGCAACAGCAACGATCCATCGCATCCTCAAAAACAACGGACACATCACACCCCAACCACAAAAACGTCCCCGCAGCTCATGGATACGATTCCAAGCAGACCAACCCAACGAAACATGGCAAATGGACTACAGCGACTGGACCATCGCAGGCCACCAACGCGTCGTCATCCTTACAATCCTCGACGACCACTCACGCTATGTACTTCACTGCCAAGCCTTTAACAGCGCAACCGTTACCCACGTCATCGAAGCCTTCACCTACACAGCCACCATCCACGGTTACCCACAATCAACCCTGACCGACAACGGACGAGCATTCACAACCAGCAACGACCGCACCAACCCAGCACGCAATGGCTTCGAACAACTCCTCCTAGACCTAGGAATTGAACAGAAAAACGGCAAACCCTACCACCCGCAAACCCAAGGGAAAGTTGAACGATTCCACTACACACTCAAACTGGCACTACGTAACAGACCCCAAGCTAGAGACATCGACAACCTCAACGAACAACTCGATGACATCATCGACTACTACAACAACAAACGCCCCCACCGAGCACTCAACCGATGTACCCCTGCGGAGGCTTACAACGCTTTACCCAAAGCGCACCCCCGCCCAGGAAACAAGACTCATGACTACCGCCTGCGCACCGACAAAGTCGCCAAAAACGGCAAAACGACACTGCGGTGGGGCGGACAACTCAGACGCCTCTATATCGGACGCCGATGGGCCGGAGAGCCCATCACCATCATGTGCGTAGACAACACAGCAGACATCAAAATCACCGCCACGGGGCAACACATAGCCCACTACACACTGACCTCAGACAAGATCTACTACAACCAAAAAGACAACGAACTAAACCCCACCCCGGGCAACAAAAATAAAGGAAGCCTCGAGACATAACCGGAACAATGTCTCGAGACTTCACATTGTGCCCCAGAGAG
>NZ_PDGW01000020.1:0-1928 GCF_014335015.1 Corynebacterium sp. LK31 | reverse complement strand
TTTTTTGGGAAAGTGCTTGTTTGGTTGTCGTTTGCGCGTGTGTGTTGCTGGTGGGTGCCGGGGGCCTTTGTTTGTTTTGGGTCCTTTTGTGCTTGCGGGTGATGGATTGCGTGGCGGCGCCTTTGTTTGGGTGCTTTTCGCGTGGTTTTTTCATTTGTGGGAAAGATCATGGTTGTTCTCTTCTTTTTTGGCCTCGTCGGTTCGAAGGGGAGAACGTTTTATTTTTGGATAACGGCCAGGCCGCATGCATTGTTTGTGTGTGGTGGTTGTTTGTCTGTTTTTGTCAGGTTTTTGGGCCTTTCATTGTTTTTTTGATTCTTCTGATTTGAAGGGTTTTTGATGGAGGGTTTGATCCTGGCTCAGGACGAACGCTGGCGGCGTGCTTAACACATGCAAGTCGAACGGTAAGGCTCCAGCTTGCTGGGGTACACGAGTGGCGAACGGGTGAGTAACACGTGGGTGACCTGCCCTGCACTTCGGGATAAGCCTGGGAAACTGGGTCTAATACCGGATAGGACCGCACCGTGAGGGTGTGGTGGAAAGTTTTTTCGGTGTGGGATGGGCCCGCGGCCTATCAGCTTGTTGGTGGGGTAATGGCCTACCAAGGCGGCGACGGGTAGCCGGCCTGAGAGGGTGGACGGCCACATTGGGACTGAGACACGGCCCAGACTCCTACGGGAGGCAGCAGTGGGGAATATTGCACAATGGGCGGAAGCCTGATGCAGCGACGCCGCGTGGGGGATGACGGCCTTCGGGTTGTAAACTCCTTTCACCATCGACGAAGGGTTTCTGACGGTAGATGGAGAAGAAGCACCGGCTAACTACGTGCCAGCAGCCGCGGTAATACGTAGGGTGCGAGCGTTGTCCGGAATTACTGGGCGTAAAGAGCTCGTAGGTGGTTTGTCGCGTCGTCTGTGAAATTCCGGGGCTTAACTCCGGGCGTGCAGGCGATACGGGCATAACTTGAGTACTGTAGGGGAGACTGGAATTCCTGGTGTAGCGGTGAAATGCGCAGATATCAGGAGGAACACCGGTGGCGAAGGCGGGTCTCTGGGCAGTAACTGACGCTGAGGAGCGAAAGCATGGGGAGCGAACAGGATTAGATACCCTGGTAGTCCATGCCGTAAACGGTGGGCGCTAGGTGTGGGTTTCCTTCCACGGGATCCGTGCCGTAGCTAACGCATTAAGCGCCCCGCCTGGGGAGTACGGCCGCAAGGCTAAAACTCAAAGGAATTGACGGGGGCCCGCACAAGCGGCGGAGCATGTGGATTAATTCGATGCAACGCGAAGAACCTTACCTGGGCTTGACATATACAGGATCGCGCCAGAGATGGTGTTTCCCTTGTGGCTTGTATACAGGTGGTGCATGGTTGTCGTCAGCTCGTGTCGTGAGATGTTGGGTTAAGTCCCGCAACGAGCGCAACCCTTGTCTTATGTTGCCAGCACGTTGTGGTGGGGACTCGTAAGAAACTGCCGGGGTTAACTCGGAGGAAGGTGGGGATGACGTCAAATCATCATGCCCCTTATGTCCAGGGCTTCACACATGCTACAATGGTCGGTACAGTGGGTTGCCAGTCCGTGAGGGCGAGCTAATCCCGCAAAGCCGGTCTCAGTTCGGATCGGGGTCTGCAACTCGACCCCGTGAAGTCGGAGTCGCTAGTAATCGCAGATCAGCAACGCTGCGGTGAATACGTTCCCGGGCCTTGTACACACCGCCCGTCACGTCATGAAAGTCGGTAACACCCGAAGCCAGTGGCCTAACACATTTTGTGGGGGAGCTGTCGAAGGTGGGATTGGCGATTGGGACGAAGTCGTAACAAGGTAGCCGTACCGGAAGGTGCGGCTGGATCACCTCCTTTCTAAGGAGATTATTTTTTCTTTGTGTCATGTGTCATCGTGTTGGTGGCGTGTGGCTATTTTTTGTTTTT
>NZ_PDGW01000001.1:0-2158 GCF_014335015.1 Corynebacterium sp. LK31 | reverse complement strand
TGCTGCGACCCACTTTTTGTTACCCACGAGTAAACAACATTTAATCGACAAATGTCGTGGCTTATATCTCGGGGTAGCTACCGATTTGGCTTAATTGCGGGTACTTAGAAGGGTCCGATGCGCAGTACACCGGTCGGAGGCTCCTCGAATTCTGGCACTGAGCTTGTTGGCATGTCCGATTCAGTTATTGCACTTCTGTGATTACCACAGCCACTCATCCCGACATGCAGATACCGCGCTTCAATGGGGCTTTACTGCCAAGCTGTCCAAATAGGGATCCATACGCTTATTTGGAATTCGTCCTGATTCTTAAGCCCTACCTACGAGACAACGCGGCGCCATCCAAGGTCGCGCCAAAAGGAAATCCCGTATGGGCGAGGTATTGCCTGCGCCCATACGGGAATGTGTTGTATTTAATTACGCCAGCGCAGTCTGGGATTGAGCTATCCAGCCGCGCTGATCAAAGTACCGAAGTTAGTTATTACTGCTCGGCTTAGCCGACGGGACGTCTCCGTAGCCGTCGTGGTCCTTATCTTCAGAGTTAATACCTCCGCGGAAGGTGTCGTGAGCACTCGGAGTAACGGCGTGCGGTGCACGGTCGGCGGTGTTGAACAAAAGATTCAAGATGATAGCAGCGACGGAACCTACGCAGATACCTGAAGCCATAAACGTTTGCGCCCATGCCGGTAGTCCGGAGAATAGTTCGGGCGATACAGCAGGAAGTAATGCCAATGCCAACGGAATACCCACGACAATCACGTTGGATTCAGTGAACTTAACCTTGGATAGAGTGCGGACGCCCGATGCTGCGACCATACCGAACAAGGCGATACCGGCACCTCCCAAAACTGGAGCTGGGATAGCGGCAACGAGAGCGGCCGTCTTTGGAATCAAACCCAGGATCAGCAGCATTCCACCTGCAGCTGCGGTAACCCATCGGGAACGTACGCCCGTGATGGATAGGACGCCAATGTTCTGGGCAAACGCCGTGTATTGGAAAGTATTGAAAATACCGCCAATTACGGTCGCAGCACCGTCGGCACGCAGTGTGTCGGCAATACGGTGATTATCAATCTCGGATTCGGTAATCTCGCCGATTGCAAGTACGTCGCCAGTCGCTTCGACCATAGTCACAAGCGAAACAATGCACATGGCAAATACAGCCGAGAGGACGAATTCAGGCATGCCAAAGTAGAATGGATGCGTCAACCCGAAGACGGGTGAGTCCTTAGTTCCAGACCAATCCACCATTCCCAATGGAATGCATAGCAGCAATCCGGAGATCATGCCCACTAGAACGGCAATGCGGGCGAACCATTCTGGTGCCCATCGCTCAATACTGAGAATTAAGACCAACACAAACGCAGCTACTGCCAAGTTTTGAGGTGCGCCGAAATCTGGAGTGTCCTTGACTTCAGCACCGCCACCAACCCAGTCGGCTGCGACTGGCATAAGCGTCGTGCCGATAATCAATAGCACCGTGCCAGTGACCAACGGCGGAAATAGGCGTAGAAGCGACGCAAAAAGCGGTGCAAAGAGCATCATGAAAATGCCCGATGCAATCACCGAACCGTAGATTGCGGGCACGCCGTATTGCGATCCGATAGTGACCATCGGAATGGCAGCAGAGAAGGTACAGCCCTGAATCAGTGGTAGCCGCACACCAAATCGCCAAATGCCCACCGACTGCACGATGGTGGCGATGCCGGCAACAAACAGGTCCGCGGCAATTAGGTGCGGAATATCGGATGGGGACATACGCCCGGCATCCACAAGTGCCCAGCCCACGAAAAGCGGGACTGCCACCGCGCCTGCATACGCGGCGAGCACATGTTGAAAGCCGAGTATAAGCAGTTTCACATGGCCCGGATACTCATCGACCGGATGAACCGTCTGAGTATCGGTCTTCGTTGATGTAGTCACAGTTCGACTTTAGTTCCCTAGTCCAGCTTTTCCTCACTGGAGCTTTCTATTGGGGTGGTTTCGCTCCATCTCGCTTTACGACGAGGCTTTCGGGCCACGTCACTTTGCTGAGATAACTCGTGAGTGTGCGTAAGAAGCCGGTGAACGAACGCATTGCCGAACAGCTTTAAGTGAAACTCTAGGGTTATGGTCTTCTATTAGCTCGAAAGTACCCAAGAAAGTCATTGTGACCTGG
>NZ_PDGW01000019.1:0-3557 GCF_014335015.1 Corynebacterium sp. LK31 | reverse complement strand
CGTTTGTGCTTTCCTTTGGTGTTGGTTGGTTGTTGGTGCGCTGTTGGGTGTCTGGGATGACACATGTTGTTGTTCCTGTTTACAGGTTGCTGCGTGCTGCGGGCAGGCTGCTGTTGTGGTGGTTTGTGTGTGGTGTGTGGGTGTTGTGTGAGAACTGGATAGTGGACGCGAGCATCTTGTTTTTCTGTAAGTTCGATTTTGTCAAGCAGTTTTTCTGTTTGTGATTGTTCTTAGTTATTTGTTTGTGTGTTGTGTTGTAAGGGCGCATGGTGGATGCCTTGGCATAGTAGGCCGATGAAGGACGTGAGAGGCTGCGATAGGCCTCGGGGAGCTGCCAACTGAGCGTTGATCCGAGGGTGTCCGAATGGGGAAACCTGGCCGTCGTTGTGGGCGGTCGCCGTTAGATGAATTCATAGTCTAATTGGTGGTTACGCGGGGAAGTGAAACATCTCAGTACCCGTAGGAGTAGAAAACAATTGTGATTCCGTTAGTAGTGGCGAACGAACGTGGATGAGGCTAAACCGCGTGCGTGTGATACCTGGCAGGGTTTGCGTGCGTGGGGTTGTGGGGATGCATTGTGCAGGGTCTGCTAGTCCTGCGTTGTGTTGTGTGGGTGTAGCGGAAGTGGATTGGAATGTCCTGCCGTAGACGGTGAGAGTCCGGTACGTGAAACACCCGTGCGTGCAATTGGTGTGTTGCCCGAGTAGCAGCGGGCTCGTGGAATCTGCTGTGAATCTGCCGGGACCACCCGGTAAGCCTAAATACCTGCTTATGACCGATAGCGGATTAGTACCGTGAGGGAATGGTGAAAAGTACCCCGGGAGGGGAGTGAAATAGTACCTGAAACCATGTGCTTACAATCCGTCAGAGCCCTTTTTTGTGGGGTGATGGCGTGCCTTTTGAAGAATGAGCCTGCGAGTCAGCGGCATGTCGCGAGGTTAACCCGTTTGGTGGGGTAGTCGTAGCGAAAGCGAATACTAACTAGTGTGTTGTCAGTGGCATGTCCTGGACCCGAAGCGGGGTGATCTACCCATGGCCAGTGTGAAGCAGAGGTAAGACTCTGTGGAGGCGCGAACCCACTTAGGTTGAAAACTGAGGGGATGAGTTGTGGGTAGGGGTGAAAGGCCAATCAAACTCCGTGATAGCTGGTTCTCCCCGAAATGCATTTAGGTGCAGCGTCGTGTGTTTCCTCCTGGAGGTAGAGCTACTGGTTGGTTTAGCGGGACTATCATCTTAGCGACATCAGCCAAACTCCGAATGCCGGTGAGGTGAGAGCACGGCAGTGAGACTGCGGGGGATAAGCTTCGTAGTCGAGAGGGAAACAGCCCAGATCGCCGGCTAAGGCCCCTAAGGGTGTGCTAAGTGGAAAAGGATGTGGGATCGCGAAGACAACCAGGAGGTTGGCTTAGAAGCAGCCATCCTTGAAAGAGTGCGTAATAGCTCACTGGTCGAGTGGTTCTGCGCCGACAATGTAGTGGGGCTCAAGTACACCGCCGAAGCCGCGGCAATCACCTTTTGGTGGTTGGGTAGGGGAGCGTCGCGTGACTGCTGTGAAGCGCTGGGGTAACCCTAGTGTGGAGTGTGCGCGAGTGAGAATGCAGGCATGAGTAGCGAATGAGGAGTGGAAAACTCCTCCGCCGAATGACTAAGGGTTCCTGGGCCAGGTTAATCCTCCCAGGGTGAGTCGGGACCTAAGGCGAGGCCGACAGGCGTAGTCGATGGATAACGGGTTGATATTCCCGTACCCGTGTGTCCGCGCCCATGGTGAATCAGGGATACTAACCCACCTGAACACGCGCCGTTTACTAGCCTTTTAGGTTGGTTGGTGTGTGTGATGCTGGGGACCTGAACTGGTAGTAGCCAAGTGATGGGGTGACGCAGGAAGGTAGCCGTGCCACGTGATGGATATCGTGGTGTAAGCGTGTGGCCCGTGTTCTAGGTAAATCCGGAGCACATATAGGGTGAGGCGTGATGCGTACCCGTTTTGGGGAAGTTGGTGATCCTATGCTGCCGAGAAAAGCCTCTAGCGATGTGGATATACGGCCCGTACCCGAAACCGACACAGGTAGTCAGGTAGAGAATACTAAGGCGATCGGGAGAACTGTGGTTAAGGAACTCGGCAAAATGCCCCCGTAACTTCGGGAGAAGGGGGGCCATGACTGGTGACCGACGTGGTTGAGCTGGTTGTGGCCGCAGAGAATAGAGGGAAGCGACTGTTTACTAAAAACACAGGTCCGTGCGAAGACGGGTAAGTCGATGTATACGGACTGACGCCTGCCCGGTGCTGGAAGGTTAAGAGGACCTGTTAGACCCTTTGTGGGTCGAAGCGGAGAATTTAAGCCCCAGTAAACGGCGGTGGTAACTATAACCATCCTAAGGTAGCGAAATTCCTTGTCGGGTAAGTTCCGACCTGCACGAATGGCGTAACGACTTCCCTGCTGTCTCAACCACAGACCCGGCGAAATTGCAGTACGAGTAAAGATGCTCGTTACGCGCGGCAGGACGAAAAGACCCCGGGACCTTCACTATAGCTTGGTATTGGTGTTCGGTTCGGTTTGTGTAGGATAGGTGGGAGATTGTGATGCCTCAACGCCAGTTGGGGTGGAGTCGTTGTTGAAATACCACTCTGATCGTATTGGACATCTCAACCTCGGCCCGTGATCCGGGTTAGGGACAGTGCCTGGTGGGTAGTTTAACTGGGGCGGTTGCCTCCCAAAGAGTAACGGAGGCGCCCAAAGGTTCCCTCAGCCTGGTTGGCAATCAGGTGTTGAGTGTAAGTGCACAAGGGAGCTTGACTGTGAGACTGACAGGTCGAGCAGGTAGGAAACTAGGGACTAGTGATCCGGCACCGGCTTGTGGAAGCGGTGTCGCTCAACGGATAAAAGGTACCCCGGGGATAACAGGCTGATCTTCCCCAAGAGTCCATATCGACGGGATGGTTTGGCACCTCGATGTCGGCTCGTCGCATCCTGGGGCTGGAGTAGGTCCCAAGGGTTGGGCTGTTCGCCCATTAAAGCGGCACGCGAGCTGGGTTTAGAACGTCGTGAGACAGTTCGGTCTCTATCCGCCGCGCGCGTAGAAACTTGAGGAAGGCTGTCCCTAGTACGAGAGGACCGGGATGGACGTACCTCTGGTGTGCCAGTTGTCCCGCCTGGGGCATGGCTGGTTGGCTACGTACGGAAGGGATAACCGCTGAAAGCATCTAAGCGGGAAGCCTGTTCCAAGATTAGGTTTCTTTTGAGGTCCCCTATAGATGATGGGGTTGATAGGCCGGATCTGGAAGCATCGTAAGGTGTGGAGGTGACCGGTACTAATAGACCAAACATTCAACACACAAAGTGTGAATTACAGGGTTTTTGCTCGCGTCCGTTATTCAGTGTCTGGCATGACACCACCCACCCAAAGTTGTGGTGGGGATGGGTTGTTGCCTGGTTTTTGTCGGTGGTGTTAGCGGTGGGGTCACGCCCGGTCCCATTCCGAACCCGGAAGCTAAGTCCACCAGCGCCGATGGTACTGCACTCGGGAGGGTGTGGGAGAGTAGGTCGCCGCCGGCATAA
>NZ_PDGW01000003.1:0-9991 GCF_014335015.1 Corynebacterium sp. LK31 | reverse complement strand
TGTTTGTCGCGGGGATCGTCGTAAAGCACAGTGCATCGAGCCGTGCGAAAACCTTAAAGTGGGGGAAATTAAACCGCGTACACACCCTAGCGGATAGGATGTTGTGCATGAGTAAGGAATTCGCCTCAGCAGGAACGCTGTCCGACGATAAGACGCTGCCGTGGGTCGTGCGCATCTTCGTCTACACGGATGCTGAGGGCAGTCAATCGGCTGCTGAGAAGGTTCGTGGGGTGCTCGCGGAACTGATTCCGGATCAGGAAGTCAACGTCTACGAGGATGTCATGCCCGATGTGGGGCGCACTTCCTCTCTCGCTGATTTGTGGGCGGAGGCCAACCCGGGCATGGATCCGGGGGATCGGAAGCGTTACCGCATCAGTGTGGTGGCTCCGGGGCTGTCTCACTGCGAAATGGCGGACCTGGCAGGCCCGCTCGCTGAGGCCGTCAGCCCAGGGTGGGCAGAGGGGGAGGCTGCGACCAAGGTCGCGAAGGGCGATGTCCCGTGCCGTGTCGCTGTCGGGCGTGCCGACGAGCACCCGGGCGAACCCCCGCTAGTGCAGAATTAACCAGAATTCGGAATTAATCCGAAGCGAGAGCTGTTATCTGGGTTACATCCTAAGAGTCGTTTGCAATGACGACGCTTCACAACCATGAGAGGGAAGTGATTCCGAAAATGGCACACACTATTTCGCATGATGAGGCCGGTCAGCGCTACGTTCTCACCGTAGAGGGAGAAGAGGCCGGCTTTGCCGCTTACACCCCGGTGGAAGGTGCCCTGGACTTTGACCACACGGTTGTAGATGGCAAATTCCGTGGACAAGGCCTGTCCAAGCCGCTTATCGCAGGCGCGCTGGATGATGTTCGGAAGAACAACCGAAAGATTCGCACCAGCTGCTCCGCTGTTGCCAACTTCGTGGAGAAAAACCCGGACTACCAGGATCTACTGGCTGACTAGTCGCTGAAGGGCGAAGAACGCACAAAGCAGCCGGTCGGCTGCTCACGATAGGAAGAGCAGCCGGTCGGCTTTTGTATGTAGAGCTAGTTTTAGGGCGGGGCTAGATGAAGTCTCCGTCACCCTGGACGTACACCGCCGGATCGCACAACGGCTTGTGCTCTTCGGGCTTGGCAGGGCGTACGCGGCCCGGAATTCCTATCACGATGGAATCGGGTGGGCAGCTGTGGGTGACCACGGAGTTGGCGCCGATTGATGAGCCTGCACCAATTGTGATGGGGCCAAGGACTTTCGCACCTGCTCCGACGGTGACGTTGTCCTCCAGGGTGGGGTGGCGTTTTACCTTCTCCAGTGAGCGGCCGCCAAGCGTCACGCCGTGGTAGAGCATGCAGCCGTCACCGATTTCTGCGGTTTCGCCAATGACGATGCCCATACCGTGGTCGATGAAGAACCTTCGGCCAATTTGAGCGCCCGGGTGAATCTCAATACCAGTCAGCCAACGGGAAAACTGTGCGAGTACTCGTGCAATGCCCTTGAAAATCCCGCCTCGTTTCCAGAGGCGGTGCGAGAATCGGTGAATCCAGATTGCGTGTAGGCCGGAGTAGACAATGGCATTTTCTACATCACTGCGCGCAGCTGGGTCATGCGCACGGGCATTGTCCAGATCCTCTTTGAGGATTCGGAAAAAGTCACTCATGGGCGTCAATTCTATCTGGTCGGAGGTGTGGGCAATGCAAAAACCCGCTTGCCGACGGAAAGTGCCAGCTAGCGGGCTCTGCAGAGAAGGTTACGGGCGCTTATAGTGCTCGGCTTTAGTCGCGCAGATCCTCGTACAGGATGGAGGAGACGTAGCGCTCGCCGAAGTCAGGAACAATCACGACGATGTTCTTGCCCTCGGACTCCGGGCGGGCTGCAATCTCGAGAGCAGCCTTGATGTTTGCACCGGCAGAAATGCCGCCGAGGATGCCCTCGGCTGCAGCGACCTTGCGGGAGACCTCAATAGCGTCCTCGTTGGTAACCGCAATGATCTCGTCGAGAAGCTCCTGATCGAGAACCTCTGGGACGAAGTTTGCGCCCAGACCCTGAATCTTGTGCGGGCCGGCGGTGCCCTCGGTCAGCAGCGGGGAGGCCTTCGGCTCAACGGCAACCAGCTTGATGTCCGAGTTGTGCTTCTTCAGCGTGCGACCAGCACCGGTAATGGTGCCGCCGGTGCCGACACCAGCCACGAAGTAATCAACCTTGCCGTCGGTAGCTTCCCAGATTTCTTCACCAGTGGTTGCCTCGTGGATAGCCGGGTTGGCCGGGTTGGCGAACTGGGAAGCCAGGATTGCATTGTCGGTGTTAGCCACGATTTCGTTGGCCTTATCGACAGCGCCGCGCATGCCATCCGCGCCCGGGGTGAGTACAAGCTCAGCGCCAAATGCGCGCAGAACGACGCGGCGCTCCTGGCTCATGGTGTCCGGCATAGTGAGAATGACCTTGTAACCGCGGGCTGCGCCGACCATTGCCAGCGCGATACCGGTGTTGCCCGAGGTACCCTCGACGATGGTTCCGCCCGGCTTGAGCTCGCCAGAGCGCTCGGCGGCATCGATAATTGCGTTGCCGATGCGGTCCTTGACCGAGTTGGCAGGGTTGTAAAACTCCAGCTTGGCAATCACGTTGCCCGGCAGGCCCTCGGTAACACGGTTGAGCTTAACCAGCGGGGTGTTGCCGATCAGTTCAGTGACATCGTTATAAATAGTCATTAATCTTATCCATTCCGGAAATCACAGAGGACTTCCTAATGAGTTTTCGCGTGTAGCCGTAGTGTACGCCTGATCCTGCAATTAGTACAGACCAGTTCGTCTATTTTATGGCTTGCGTAGGGAAGTGGAAGCTGTCAGTTCCGGTGCCGCCACCGTCATAGTCGCCGCGGCCGGCGCCGTCGCAGTCGCACCGCTATTTTCGCAATGCCCCTGCTATTGCCACGTTAACGCTGTCTCATTGCCTCGCTCGTCCTTACCTCCATTGTGAGGGTAAAGAGCATTAAAGTTTCTTAGAATCCACTATTCTGAGACGTGATTTACAGTGCACGGGAATGCCTTGTGAATAGGCAGCGGCCCTCGCCACTGTGATTGGGTGCGATTGTGGCCCTTATCTGCACAGCGGTTATATGTGATAACCGAAAAACGCAGACAATGGACTCAGCGATTGCGGTGCTTCGTCGAAGCCACTCAGAGGGACTCAAACCTTTGGGGAAGGAGGCGAGGCATTAATAGAAGTGTGAAGCTTTCCTCAGCCCATCAGCCAGGAGACCGACTGTAAATCATCCAATTCGCGTCCGCGGATTGGCGGTCGAGCGGTGCTGTCGAGGTGAATAGCGCCGTAGAAAGATGATTTACATCATGCATATTGCTGAGGGATTTCTCCCAGTCACTCATTGCATTGGGTGGGGTGTAGCTGCCGCTCCCTTTGTCATTCACGGCGCAATTCAAGTCAAGCGCACTATGAAAGAACATCCCGGTAGCGGCATGCTGCTCGGTGCTGCTGGTGCGTTTACCTTCGTGCTCTCCGCAATCAAGATTCCATCTGTGACGGGTTCCACTTCGCACCCGACAGGTACAGGTTTTGGTGCTGTAATCTTCAAACCTCCGGTGATGGCGCTGCTTGGCTCCATCGTGTTGCTCTTCCAAGCAATCTTGCTCGCTCACGGCGGCATTACGACGCTCGGTGCGAACATCTTCTCCATGGCAATCGTCGGCCCGTGGGTTGGCTACGCCTTCTACGTATTGACTCGAAAGCTCGGCGGAGGCCTACTACCAGGTGTGTTTATGGCAGCGTTCTTCGCTGACCTCTCCACCTATGTTGTGACCTCCGTGCAGCTCGCTCTTGCACACCCGGCAAACCCGGGCGGTGTCGGCGGCGCTCTGGCTACATTCCTCGGCCTGTTCGCTATCACGCAGATTCCGCTGGCAATCATCGAGGCTCTGGTCACCGTCATTCTCATGCGCACCCTGCTGGCCGTGGCACATTCTGAGCTCCTCGATCTCGGCTTCCTGTCCCGCTTCGGTGATGCGCCAGCACCGGCGCTGGAGGCGAAAGCTGCAGAAGCCACGGCTGACGCTGTTGCAGGATCTGTCACTTCGCAGAATGCGGCAGCTGCATCCGTATCTGGCCAGAAGCAGTAGCCGTCGTCAAGCGAAAAGAAGCGAAAGAGAGCACGATTATGAATGCAAAAAACAACGCGCAGATTGTCGACGCACAGGCAGCTAGCCAGCCGAAGAAGAACTCCGTGTGGGTCAGCGTTGGTCTCATTGTCCTGGTAGTCGTAATTGCCATGTTCCCGCTGTTCTTCAACTACGGGGACGACGACGCCGAGGAGCCGTTCGCCGGCACTGATGCCACCGCTACGGAGACAATTCAGGAAATCGACCCGAACTACGAGCCGTGGTTCGAGCCACTCGTCGGCGAGCTGCCGGGTGAGGTCGAGTCGGGTCTGTTCGCGCTCCAGGCCGTTATCGGTGCTGGCGTCCTGTTCTACGTTATTGGCTTCTACCGAGGGAAGGCTGCTGCGCGTTCGGACAAGCGCGAGAAAGAGCAGTGAATGCGCTAGAAGCTGCAGCGGCGCGCAGCGCTTGGGCACGCCGCAACGTGGGTGAAAAGATTCTGCTGCTCGGTGGGCTGCTGATTCTGGCGGTTGCGCTACCGCCAATTCCCTTTGCGCCTGTCATTGCGGTCATTGCTTGGTCTATTGCGTACATAGCCCGAGTGCCCCGCAAGCTGTATGTGGCAATGGTGCTGGCACCGGCGGCTTTTGTGCTCGTCGGCGCGTTTCCGCTTTTGGTAGCGCTTACTCCCGACGGTCTCGCGTGGTCGCCGGATGGCCCGCAGCGAATGGCGCAGGTTGTGATGCGTTCGTTTGCGGGTATCAGCTGCACGATGGTCTTTGCGCTGACCACTCCGATTTCGGAGCTCATTGCCTGGCTCGACAAGCACGGCTTGCCGCGATACTTGACGTACCTCGCCGAGGTGATTTACCGGATGACCGGCGTGCTGATTCACTCCGCACACTCGATGACGGAAGCGCAAGCACGACGCTTGGGACACTCCACGCGCCGGGCGATGATCCGAGATGTAGCGGCACAGTCCGCCAGCCTCTTTGTCATTGCCTTTACCCGCGCGCGCAAGATGCAAGAGGGAATCGAGCTGCGCGCCGATCCGAGCGCAATGAAAGTACTGGTGATTTCGCGGCCCAGGCAGCCGAAGTTCATCGTGATATCCAGTGCATTACTTTTGTCGTTGATTGCGGCCTGGGCGCTGCTGAAATGGGGTGTATAGGGATGTCGAGCAGCAGGAAAAATCGCGCTGATCACGTACATGGTGCCAACGGTGTCATTGTCGAAGCGGCTGCAGTTACATACGCTTACGACGAAACCCACGTTCTGAAAGGCGTGGATCTGGCAATTTCGGGTGGCGAGCGCCTAGCGCTGTTGGGGGCAAACGGTTCGGGCAAGTCCACGCTGTTGCGTATGCTCGCGGGAGCGTCTAAGCCCAATAGTGGTGAGGTCCGCCTTGACGGCACCGTCTACACGTACTCCCGGCACGGCCGCAATGCGGTCCGTCGCTCAGTGCAGATGGTCACGCAGGATCCGGATGAGCAAATCTTCGCGGCTAGCGTGTTTGCAGATGTCTCTTTCGGTCCCGTCAACCTGGGGCTTAAGAACGAGGAAGTCGAACGGCGCGTCCGGCAGGCTCTAGGTACCGCCGAGATCACCGATCTCGCCGAACGCGTTCCGCACCAGCTTTCCTATGGTCAGCGCAAGCGCGTCGCTCTCGCTGGTGCGCTGGCGATGCATCCGCGTGTGCTGCTTCTCGACGAGCCCTCCGCCGGCCTCGATCCGCAGGCGACCCGAAAGCTTGCACACACGCTCAATCAATTGCGCGATCAGAGCACTGCCGTCGTCGTCGCCACGCACGACATCGACTTCGCGTGGAATTTCGCCGATAGGGCAGCGGTGCTTGCCGACGGCAAACTGCGCGTCGGCGCCAAGGAAGAAATTTTGGCCGATCGACGGTTGGTCGAACATGCTCGACTGGCTTTGCCCTGGGCGCCCGTGGTCTCCAAGGCGATTGGGCGAGATGTGTGCCATCCAGAGGATGTTTAGGCGAGTGGCTTGGTTGGTGAATAGCTCATCGATATGTGCAGCTAAACCGCGCTAAAAATGAGAAAAACGCCCGCGGGCAGGGCGTAATGCCTATGAAAATAGGCCTAGAAATATAGGCGAAGCTGTCGCATTTCTTCGCTTCCATTTCACGTCACACCTGTCCGCGGGCGATCTCCGTGGCCGTGACACTTTGCAGTGCCCTCGGCGCATCAGGCAGGTATTCGGACTTTCTGGCGTGACCGACAATAAGGGGATGACGACTGCCGCAAGCTTCAATGCTTACGTGCAGATCCTTATTATCAATTTTCCTACTTTTCGCCGCTTCCCAAGGTTGAAATAACCTCAGTGCCGTTGGCGAATTTTGTTCCAGATTACCGCTGCGGGACAGTTCCGGAATTGCACCGGATTCCCTCTTGCGTTTGCTGTGCACCACCTTCGGACAACCACGTGGAGGACGTAGCATTGAAAGTGGAACTCAACAAAACCTGTTGCATGTATGACAATAGCGCACGATGCAAAATAAGCGAAGGTCTTTTTCGAAAATGTCCGCATTGGGGGTAAAACGCCGTTCATTACCCTCTGTTATTAACATTCACGCAGTTTGTTAGCGGAAAAATAGCTACCCCCTGCCTTGTATTTATTCGGCCGAGGCGGGGCTAATGACAGGATTTATCCTGGTATTTTCTTTACGTACTTGTAGAGAAACCTAGTTGTTTCCTAAGATTGTGTGACGGATGCCTTAATGCAGGTGTACCCGTTCGGAGGGTACTATCTACTTTGTACGGTTTACAGCCCCCGAAAGGGTCAGTAGCCGCTGAGCGGTAGTTGGCCATTTTGTAGGAGTGTAAGTCGGCGCGAAGTCACAGGCTGATGGTGCCTCTGTGGGTACCAGTGAAGCAATTTGCCCGTTACGCAGGAGGACGCGAGATGGATCCCCACCGCATTCTGGACGACAATGAGGTTATTAAGTCGTCCTTGGTCGCCCTAAAGAATGCGACTGGTATTCCGGTCACAATGTATGCGGAAGTCACCGATAACTCGAAGATGCAGATCAACAACTGGGTTGGTCTGCGTACTCCGGCCCTGCAGAATCTGACTGTGGAATCGGGTGCGGGTGTCGGTGGTCGCGTGTTGGCCACGCGTCGCCCGGTGGGTGTCAGTGACTACCTGCGCGCCAAGGTTATTACTCATGAGTATGACGACAAGATTCGTGACGAAGGCCTGCACTCGCTGGTCGCCGTGCCGGTGATCGTTTCGCGTCTTGTCCGTGGCGTGCTCTACGGTGGCGTGCACTCTTCGGTGCGCCTGGGGGACAAGGTTCTTGAAGAGGTCACAATGACCGCCCGTTGCCTGGAGCAGGACCTCGCTGTCGTCGATGCCTGCCGCAACATGGATCGTTCTGGCAACGGTAAGGGCGGCCGCATCATGAATGGCGCTGAGTGGGAGCAGGTTCGTTCCACGCACTCCAAGCTGCGCATGCTCGCTAACCGTGTGGATGATGAGAAGCTGCGCCAGGAGCTCGAGGTGCTCTGCGATCAGATGGTCACCCCGGTTCGCGTCAAGCAGACCACCAAGCTGTCGGCTCGTGAGCTCGATGTTCTCGCCTGTGTCGCCCTCGGTCACACCAACGTCGAGGCCGCAGAGGAAATGGGCATCGGTGCCGAGACGGTTAAGTCCTACCTCCGCTCCGTAATGCGCAAGCTGGGCGCCCATACTCGCTACGAGGCCGTCAACGCGGCCCGTCGCATCGGCGCACTGCCGTAAACCGCTTGACGACGGTTCCTTTGCGCCCAAACCCGCGGGTATTGGGGTAGTCAGTTCTGCTACTTGCTCCGCTACTTACCCCCTGCTTGCCGCTGGGCTTCGCGCTCACCACCGGGGATCCACTTAACGTCGTTTCCGTCATTGGCCACTCTCGAAAGAATAAACAACAGGTCAGACAGGCGATTGAGATACTTCGCCGGTAGGACTGAGGTGGTTTCGGGAAATTCGCGGCAGGCAGCCCATGCTGCACGCTCGGCTCGGCGAGTAATCACCCGAGCTGTGTGTAGCAGTGCTGCGGCTGGTGTGCCTCCCGGGAGGATGAAGGAATCCAGTTTCGGCAGTTGTTCATTGAATTGGTCGCACCAGTGCTCGAGTCGCTCGATGTAATCCGGCTCGATACGCAACGGCGGGTACTTCGGGTTTTCTTCAATAGGTGTTGCCAGGTCGGCTCCGGCATCAAATAGGTCATTCTGCACGTAGCGAATGACAGCCGAGATTTCGTCGTCAAGCGTGCCGAAACTGAGCGCCTGGCCGAGTGCGGCGTTGGCCTCCTCGCACGTGGCGTAGGCGATAAGGCGAGAATCATCCTTGGGAACGCGGCTGAAATCGGATAATCCAGTGGTGCCGTCGTCGCCGGTGCGAGTGTAAATGCGAGTTAGATGAACGCTCATAGCTTCAAGCCTAAGCGCGATATTGCGAAATGTGGTTGGCTGGGGGAGTGGGAAATGAGCGATTTCTGGTTAAAGGCGGAGCGACGCTAAATGGTCAGGTTCAGATTTCCGGGGCGAAGAACTCGGTTCTGAAACTGATGGGTGCGGCGCTTCTCGCCGAGGGCACGACAGTACTGACGAACTGCCCTGAAATTGACGACGTGCCATTGATGCAAAAGGTCCTCGAAGGGCTCGGCTGCTCCGTGACGCGCGAGGGCGACCGGATTGAAATCACGGTGCCCGAAGAACTCTCGCATCACGCCGATTTCGATGCCGTGCGCCAGTTCCGCGCTTCGGTCTGTGTGCTCGGGCCGCTGACGGCGCGTACCCGTAACGCGATTGTCGCACTGCCCGGTGGTGACGCTATTGGTTCCCGCCCGCTGGACATGCATCAGGCTGGCCTGGAGAAATTGGGAGCACGCACCTATATTCACCACGGTTGCGTGGTGGCTGAGGCGGGGCGACTCAAGGGGGCGAACATCAAGCTGGACTTCCCGTCCGTCGGCGCGACCGAGAATATTCTGACCGCGGCCGTACTAGCGGAAGGTACGACTGTGCTGGATAACGCCGCCCGTGAGCCCGAAATTGTCGACCTGTGCGAGATGCTCGTGGAGATGGGCGCCAAGATTTCGGGTGCGGGATCTAACACCATCACGGTTGAGGGCGTCGAGAAGCTGCACCCGACTGAGCACAAGGTCGTCGGCGACCGAATTATCGCAGGGACCTGGGCTTATGCTGCAGCGATGACCGGCGGCGATATTACGGTCGTTGGCATTAACCCTAAGTACCTGCACCTTCCTCTGGAAAAACTGAAGAACGCAGGCGCTCAGGTCGAGACCTACCCGCAGGGCTTCCGCGTGCGTATGGACAGGCGTCCGCAGGGTGTGAACTATCAAACGCTGCCATACCCAGGCTTTCCGACGGACATGCAGCCCATGGCCATTGCTCTGTCCGCGGTGTCCGAAGGGACGTCAGTGCTTACCGAGAACGTTTTTGAGTCGCGCTTCCGGTTTGTCGACGAGATGATTCGCCTCGGCACGGACGCGACTATCGATGGCCACCACGTGATGATTCGCGGAAAGGAAACGCTGAGTTCCGCACCTGTGTGGTCTTCGGACATTCGCGCCGGAGCGGGACTAGTGCTTGCTGGGCTGTGTACTGAAGAAGGTGACGTCACTGAGGTGCACGATGTTTATCACATCGACCGTGGTTACCCGGGCTTCGTAGAGACACTCAATTCTCTTGGCGCTTCTGTTGAACGGGTTAGCTAGTGATTGTTGGCCTCTGGTCAATGGCTAACGGCTAAGCGCACGGTGCTAGTTAAACGCGCGGTGCGGAAAACCATCGCAAGTCTTCGGTTCTGGATGCTTCAGAACCGTAAGGAGTGATTCTCCTGTGGTGGCTTGTGGTGGTTTTCGCTATTT
>NZ_PDGW01000005.1:0-13123 GCF_014335015.1 Corynebacterium sp. LK31 | reverse complement strand
GCCAAGAGGGCGCAGGGGCGGCGGCAGGAGGGCAGCGACTAGCCGCCGAAAATTGCCAGCGCGTCGGCAGCGAACGCTTCAATGATTGCGGAGTTGTCAACATCTCCCGCGCGGTTGATGTAGGCGGCCTCCGTAGTCGAGGCGGAGGCATGGCCCAGTTGCAAGGTGGCCAGCGCCGCGTTGCCCGTTGCAGCCATGGCGGTCGCTACCGTGTGACGGAGGTCGTGATAGGAAATCACCGCAGGCAGCAGCTCCCGGTCGGCCTGCGCCACATCGTCGCCGGCGAGGTGCGGCAAGCCTGCCCATGTTAGAGCCCGGCCAGAGTTTTGCCAGGGTGGGGGTATGTGCCGGATGGGTCGTCACGCATAGGCAGTACCCGCGTCGTCGGTGCCCCTGTCGTGCGTTGGCCGTGGAACAAGCTCGTAGGCTTATCGGCCAAGCGCTCGGCAATCCTTGAGTCTATTGGCCCGAGAAGCTGGTCTGGCAAAAACATGTAGGTGTGTGACGATCAGCTATAACTTTCCTCCTTGTAAGCAGGAAACCCGCTCGCCTCTCATGACAGCAATGTACTTGGATAACCACATCGCTACTTGACCGTAGATTGATGTAGCGATACGATTTGAACATGTTCAGTGAACAAGTTCAATCAAGTCGTGCTACTCAAAAGGAGGCGACGCGCAATAAAGTCTTGGATACCGCCTATGCCCTTTTTGTGTCAGTCGGGTACGCGGATACAAATGTGCGTGCCATCGCGCAGAAAGCTAACGTCAGCGTTGGAACCGTTATGAACGTCGGGAGCAAGCAGTCGCTGTTGATTCAGACCATCGGACATCGAATCACCGTCATGCACGATGAGCTCCGTGGACAATCAGACAACCTTCTCGACGTTCTCGCTCCTTTCCTGAAAATGTTTACTGGGCAGGAAGAATTATCGAAAGCGTATGGCGCTGCCCTAATCACACAGGGAGACAACGGAGAGATTCTCAACGAGCTTCGAACTCTCTTGGTAGATGAAATCGTGTTGCGCCTAGGCAATATGCTCCCTAAAGATGACGCTAAAGAGTTCGCGACAATCCTTTACAACATTTATCTTGGGTTGCTTCTTGGCTGGGCTGCCGGTGCATACGACACCGACGAACTATCCATTCACGCGAACAGTTCCATCTCCCGTCTTAAAATCGCGTACGGAGTAAAATAATGATTCTCGAATCTTCGCCTGCTTGGCCCTCCATCATTCTTGCAGCCATTTTGTTCGGAGACGCGGTACTCTCGCTCAAACCCGTAGCATTCATCGAGGCCTGCCTCAGAGGAGTACGACTTCCTACAGAGTGGTGGTGGGCTCTTATCGTTATCAAGTGCCTAGCAGCAAGTGGACTCATTATTGGGCTCTGGATACCAGGCATTGGAATAGCGACGATGGTTGGAGTCATTGCCTACTTCTGCACCGCAGCAATCGCACATATCCGAGCCAAGTTTCTAGGTAGCGAGTTTTGGGTCAATTGCTTAGGGATGCTCGCTATTTCACTAGGCGCTCTCATTGCGACACTATTGATAGCCTGAAACGACCAATTTACCAATTGTGTTCGCCCATTGAGGGGCGCCGTTGCCCGCGCCGGGCGGCTTGCCGCGGGTGCCTGGGACCCGCTAGCCGCCTACCGCCTCGCCGGCCTGTCGAAGGGTATGAGCGTCTGCCTCGGTGCAGAAGGCATGACAAAGCCCTAGCTGATGGGTCGGGGTTGTGGGATTTGCAGAGTGGCGGGCTGCTGCGGGACTGGTAGATAGGCGTCCAGCTCTTCGACGGGTATCTGCGGTACTGCATCCGAGATACCAGTGGCGAGCGCTGCGCGACTGGGCCCGCGCCGGGATGTCACACCCGACGACGTGGGGTGGCAGGAGCAGTAACCGGAATTGAGGGGTTGGGGGCAATCCCAGTCCATTTTTATGCGTGGGGGGTAGGGGTGCGACGGGCAGGGGTTGCTGGGGCAAGGGGTGTGTGGCCCCTAGTCGACACCGTGTAGCCACCGCCGGTTAAGTCTTGTACTCAGGCTGTGGCGTATGTCCAGCTGCGGGTCTACTTCGGAAAACTCCGCACTTCCCCAAAGACTTTCCTCAAAAACTAGTAGGGGAGGTGTCCCTGTGTGGCGCGAGAAACGGCTTTGACAGGCATAAATGGCATTATAGGTCAAACCTTTACAGGGTACCCTAACGGTAGGTTACGGGTTCGAGTCCCGTTTCCGGCTCCAAAACTCCAGGTCAGGAAGTTTTCCGGCCTGGGGTTCTTTGGTTTAAAGGGGAAAATGTAGGGGTTAAGTAGCGTGAGGGGTGAAATCGTCTAACAGAACGTCCGCATCCCCTCTGTCCCGTAAGTCGGCTTAGAAGCTGGAAGAACCGCCTGAACCGGAAAACCCTGAGCTAAACCCGCTGTTGACGCCACCGCTACTGGAAGAGCTGTCGCGGGCAGTGGTGGCATCGCTATCCCAGGTGCTCACGACATAGAAGGGCACGTAGCCGTGGTAGCCAGAGCCAGCGAAGAAATCAGAGTCGTAGATGCGCGTGCGCTCGGGGCGCTCGTCGGCCTCATTGCGCTTCTGCAGCTGGGACTGCACGTGCTCCGACAAGAGCGCGGAGCGATCCAAGAGTTCTAGGTAGCGCTCCATGAACTGCGGATGGTGTGGTTCCTTGGATAATTCAGTGGCGGCATCTTCCAACTCCTTCGCGTGGCGCTCAAGCGCCGAGTCGATGCTTGCGGCCAAGTAGCCTGCCTGTGCCAGATCCTTCTCCAGCTCGTAGAGTTCATAGCGGCGAGCATCCGCATCAGCGTTCTCAATGCGGTGCAGCTTTTCAATATTGGCCTCAGCGGTTTCCACGCGCTCGCACAGTTGGCGCGCGTTGGCGATGAGCTCGGAGTGTGAGCGGAATTGCTCATCTGGCGCATCCGCCGGAATCGACATGAGGAAACCAACCTGGCTATCGATTGCTAGGAAGTCATCGCGCAAACCCTCCCAGTCCTGGCGCAGGCGCTCATCCACCAGCCCTGATTGGAGCGAGTGCGCTCGAATATCAATCTCCCTTAGCCGTTGCGCCACATCGGTGTAGGTCTGCGACACGTAGTCCCAGTCCTCGCGTGCCTGCTGTGTCTTCTTCTGCCGGCTGCGGCGTACACCGCCGGCGAGGCCGACACCAGCGCCGCCAACGCTCAGGCCCGCCACCCCGAGGCCAACGGCCGCCGCCATCCGGTCCTCTTTTGCGCCCTCGTACTGAGTATCCGCAGCACGGTCTACGTCGATTGCAGCCGCTGCGCCAGCAAAGAGGCCAGCAGGAATGTTGTCATCCCGCACGCCCGGCTTAATTGCTTCGATGGACTGTTTCAGATGGCTGTCATTCTTGCGTAGCTTCATTTGAGCAGCCACGTCCTCACCCGCGAAGACGAAGGCTTGGCGCGGATCAAGGCCCACGCCGACGAAGACCTGGCCATCAGCAAACTTATCCTTGCCGATGAGCTCCTGGTGGTTATCGCGCAGGTACTCCTCTACGGAGTCATTAACGTTTTCCTTGTTCTCGGCAAAGACCATGTAGTGCAGCCCTTGGACCACGTCAGGGGCGGCGATCCGGGAGACATCGCGAAGCATGCGCTGTTCTTCCTCCGGGGTGAGCACATCGTCTGAGTCCATGATGTCAGCCTGCACCTCACGCTGCGCGGGCTGCATGACGTAGTCAGAGCGCTCGGGCGAATCAAAGACCGCCAAGCAGGTGCCCGCACCGACACCTCCGAGAAGCAGGCCGCCCACTGCTGCTGCGCCGATGATGGCACCGATGGAGGTCACTTTGGGGCCGCGGTTGGATGCAAAAGGTTTAATATCGCGAGAGTCGGTCACGGTGATTCTCCTATTCGCGAGCGATCGGCCCCGCCAATTTTATCCGGTTTAAGGAGGTCGGGCGGGGAACAAAGGGTGCGTTTGAAGACTGATTAAAGGGCAAATGCCTGTCGGGGCTGGGGCGGGGGAATTTTCTGTCACTTATGCGCACGTTGTCGGAAGTCCCGGTCAACATATGGATGAGCTATTCACTTATGGCCACGCTGCTGCGTATCGATAGGTGAATATTGCATCGATAGGACAACTCAACACCGGCAGCAGGACAGCGCAACACCGGCAGCAGAACAGCGCAACACCGGCAGCAGGACAGCGCAACGCCGCCAGCAGGACAGCGCAACACCGCCAGCAGGACAGCGCAACGCCGACAGCCGGAAAATCACAGGCCACGGAGCTTTCATATCTGCAACTCTAGCCCCACGCTTCACAGGGGTTACATGCGCATGTAAAGTGGACTTTGTTCTTAAGTCATAAGCGTCGATAGGGCTGGTCTCGGGGAAGGGCCTGCGCTATGGGCGCTTTTGGCATTTTTCTGCAAAACCTTCCAGAAAACCCCACAAGCTGGGGTGATTTCTCCGAGAAAAATATTCTACGATAGAGCCATGTCAGAGGTGCTCTTTGTCAGTAGTTCAAACATGGGACTCTCACGCGTACTAGAAGGGCTGCTGCGGCAAGCTGCCCCAGGCCTGACAGTGTTGTCAGCAGGTATCAGCATCGATGATGATGACCGCGGTCTGGATGAAGACGCGCGGCGTGCGCTCTGTGAGGTGGGGGCACGGTGCGATGGCGATCCTCATCAACTCACGCCGTCTCTCGCAGACAGTGCGGATGTGGTCATTGTTGTGGGGAAAATCGACGTTTCGGACTACATCGCGCCAGATGTAGAGACTGAGCGCTGGGAATATGATGACCCAGCTGACCGCGGGATTTATGGTTATTCCCGCTACGCGGAATTGCGGGATTTCTTCACTCTGCGCGTCAATACGCTGGCGGAACGGTTTGCTGCCTAAATAGTCGCTGAAATAGTCGCTGTCTTAATAAAAGGTGGGGCGCGGGAACCGTCGTAAAGCATGTGCTGAAGCTGACACACTTTTGTTTTCTGACAATAATGCCCGCGTTCGCCCGGTCAACACCTAATGTAAGTAGTTATGTCTATTGGTCCATCGCTGCGACGCACCCTGTACAAACTTGCTGAGAAAGAGATGTCCCCGGCTAAGGCAAAGTTCTTGCTGAACATTTGGCCGCCGCTGTTTGGCACCGGCATCCGTATCACTGAGATTGCGGATGACTGGTCTGAGGGGCGATTGGAGCTGCGCCTAAACGCTCTGACTGCGAATATGCATGGCGCGGCATTTGGCGGTGCACTGTTTTCGATGACGGATGTGCTGTTTGGCACGCTGGTTATGCAGCGTCTGGATGTCAAGAAGTACGAGGCGTGGACGCGAACTGGGTCGTTTGAATTTATCCGGCCGGGTAAGAATGGTGCGTACCTTGAGGTAGAGGTGCCGGATGAGATGGTCGAAAAGCTTAAGGCCGAAACTGAAGGTGGCTATTCGACGGTCGTTCCATACACCTCTGTAATCCGAAACCGCGATGGCTCCCTGGTCGGTATTGGTCAGCAGGAGCTCTACGTGCGCCGTCGTGGTCGTAAGAAGCCGCCGGCCAATCCGAACCAGCAGGATTGTGTTGCCGGTGAGAACCTCATCTCTGCTGCTCGCACTCTTGCACGGCTGGGGATGCGCGGGGTGGAAAACCGTGATGTGCTCGTCCAGCAGGAACGCACCGCACGACGCTGCATTTCACCAGAGTCGCGTGCAGTCGCATGGCTCCACGGGGTCCTCGAGTACGGCGATGTCACTGTCGACGACTACCGCGCCGCAGGGCTTCCCGACGTCGTCATCGAGGCCCTCACCTCCGATAACCCCTCGCCAGCCGCGCAGCAGCTGCTTGCGGATGTCGTCACCGCGCGCGAGTCGCTGACCAAGTTCTAGGTCGAAGCTCTACGCCAATAGCCGAGTGATCAGTTCGATCACTTCGGGGTCTGTTTGCTGCTTCCAATGCGCAACAGACCTGCCCTCCAGCTCGGTTTCGAGCAAAACAGCTCGACTGTCCGGCAGGAAGCTCTGCGCGGTATCGGACCACGGAATGACCAGGTTGTCATGGTGGCTGATGACATTAATCCAGTCAGGTGTGGCTGCCTTGCGCCTTCGGAGGTGTGGGGCAGTGTTGGCTGCAGGAAGTTCATATTGTCCTGCCGCTACCGCAATTTGATCGGCTAAAGCCTGTCCCATTAGCCAGCAGGCAGGAGCCCCATTCCACCAGCCCAAAATGCGGGAGATCTCAGTCAGATTTACACCGCCGACAGAGCCCGACACACTGATGACACGTCGAAACGAAAAACGCTCGCATTCATGGTTTGCAAGACGCGTAAACAGCAGGAAAGCCAGTAGCCCACCCTGCGAGTGAGCCACAATATCGACCGTGTCCGAGTTCGTTTCAGTGCAGACTCCGTTGATATAGGCCTCGACTTCGGCGACAGAATCTACGAGGGCAGCAGTGCCACGGTCTCCGTAGGCCGGTACATAGACTCGGCGGCCGCGGGCACGGAGTCCGTCGGCAAGCGGTGCCCACGCGCCGGGACTATCGAGCGTGCCATGAAGTGCGATAACCGGAACGGGGTCTCTGAGGTCCCCCGACGCTGGACTTGGATTTGGCAGGGACGGATGTGCGGCTGTCGGTGGGAAAATCCGCGTTAGGAGCGGTCTATTCCGCATGCTCGATTGGGTCAAAATCCTCGCCTACCAGCTTGAATAGTGCCTCGCGAGTAAGCGCGCGGGGGCGCCAATCGTGCGCCATCTGCTCATGCAAAACGATGGCTTGAGGGAACGTGTCCTGCACATAGAGATTGGTGACCATGCCTGTGTCACCATCATCCAAGAAACAGGACTGTGGAGGGGAAATGAGCTGGTCATACTTGGTGGCAATGCAGGTGTAAGTAACACCGGGACCGAGGATATCGTGGGAATTGGAGTTCAAAACCATCTTTGAACCCGTGAGCTGTTCCAAACCGGAAACGCCCCAATAGCTCTGCACAAAGTTGCTCATCAGCGACTTTGTGCCGGGAATCTTAGTGATGCCGGAAGCGATGCCGCCCAGGTTGGTGCCGTGATTGGGGGCGGCAAGACAGACAACATGCTTGATGTACTTGGAAATGCGTAGAGAAAGCAGGGTGGCGATTAAGCCGCCTTGCGAGTGCCCCACGATAACGGCGTGCTTTGCGTCAGTGGCGTGCAGGACAGCCTTGATGTAGGGCACGAGCATGTCGATGGACTGATTGATGGGGTCTGTTGCGCGGTGCCCAAAGTCTGGCGCGAAGACAGCCCAGCCATCCTCCCGCAACTGACCGCCAAGGGCCTCCCAAATGCCCTTGACCTGGCCTGTTCCGTGCAGGAGGATGACCGGCCACGGCCGGGACTTGGATACTTTGGCTCCCCAGTTATCTTCGAAAACACCGCGCAGCGGACGGAAGATGGCATAGGGAAGCGATGCTGATCCTTCAGCTGCAGCCGGTTGTTGCGCCTCCGGTTCCTGCGCTTCAGGGGCAGGGACTACCGGAAGTTGTTCTTCCCGAAAATCCTCGTTTGAAGCGGCGATTAGCGCACCAACTTTCCGTCTTCGTCAGTCCCGAGGGCCTCCCGTAGCTTAGCGGCGGCCTCATCCATGGACTCTGCGGAAGGATTGCGATCTACCGACTGTAGGTTGTACCCGGACATATCGTGGGCAGGGAAGATATGAATGTGGGTGTGGGGAACCTCGAAGCCGGCGATGAGATAGCCAGCACGCGGAGCGTCAAAAGCGGAGACAACAGCCTGACCAACCTTCTGGGCAACCTCATTGAGGTGAGCCCATAGCTCAGGCGAGGCGTCCGTCCACTTGTCCACCTCTTCAACAGGGACGACCAGCGTATGACCAGGCGCAATTGGCTCGATGGTCAAAAATGCGACGACCTTGTCATCGCGGTAGACAAAACGACCGGGGAGTTCACCGTTGATGATTTTGGTAAATACTGTGCTCATGTGCCAAGGGTAACCCGAATAGCGGATTGAGGGGTTGGGTGCGATGAGAGTTATCCGGGCTGATTAGTAAGATGATTGCTATGCGCATCCTCGTAATTGGCTCCGGTGCCCGTGAGCACGCCCTGTTGTACGCAATGAGTAAGGACCCGCAGGCTACTGATCTTCACGTAGCCCCTGGTAATGCGGGTATGAGTGAAATTGCAACCATGCATCCACTGGTCGTGGATGACCCCGCTGGCGCTGTTGCGCTGGCCAAGGAAATTGGGGCCGATTTGGTTGTTATTGGCCCTGAGGTTCCGCTGGTCGCGGGTGTGGCAGACGCGCTGCGCGACGCTGGTTTCGCAGTCTTCGGACCGAACGCTGATGCAGCTCGGATTGAGGGGTCCAAGGCTTTCGCTAAGGACGTCATGAAGGCGGCTGGGGTAAAGACCGCCTCGGCAGAGGCCATCCAACCGGAGGCTTCCGACGAAGACATCGAGGCCGCCATTGACCGCTTTGGCCCGAACTGGGTCGTGAAGGATGACGGTCTGGCTGCTGGCAAGGGAGTCGTGGTCACTAAGGACCGCGCTGAGGCTCTCGAACACGCAAAGGCGGTGCTGGCAGCCGGTAACCCGGTGCTGCTGGAGTCCTTCCTGGACGGCCCGGAAGTTTCCCTGTTCTGCCTGGTCGACGGCGAAACCGTCGTCCCGCTGTTGCCGGCTCAGGATCACAAGCGCGTCGGTAATAATGACGAGGGGCCGAACACCGGTGGCATGGGTGCTTACAGCCCGCTGTCCTGGCTGCCGGAAGGCGCAACTGAGCGCATTGTCGCCGAGGTCTGCGAACCGGTCGCTCGTGAAATGGCTGCTCGCGGCTGCCCGTTCCAGGGTCTGCTGTACGCGGGTCTGACCTGGGGCGAGGACGGCCCGGCTGTCATTGAGTTCAACTGCCGTTTCGGTGACCCGGAGACCCAGGCCGTGCTGGCGCTGCTGGAGTCCCCGGTGGCGCAGCTGCTCAACGCCGCTGCTACCGGAACATTGGCGGACTTCGGTCCGCTGTCTTGGCGTGATGGTTACGCTCTGACTGTTGTACTGGCCGCTGAAGGCTACCCGGTATCGACTCGCACGGGTGATGTCATTGAAGGTGCAGAGCCTGGCCGCGAGGAAGATGGCATTCTCCACGCTGGTACTGCCCGCAACGCTGCAGGTGAGCTGGTCTCCGCTGGTGGTCGTGTGCTCAACGTTATCGGCGTTGGTGACACGCTGGAAGAGGCCCGCGACAAGGCGTACGAGACCATCAAGACCATTAAGCTCGAGGGCTCGCACTACCGCACCGACATTGCACTACCTGCAGTTGAGGGCCGTATTTCCATCTAAATAATGCTTGAGGTGGTCCGGCTGCACTCGGATGCCTCACTGGTGCACCCACCCGGGATGAACTGGATTTCCCGGGTGGCCTCGGCGGCTGCAAAGATGAAGGTATGCACGCCGAATCTCCGCAGTCGCCAAAGTCGTCGCAGTCACCGCAGCCGTTAAACTCCTCGCAGTCACCGCAGGCATCCCAGCCCCAGCGCGACCTAGCATCCCGCCGTTGTGAGGTCGCACCCTTCCATGTGATGGATGTTCTCGCGCTCGCACAGGAGCGTCAGCGCACTCACGGTGACGCTCTATTCCTCTGCGTGGGACAGCCCGCGACCGCGGCCCCGGCTGCCGCGATTGCCCGTGCGCGTGCTGATTTAGAAAATCAGGTTCTGGGCTACACAGCGGCCGTCGGCACGCCTGAGCTGCGTGCAACCATCGCCGCCTGGCATCGTGAAAACTACGGCACGGCCACGGAAGCCGCTGATGTTGTCATCACTACCGGTTCTTCCGGCGGTTTCGTAGCGCTCTTCCTCGCAGCCCTCGATGTTGGCGACGACATCGTGCTCGCGCGCCCGGGCTATCCCGCATACCGCAATACGCTGCAGGCGCTCGGCGCCAACATTGTCGAGATTGACTGTGGTCCTGAGACTCGTTTCCAACTCACCGCCCAACACCTGGAGGCACTTCCGCGCGTGCCCAAGGCCGTGATTGTCACCAGCCCGGACAACCCCACTGGCACCATTATCGATGCCGACGAGCTGCGTGCCATTGCGAAGTGGTGTGAGCAGCACGATTGCCTGCTCATTTCCGACGAGATTTATCACGGCATTACTTATGGCCGACAGTGTGCGTCTGCACGCGAGTTCTCCGACGCGGCGGTCGTGGTCGGCAGTGTCAGTAAGTACTTCTCGATGACCGGCTGGCGCGTTGGCTGGCTAATCGTTCCCAAGTGGCTGCGTGCGCCGCTTGATCGCCTCGAAGCCAACCTCACTGTCTGTCCACCGGCAATTTCGCAGGCAGCGGCGGTGGAAGCGTTCAGCCCCGAGTCCATTGCCGAGCTCAATTCGCACGTGACGCGTTACGCACGCAACCGCGACGTTTTGCTCGAGGGGCTGCCCCGCGTCGGTCTCGGTAATATCGCCCCACCCGACGGCGGTTTCTATATCTACGCCAATATCGCAGGGCTTTACGACGACCCGAACTCCGTCGACTCCATGACTTGGGCTCGGGAACTGTTGGCCGCAACGGGCGTGGCCGTTGCCCCTGGAATCGACTTCGACACAGAGAACGGCCATCAGTGGGTTCGCCTCTGCTTCGCCGGTGAGACGTCCGAGATGGAAGAGGCTGTTCGGCGTATTGGGGTGTTCACTGATCGTCGTTAAAACGGCTTTTAGTGGCGCTCGCGGTGTGATTTACCTCACCCTTTTAGGGGTGTTTTTCAGTCGGGCGAGATAGGGTGCTCGACGGGCGAATCGCTGCTTTAAACCCTCTACCGACGGTCGCTGGTAGAGCCGATGTTGGGGGCATTCCTGGAAGGGGCCGTTGGGGCTCTGTTTTCTTGATCGCCGGTTTGCTGTAAAGGCGGAAAAACTGCCTCAGATTGAGGGTTCTGTGGCTGCGGTCACATCAAGTGAGGCTGGGGTTGGGTCGATAGTGGGGTGGGGTGGCCTTCGCGGCAGCATCTTTGACAGCCGGCAGCTCTGTCGGTGGTCTATTTCCGCTGGCAGGGGCCCCTTTTTCTTTAATTGTCGATGGGGTTGACCTCTGAGGAACTGGCGGCTATCCCTGCGTGGGGTGACGATTGAGCGCGGTGTGTAACCCACATTCAATGTTGGCTGCAAGCGCTTTTAGTGGGGATAGTTTATGTCTGACCAAAAGAGACTTCCGCGCCCTGTTTTTGGTTGTGTAAAAGCGTGATTTTTGAAGCCGTTATCAACGGCAGTAAAGCGAGGTATGGGGCGGCGTCGAGGGGCGCTGTTTGTGGCTCAGTGCCTGAGCTAAAAAGCGTCCAAAAGTTAACAAAAGGTTAACTAAAAATAAAGTTTAGCGCTTGCCAGGTCTTGTGTTGTCGTCTACGGTTGCAAGTCATAAGTTCCAAACGATTCGATGAAACGACGTTTCAACTGCGGAATCGCAAAGAATCGGTTGGAGAAGTCCAACAATAAAGATCAAAGAGATCTTAAGAGAGGTGACCTCTGATGAACGCATTCAACGAGATTATGGATACTGTGTCCCCGATTTTCCAGGACGGCAAGGAATCCAAGCAGGATGCGCTGGCATCGCTGCTTGCCGAAGCCATCGTGGAGGCGAACCCGAAGCAGGGCATCGCCGCCGACGATCGCCGTGCTGCCTAACAAGAATTAGCTTTGGTCCGATTCCTGCTAGGCAGCTAGTGGGGAAGCAATCCCTACTGGTTATTCCTACTGGTTCAGGAACTCCCGGACCTGCTCCATATCCTTATCACCGCGACCCGACAGGTTCACGAGCAACAGCAAAGGCTCATCGCCTTCGTGAACCGGCAGCCCGAGCTCGCTAACAGCGGCAGGGTCGGTTTCACGGAGTCGCGCAATCTTAATGGCCTGCGCCAGCGCATGCGAGGATTCCATCGCCGGAATAATGCCCTCCATGCGGCTGAGCAGCTGGAACGCTTCCAGCGCCTCCTCGTCGGTAATTCCGACATAGCTGGCGCGGCCATTCTCCTTCAGCATGCCGTGCTCCGGGCCAACAGACGGGTAATCCAAGCCCGCCGAGATGGAGTGCGATGGCAACACCTCGCCGTCGTCGGAAAGCATGACAAATGAGCGCATGCCGTGAAGGACACCAGTCTTGCCCGCATTGATGGGCGCGCCGTGACGGTCGGTGTCGAGACCCTCACCTGCGGGTTCGACGCCAATGAGGGCGACATCGGAGTCGTCGATGTAGTTAGCAAATGCGCCGATGGCGTTGGAGCCGCCACCGACGGCTGCGATGACAGCGTCGGGAAGCTTGCCGTAACGCTCGGCCATCTGACTGCGTGACTCCTCCGAGATGACCTGCTGGAATTCACGCACGATAGTGGGGAATGGGTGCGGTCCGGCGGCTGTGCCCAGCAGGTAGAAAGTGGAGTCGAGAGTCTTGCTCCACTCGACCAGTGCCTCGTCAATAGCATCCTTCAAACCGGCCTCGCCGGTGGTGACGGGAACGACCTTCGCGCCCATGAGCTCCATGCGCTCGACATTGGGGTGCTGGCGGGCGACATCGTGCGCGCCCATGTAAATCTCGCACTCAAGTCCCAGCAGCGCTGCGGCCATCGCGGTGGCCGTGCCGTGCTGGCCTGCGCCCGTCTCAGCAATGAGACGGGTTTTTCCCATGCGCTTTGCCAGCAGCGCCTGGCCGACCACGTTGTTGCCCTTGTGCGCGCCGCCGTGGTTCAAGTCCTCGCGCTTGAGCACAATCGTCGTGTTCGGCGTGGATAGACGTCGGCATTCGAACAGCGGGGTTGCGCGGCCGAGGAAATCGCGACGCAGTTCTTCCAGCTCGTGCTGGAACTCCGGATCGCTCATCGCCTCGATGTAAGCCGCTTCCAGCTCATCGAGTGCTGGCAGCAGGAACTCCGGCACTTCCTGTCCACCGAAGCGACCGAAAAATGCAGGCAAAAGGGTTTCGCGCACCTCGCCCGCGCCGTTAACGCTTGCCGACGGCACCCTGGTTGCAGTCGGTGCTGAAGCCTTGGCGATGGCATCCGCGCTGGGGTTGTAATCAGTCATTGAAGAGAGCCTTTCGTTGCTGTTGTTTATTTCAGCGGGCCCTGGTTCTCTTCGCCGAACCGATAAAAGAAAAGAGCCCGCCAGATTTA
>NZ_PDGW01000007.1:0-14442 GCF_014335015.1 Corynebacterium sp. LK31 | reverse complement strand
GCCAATTCCTACTCCGCCTAAGCACACGATAGGGGCTGTTTCCAGAATATTCTGGAAACAGCCCCTATCCTTTCCTATACCTATCCCCCAGATGGAGAACAGTGGCCTCTTAAGCCTTCGGCAGCTCCGGGGCGACGCCAGTGTTTTCGTACTCTGCAAGAATGTCGATGCGGCGCTGGTGGCGCTCCTCCTCGCTCCACGGCTGGGAAACGAAAGCATCGACGATGGCCAGAGCCTCTTCTTCAGAGTGCATACGACCGCCGAGGCCAATCAGCTGAGCATTGTTGTGCTCGCGGGCAAGCTTTGCGGTCTCCACCGACCAAGCCAGCGCACAACGAGCGCCCTTGACCTTGTTAGCAGCGATCTGCTCGCCGTTACCGGAACCGCCGAGCACGATGCCCAGGCTGCCCGGATCGGCGACGGTACGGGAAGCCGCCTCAATGCAGAATGCTGGGTAGTCATCTGCAGGGTCGTAAGTGTGAGCGCCGCAGTCAACGACGTCGTGGCCAGCCTTCTCCAGGTGGGCCTTAATCAGGTTCTTCATTTCAAAACCGGCGTGGTCTGCACCAAGGTAAATACGCATGGCAGCAAGTTTAGCGGTTCCCACGGATTCCACGGCGTCTGCACCCGTTTTAGGTAGTGCTTGACGACGTCCCCCTGCGCAGCCGAATAGGGTGAAAAGTGACTGTATTTGCGTCTCAGCACGTCTTCGAAACCGGAAATTGGGTGCTTTTACCGTGTCTCCTGCGCCGCAAGCTCACTTCCAAGTCGATCCGGAAGCCCATGGCTCCCATGGGAATCATCACGCACCGGCGGTGCGAACGGTTCGACATGACATCAATAAGAAGCCATTTATTGTCATTTGGGAGGTCACACGGGCTTGTGGCTTGGTCTGCAAGCACTGCCGTGCAGATGCACAGCACGAGCCGCATCCTCACCAGCTTTCGACCGCCGAGGGCAAGATGCTGCTGGAGACCTTGGCGTCGTATAGCAAGCCGAAGCCGCTTGTGGTGCTCACCGGCGGCGATCCTTTTGAGCGCGATGACCTAGAAGAATTGGTGCGATTCGGCACAGAGCACGGTTTGAATATGTCGCTGTCTCCGTCGGTGACTCCGCGGTTGACGCCGGAACGGATTCAGTCGCTGCGTGAGGCCGGAGGTAAGGCGATGTCGATGTCGCTCGATGGCGCGACCGCCCAGACCCATGATAAGTTCCGCGGGTTTTCGGGGACTTTTGAAAAGACGCTTGAAATGGCTCCGCACATCAACGAGGCCGGTTACCGGCTGCAGATCAACTCGACCCTGACTAAGGGAAATATCCATGAGGCACCAGCGCTGCTGAAGACCGTCATGGAGATGCAAGCCAAGATGTGGTACGTCTTTTTCCTCGTTCCCACTGGTCGCGGCGCAGATTTGGGCGCATTGTCACCAGAGGAACGCGAGGATGTTCTGCACTGGCTATCGGATGTGTCCAACCGAATTGCCATTAAGACGACGGAGGCGCCGCAGTATCGGCGCGTTGTCATGCAGCAGGAGGAAGCAAAGGAAAAGGGTCTGCCATCCTATGAGGGCGGCGCGCTCTACCGCTACTTGACCGAGGAAACGACAAAGCTGCTCGGCGCTGAACCGGAAAAGCCACGCCGACCGCGCTCCCCCATGGCCGTCAATTCCGGGTCAGGTTTTGCCTTCATTGACCACATCGGCGACGTCTACCCCAATGGTTTCCTGCCGTTGCACTGCGGTAATGTAAAGGCAACACCCTTCCAAGAGATTTATTCCAACTCGCCGGCTTTTAAGGCTCTCCGCGATCCTGATAATTGGCACGGCAAGTGCAGCGTCTGTGAATACCACAGCGTATGCGGTGGATCCCGCTCGACTGCTTACGCTTTGACCGGGGATTACACGGCATCCGATCCGACATGCATCTACATCCCGCCACGGTGGGCTGCCATGAGCGAAGAAGAACGGCAGGCCTCCACCGGGCAGAATGCCGAAGCTGGGGCCGCTCAGGTTTCTTAGCCGCATGCCCCAGCTGCTACAGGTTTCTTAGTCGAAGCGCGGATCCTCAGTGCGAGAGCGCTTAATTTCGAAGAAATACGGATAGCTGGCGACGGCAACCGAGCCGTCGAAAATCTTGCCGGCTTCTTCGCCGCGTGGGATACGGGTAAGCACCGGACCGAAGAAGGCAACGTCGTTGAGCTTGACCACCGGAGTGCCGACGTCGTTGCCGACCTCCTTCATGGCCTCTGCGTGGTTTTCACGCATGAGCTCATCGAACTCGGTAGTCAGGGCCTGTGCCAGGCGCTCTTCCGGCAGTCCAACCTCTGCGAGGGCTTCCTTAATCAGTTCGTCGAATGCGTGCTCCGGCTCGTCGACATGCGCGTGGCGATCGATGCGGTTTTCGTTGTGAATCTTCGTGCCCAGCGCGGTGTAGAGCTTGTCGACAGCCTCCTGACCATCCTGGGAGAACACTGCATTAAACAGGCGTGCCGGGGTCCAGTTGCACTGCATCATGAACTTGTACTCTTCCGGCAGCTCGTCGCGGCCTTCATTGAGTACCGACAGGCTCATCGGCTTCCACTCGACCTCGATGTCGCGGACCTTTTCGACTTCCTTAATCCAGCGGGATGTCACCCAGCAAAACGGGCAGGAAACGTCGAAGTAGAAAGTGACCTTGTCTCGATTGCTCATGTGAAAGTCCTCCTAAAGCATTGATTGACTTATCAACGACTATAGGGCGGAATTTTTTGGCTCGCATTCATGCATTCCGCGCATAATCGGAGTCTGACTCCAATCCGGGGTCGTGGTTACACTTGTCGCATGACTTCCACGAACCTAACCAGGACCGAAGCCGCCGACCGTGCGGCCATGCTCGAGGTGTCCCACTACGACATCTCTCTCGACCTCACTACCGCACCTGTTGGCGCGCCGCACAGCGCACCAACATTCGCTTCCAAGACCACAATTTCTCTGACGGCGAAGCGCGCTGGTTCCACCTTTATTGACCTGCGTGATGCGGTTGTTAAGAGTGTGACCATCGACGGTGTCGATGCCACGGAGGCCGCTCGTTATGCCAGCGAGACCGGTATTAACGTGGACCTGACCGAAGGCGACCACACCGTCGTTATCGACGCGGACTGCCGTTACACCAACAACGGCCAGGGCATTCACCGGTTCCAGGATCCTGCCGACGGCGAAACATACCTGTACTCGCAGTTTGAAACTGCCGATGCCAAGCGCGTGTTCGCCTGCTTTGACCAGCCGGATTTGAAGGCGACGTACTCAATCCACGTCGTGGCACCGAAGGGTTGGAAGGTTGTTTCCAACTCGGTGGCCAAGACCGGCGCCACCACCGATGTCCACGGCAATGAGGCCGATACCTTCGACTTCTCGGTGGATGTTCCGCTGTCGACGTATCTCGTCGCAGTCTGTGCGGGCCCGTGGCACGAGGTCACTGACTCGTGGACCGGCACTGTCGCACCGCACCCGGAGACCCCTGCCGAGCACCAGCCGGATGGCGAGCTGACCATTCCGCTGGGGCTCTACTGCCGCCAGTCCATCGCCGAGTACCTCGATGCCGACACCTTGTTCAAGGAAACCAAGGAAGGCTTCGACTTCTACGCCAAGCATTTCGGTGAGCCCTACCCGTTCGGTAAGTACGACCAGATCTTCTGCCCGGAGTACAACATGGGCGCGATGGAAAACGCCGGCTGTGTGACCATCCGCGACGAGTACGTCTTCCGCTCCAAGCCCACTCACTACCTCTACGAACGCCGCAACGACACCATCCTGCACGAGATGGCTCACATGTGGTTCGGTGATTTGGTCACCATGCAGTGGTGGGATGACCTCTGGCTCAATGAGTCCTTCGCCACCTGGTCGGCCGCCGCCGCTCAGGTCGAAGTTTCCGATTACAGCCACGCCTGGACCACCTTCGCCAACGTAGAGAAGGCCTGGGCCTACAAGCAGGATCAGCTACCGTCGACGCACCCGATTGCCGCCGATGCCAGCGACATTGACACCGTCGAGCAGAACTTCGACGGCATCACCTACGCCAAGGGCGCATCCACGCTCAAACAGCTGGCCGCCTACGTTGGTCAGGATGCTTTCCTCGCCGGTGCCCGCCTTCACTTTGCCCGCCACCGCTTTGGCAACGCCACCTTCGCGGACCTTTTGGAGGCGCTCTCCGAGGCCTCGGGACGCGATCTGTCCGGCTGGGCCGATCAGTGGCTGACCACCACCGGCATCACCACTTTGGCACCGGAGTTCCAGCAAGAGGACGGCAAGTACACTTCCTTCGCAGTCACGCAGGAAGGTGCCGAGCCGGGTGCTGGTGAACTCCGTGACCACCGAGTCGCCGTGGGCATCTACAACCTGCGCGGCACCGGATCGGATGCCGTACTCGAGCGCACCAAGCGCGTGGAAATCGACGTCCGTGGTGCACGCACCGAAGTCCCAGAGCTGGTCGACACCCCAGTCGGCGATGTCGTGCTGGTTAACGACGACGACCTCACCTACAGCATGATCCGCTTGGACGAAGGCTCGCTTGCCACCGTCATCGACAACATCGGCGCCTTCACCGATTCAATGGCACGCACACTGTGCTGGTCCGCTACCTGGCAGATGGTTCGCGCAGGCCAGATGCGCGCTCGCGACTTCGTCAACCTGGTGCTCCGCGGCATCCCGGGCGAGGACAAGCTCTCCGTCTTGGAGCGCGTCATCGCTCAGGCGGTCAGCGCCGTCAACGTCTACGCCGATCCACAGTGGGCTGATTCCACCGGCCGCGACCTGCTGGCTCAGGGCCTGTTGGACTACGCGAAGAAGGAAACCGACGCCGACCGCGCCCTGGTTTTCGTTAACGCTTTGACCACCGTGGGCTCGTCGAATAGCGACGTCGTTGACGCACTGCGCGCCATCTACACTGGCGACGCAGACAAGGCTGGTTTCCCAGCTGTCACGGTAGACACCGACATGCAGTGGCGCGCCCTGAAGCCGCTGGTTTCCGCCGGTCTCGAGGGCGAGGAAGCCATCGCAAAGCTTGAAAAGACCGACAACTCGGCACTCGGTGCGCAGGCCGCCATCGCCTGCCGCGCCTCCGTGCCGACGCTCGCCAACAAGTCCCGCGTCTGGGCAGAGGCGACGGTCTCCGGCAACGATGCCCCGTCGAACCTTGTCATTCGCCACTTGCTGGCCGGCTTCAACGCGCCGGGCTCGGGTGAGGTGCTCGCACAGGCGCTTGACGACGACTCCCGCGCCACCATCAACGCGGAGCAGTCGGCGACCTCGCTGTCGGAGCACTTCTTCGCCGTTGCCAACAGCTGGTGGAAGCAGTTCTCCTCCGAGACGGCACAGACGCTGCTCGAGGGCTTCTACCCAACCTGGGAGATCAGCGATGATGCAATTGCAGCCGCTCAACGTCTGCTCGACAGCGACGAGACTGCATCGCCGGTCAAGCGCATCATCTCTGAGCAGCAGTTCCTGGTGAAGCTCGCTCTTCGTGCCCGCGAGTTCGACGCGAAGTAACAAGTGATTTCGGCCGGCACTTTGGCCGTTATCGTTTTCGTGGCATCAAGTCGATAGACTTGGTGCCATGACAACTTCTCAGACGCTCTTTGACTCCGTCGGCGGCGAGGATGTCTTCAATCGCATCGTCCATGGCTTTTACACGCGTATGCGTTCCGATGACCTCATCGGCCCGATGTACCCCAGCGATGACTGGGAGGGCGCCGAGGATCGACTCCGCATGTTCCTCGTCCAGTACTGGGGCGGGCCGCGTTCGTACAGCGAACAGCGTGGTCATCCGCGCCTGCGCATGCGCCACATGCCGTTTTCCATCGGCGAAGCCGAACGCGACCGCTGGCTGGAGATCATGAGCGCCTCACTCGCAGACATTTCCGATGAAGAGCTCCCCCGCCCCCAGCGCGAAGCCATGTGGAACCACATGGTGCAGGTCGCTGACATGCTCATCAACCGCTTCGACGCGCAGTAGGAATTAGGCCCCTGCCCCGCTAGTTCAGCAGCCCCGCTAGTTCAGCAGCGGCAGCACGCCAAAGGACTCGAGCGTAAAGATCGAGCCAAACCGTCCATCCAGCCGGTGCCACCGTCCCTTCGTGGACACGCGCACCGGCTCTTTTTCATCCGGTTGCTCTGGAATGAAGCCCATCGCACACAGCGCAAACACATCCCGCATGGTCACGTCGACAACGCTTTTCGACGTCTCCTGCGACTGCCCCTCCCCTGAGTCAACGGCGGCTTCACCGGCCTCTCCGCTGACAGTGAGAACCTTCTGATCCAGCAGAGATGGCGGCATACCCATGGGGCCGGAAGATTCCACAGCGACCGCGCGCCCCTGCTTCTCGAGAGTCCGGAAAGCAGTGGCCGGAACATAGTCGACAACCTGCCATCCTTCCGGAACTGGCAAGAATCCCGGCCAGGAGGACGCCGACTGCGCATGCACCCGATACGGCAGCGCGGTGAGCGAAGCTTCTTTGTCCTCCGCATTGTCGGATGATTTTGCCTGCGCAAAGGCACGCACTGCGATGTCTTTAATCTCCGCGGCAGTGACGATGATGTCGTCGGGAAGCGCGTGTAGCGCAATTGTGCGCATGGCGAGCGGGCCGATCGGGGTCTTCACCCATACCTGTGACATTGCTGGCGCAGCGGTGGGCTCGGGCGATGAACTGATACCGGCGGCGGCGGTCTTTCGTGCGCGGATGCGAAGCAACGTGTTCTCGTCGAGGGCGTAGGCCTTATGGGCTAGGACGCCCAGGTTCTTCAGGGCATCGGGAGTGCCGAAGGTCAGCTCGGCAGCGGGATGAGAAGTGGTCACGGCGAATTACTTGTCCTGGTCTTCCTTGTTGTCTTCGATTGCGGGAGCTGCAAAACGCTCCAGTTCACGGCGGGCAGACGGGGAGAGCTCGACTGCCTTCGCAGTCTTGAGATCAAACATCACCATCACGGTTTCGAGCACAGCCACGATGTGACCATGCTGGTCGGAGATAGTCTGGCGGAGTGTGAAAGAGGTGCGACCGAAGTTGATGATCTCGGTCTCAACCACAACTTCCTGGGTGTCCGGCAAGATAGCGCGGACGTAGTCAATCTCCAGGCGACGCACCACTGCCGCAGGCATACCTGCCCCGCCGCCGAGGCCGCGCATCACAAAGTCGAGACGAGCCTGCTGGGCGTATTCCAGGAATGCGGTGTTGTTAGCGTGACCATACTGATCAAAATCAGACCAGCGG
This sequence comes from Corynebacterium sp. LK31, assembly GCF_014335015.1. Classification (NCBI taxonomy): domain Bacteria; kingdom Bacillati; phylum Actinomycetota; class Actinomycetes; order Mycobacteriales; family Corynebacteriaceae; genus Corynebacterium; species Corynebacterium sp. LK31. The sequence continues at coordinate 7,202 of NZ_PDGW01000007.1, read as the reverse complement.
ATAGCGACGTTGGTACGAAATGGTGCTGATTCAGTCATACCCAGAACTATAGGCGTTTTCTGGAGCTACGAACCTGCAAATAACGCGAAAGCCCGGGACCTGTGCACTGGTGCGAGCCAGTCCACACGGTTCCGGGCGTTGCCGTTGGCAAAGATCAGATTCGCGGGAAACTGATTAGCGGGTCAGGCGACGGTGAGTGACACGCGACGGGCGTGCAGCCTCCTCGCCGTAACGCTCAATCTTGTTCTTCTCGTAGCCCTCGAAGTTGCCTTCGAACCAGAACCACTTGCCCTCTTCGAAGTTGCCTTCCCATGCGAGGATGTGGGTACAGGTGCGGTCCAGGAACCAACGGTCGTGGGAAATGACCACGGCACAGCCCGGGAAGTTCTGCAGTGCGTTTTCCAGCGAAGACAGGGTTTCGACGTCAAGGTCGTTAGTCGGCTCATCCAGGAGGATAAGGTTTCCTCCCTGCTTGAGGGTCAGCGCGAGGTTCAGACGGTTGCGCTCACCACCGGAGAGAACCTTCGACGGCTTCTGCTGATCCGCGCCCTTGAAACCGAAAGCAGATAGGTATGCACGAGACGGCATCTCGTTCTGGCCGACCACGATGTAGTCGAGACCATCAGAGACAACCTCCCAAACGGTCTTTTCCGGATCGATGTTTTCACGGCCCTGGTCAACGTAGCTGAGCTGAACAGTCTGACCGACCTTGACCTCACCGGAATCCGGCTGCTCCAGCCCCACGATGGTCTTAAACAGGGTGGACTTACCAACACCGTTCGGGCCAATCACACCGACGATGCCGTTACGCGGCAGGGTGAACGACAGATCCTTGATCAGGACGCGGCCATCAAAGCCCTTCTCCAGGTCCTTGACCTCAACAACCTGGTTACCCAGGCGCGGCGGGGTCGGAATCTGAATTTCTTCGAAGTCGAGCTTCTTGTACTGCTCGGCTTCCTCCACCATCTGCTCGTAGCGCTCCAGACGGGCCTTGTTCTTGGCCTGGCGAGCCTTCTGCCCCGAGCGGACCCACGCCAGCTCATCCTTCAGGCGCTTCTGCAGCTTGGCGTCCTTCTTACCTGCAACCTCGAGGCGCTCAGCCTTCTTCTCCAGGTAAGTCGAGTAATTGCCCTCGTACGGGTAGAGCTTGCCGCGGTCGACCTCACAAATCCAGCCAGCGACGTGATCCAGGAAGTAACGGTCGTGAGTCACGGCCAGGACAGCGCCCGGGTACTTAGCCAGGTGCTGCTCGAGCCACAGCACAGACTCGGCGTCCAGGTGGTTAGTCGGCTCGTCGAGAAGCAGCAGGTCCGGCTCGGAGAGCAGCAGCTTTGCCAGTGCTACACGACGACGCTCACCACCGGAGAGGTGAGTAACCGGCTCGTCCGCCGGCGGGCAGCGAAGCGCATCCATTGCCTGCTCAATCTTGGAATCCAGCTCCCAAGCATCAGCGGCGTCGAGCTCCTCCTGGAGCTTGCCCATTTCTTCCATGAGCTCGTCGGTGTAATTGGTGGCCATCTCCTCGGCGATGGCTTCAAAACGAGCCTTCTTCTCGAAGATGTCGCCGAGGCCCTCCTCGACGTTGCCGCGAACGGTCTTCTCCTCATTCAGCGGAGGCTCCTGCAGCAGGATGCCGACAGTGGCGCCCGGCTCCAGGAAAGCTTCACCGTTACTCGGCTGATCAAGGCCAGCCATAATCTTCAGAATCGACGACTTACCTGCGCCGTTCGGACCGACCACGCCGATCTTTGCGCCCGGGTAAAACGCCATGGTGACGTTGTCGAGAATAACCTTATCGCCGTGCGCCTTGCGCACGTTTTTCATCTGGTAGATGAACTCACCCATGGTGGAATTTCGTCCCCTCGTAGAAAGGAAATAAGCAATCCCTGTAGAGGTTACGCATAGGAACCAAAAGGCACAATCTACATGGGCGTACCCGCAATCCTTTCCCACCAAAATCTCTGCCAGGCTCCTAGCAAAACTAGCTGCGAGATAACGCTGCCGAATCGTATGCGATCCCTCCCCTTTCTCAGCAGCGTCACCTCACGTGCAGTAATTACCCCTCCCCTCTTTCCGCTCTTTCAGCGGCTCCCCCTCATTCCGCTCTACAACGATGTACTGGCTCCTGGGTTAGAACGGCGCACTGACTCCTGCATCAGCCATTTCTCGCTGCTCCGAACTAGCTGCACCTGTGTTCCCCGCCTCACCAGCGCCGCCCGTACTAGCAGTGAAGGTGCGCACGGCCCCGGCCTGAGACGCAACTGTCTCAGTAACCGAAGCTTCCGAATCCCCAGTCGATGACTCACCAAGACCAGTCGGCGACTCATGCGGCTTCTCAGTCATAGTCTTCACCGTTGCCAGGTGACGGCGCAGATTCGGACCTACCGCCTTAGCAATGATCTTCTGGCGCTGATGCTTCGTACCATCATCGCCCTCCCAGCGATCCGTACGAACGTGACCGTGGACAATGACGGCTTGGCCCTTCCACACCGTGTTATTCACGTTCTCGGCGAGCTTGCCCCAACATTCAACATCAAAATATGACGTCTCCGACTGCTCCCAACCATTCTCCCCCTTCCATGACTTGCTGGATGCCACAGAAAACTTGCAGACCTTTGCCCCAGAATTGGTATTTCGATTTTCCACATGATGGACCACATTGCCCACCACGGTAATAACTGCCTCAGACATCGGGCTCCTCCCCCAAAGAAAGCGTTTACCTACTGCGGCCGAATAATTCGAAGGTGTCTCATTCGTGCCGTGCCAATTACTTTTCCGGCTTCGAGAAACAAATGAAAGAGGTACATAAAAAGCCTGTGGATAAGTTTGTCGAAAAGACAACTATCCACAGGCTACGTATGAAGTTGAGGGGCGAAGTCGCGGCAATCCTCGTCGTCAAGCATGCAAAATCAGCTTAACGACGCTACCTTCCGCGCCTCTTCGAGGCATCAATCGGATTATCCATGTGCACCGGATGCTGCGCGTCAACCTCCGAGGTGTAGTAATCGCGCTCATCCTCGCCGCCAACACCGACCTGCTGGCTCATGCGAGCGAGCATTTCGTTGTAAGCGGCCAACTCCTCATCATTGTTGCGGTCCGCGACGCGGTCGTAGCGGGCTGCATCCTTTTCATCGGAACGCCGCCACTGTACAAACAGCGCAACGGTGACGATGTAGAGCGGAACCTCACCGGCAGCCCACGCGACGGCACCACCAACGTTCTGATCTTCCAGGAGATTCACTGCCCAAGGGAGATCCAGGCTGGCGTAGTAGGTCTCGGCAAGCACCTGCTGCGACTGCATCAGCGAAATACCGAACCAAGCGTGGAACGGCAACGACCCCATCAGCGTGACCAGCTTGACCGACGGCTCAATCTGCTGTGGTGCAGCATCGACACCGATAATGACCCAGTAGAAGATGTAACCGGAGATCAAGAAGTGGATGTTCATGAACACGTGGCCCGCGTGCTCATCAGCCAGGAAGTCGTAAATCGGTGTCATGTAGAGCAGGTAAAAGCCCGCGACGAACTGCACCGTTGCCACAACCGGGTGCGTGAGGAAACGCGACACCGGGTTGTTGATGAAGACCACCAGCCACTCACGAATACCAGGCAGACCATCGCGGCCGGCCGGCTTCAGCGCACGCAGCGCGAGCGTAACTGGGCCGCCCAGGACCAGCATGACCGGAATGCCCATGGAGTAAAGCATGTGGGCGATCATGTGAACCGAGAACAGAGCCGGCATGTACACGCCCAGCGCGCTGCACGAAGTAAACAGCAGCGTGGCACAGCCGGCGAGCCACCACAGGGTGTTGGACAGCGGCCAGGTACCGCCGCGCTTCTTCAGCAAGTAGAGCCAGTACAAGTAAATCCACGCGGCAATGATGGCGGCAGAGCCGAAGAAGATGTCAAAGCGCCACTGCGTGAACATGGCCTCCCAACCGAATGGGATCTCCAGGTTGTAACCTAGCTTGACCTGCATCTGCGTAATCGACGGCAGGCCCTCACCGCCGGCCTGCTCAGAGAAATTCGGTGGCGGCGGAGTACGGCCCAGAGCTACGGCAACGCCGATTGTCAGCGCCATGATGATGACCTCGACAATGGCCAGACGCCAGAATGGACGATTCGACTGAGCGCGCTCAATCTCCGGAATGGTGATCTTGCGGTGCACATAGCCGCATAGGCCCAGCAAGATAGTGAGAACGGCCTTGACCAGCACCATGATGCCGTAGTTGTTGCTGACCAGGTCAGACCAGTCAATGTTGATGGCTGCGTTAATGAAGCCGGAGGCAGACATGGCGATGAAAGCCACCAACGCCACGAAAGAATAGCGCTTCACTACCTCTGGCATCCATTCACCGCGACGACGCGCGTGGCCAACCAGCGCCATCAAACCGCCGACCCAAAACACAGTGAAGGTCAAGTGCCAGATGTAGGAGTTAGTGCCGTAGTCATGGGCACCACCGGAGGCATTGTGGCTTACAACCGCCAGCGGCATCATCGACACCAAGCTGATGGCGAAGAACACCGGCTGCCAAATCCACTTACGAGTCAGCGATGAACCAAGCGCCACAATGCCCGCAAAAATAGCTACCCACAGCCACGCCAAGCCCTCCTTGGTCTGCTCCAACGACACAGCCCAGTTACTCAGCTGAATCGTCGTCGACAGCGGCTGGCCCGACACATCGGAGAGCACCAGCGGAATCTCCATCAGCGCCATGAGGCCCCAGCCGAGCATGGCCCACATACCCGTGCGGGATGCCGTGTAGCCGTCGAGGCCCAAAGTGCCGTCGGCACGCTGCTTCGTACCGAAAGCGGCGAGCATAAACGAACCGACACCGAGGCAGGCGAGCAGCTCACCGGCCGCCTTCGCGAACGGGAACCCGAAGGTGGTGATTGTGCCGGGATCGGGAATACCCAACGTGGCGCGCGAATCCATGTTGAACGCCATCGAGAGCAAACCAGCTAGAACGCCGCCGATAAGTACAAAAACAACGTACCAACCAGCAGATTTACGGACTTTCTTATCCTTGCTAACAGGCGGAGAGGTCTCGGCCTTGGTCGTGGCAGTCATAGCCCTAAGCTTAGCGACCAAAGTCCCTAGAACAGAACCGGTTGTGATTGGCTACATTAGAGACGCTACAATGCTTTTCTTAGCTAGCCTCCATAGCTCAGTGGACAGAGCAGTCGGCTTCTACCCGATTGGTCGAGGGTTCGAATCCTTCTGGGGGCGCGTTTTCTACCCCCGTCTTGAACTGGTTTTATACCAGATGCAGGCGGGTTTTTACTTCTTAGTTCTTCTTGTTATCCGCAGGATCCGGGCGCAAGTAGCGGTCAACCATGTCGACGACCTCTTCGACAGATTCCTTGTCTAGCGTCGCGTCCTTGCCATCCGGGCGCCACACCAGCACCATCGTCTGAATCAGACGGTAAATGTTGCGCGCCAGCAGATATGGATCGTGCTCGCGAATAGTGCCGTCTTCCTGCCCGTGACGGACACCGGGGAGAATGAATTTCTCCACAATTTCCAGCTGTGTATCGCTCATCTCTCCAGTGAGCGCTTCTAAGACACGGTCGGGATCTGTCTTGACCAGGCCAGGGAAAAAGTCACTTTCGATGATGCGTTGAACGACGATTCGAATACGCAGCAACATGCGAGCGCGCGAATCGCCAGGGACATAGCGGAGCCCCTCAAGCATGTGCAGGATTTCGCGGTTGGTCACTTCCCCCAGAAGCTCACCAATGTCAGCGTATCGACGATATACGGTCGGACGCGAAACTCCTGCCTTGCGAGCAATTTCTGCAATCGAAGTCCTACGCAAGCCCACAGTCATTACGCTTTCGCGCGCAGCGGCAATGATGACATCATCGACGGATGGTTTCTGTGCCGCGGTGGTGCTTTGAGCAGCGTCGCCAACACGCCTCGTCTCATCCATGTAACTATTTCTCCCGTTGGAATCCGAACTCAGAAGTAATTTTATCAGGCAAATAGGTCGATTTAGTTCATGCCCCGTTGTCCAATTCTAAGATCTTACTTTCCAGTTAATTTCGTTTCCCCCACAATTCGCTCCACAAACCACACGGCAATCCACACGCCCGACCACAGCACAATCCACATCGCTAAGCTGGGCGTAGTCAGCGTGTGCCCCACAGCCCAGTCCGGGCACAGAATAAGGCGCACTGCAGAATCATGCCGAATCTCAGCGAAAGGTGAAATCATGGCTCAGCCCGATCCCGACCTCCAGCTCTCCCCTGAGCTCGACCGCATCGTGTGGATTGACTGTGAGATGACGGGCCTCGAACCCGAGCGCCACGTCATTGTCGAAATCGCGGCTCTCGTCACCGATGCCAACCTCAACGTCCTCGGGGAAGGCGTGGACATCGTCGTGCACGCGTCCGAGACCGAATTGGCGCAGATGGATGATTTCGTCACCAAGATGCATGCGAAGTCCGGCCTGGATCAGGAAATTCGCGACAGCAAGACTAATGTCGCCGACGCCGAACAGGCTGTTTTGGACTACATCCGTCAGTGGGTTCCCGAGCCGCGCACCGCCCCACTGGCAGGCAACTCGATTGCCTCCGACCGCAAGTTCATCCACCGCTACATGCCAGAGCTCGACCAGCACCTGCACTACCGCATGATTGATGTCTCTTCCTTCAAGGAACTTGCCCGCCGCTGGTACCCCCAGGTCCTCAAGGGCGCTCCAGAAAAGGGTCTCGCTCACCGAGCTCTTGCAGATATCAAGGAGTCGATCCGCGAGCTGGACTACTACCGCCGCGCCATGCTTCTGCCCCACCCCGGCCCCGAAGGCGACGCTATTTCTGCCGCAAGCAAGGAATCGACGGAAAAGTACGGTGAGATTCGCGGCTAGCTCGCTTTACGACGACCCAAACCCCACCCTTTCCCAAATTTATCCGGGTTGACCTGCTGTTTTTGTTTCCAGCCCACTGTGGGCTACCATATAGTTCGCTGCAGAGATGAGCTGAGAATACAGCTCCTTTAATGCGGTAATGGTGACTGTAGTTCAGTTGGTAGAGCACCAGGTTGTGATCCTGGGTGTCGCGGGTTCGAGTCCCGTCAGTCACCCCAAGTAGAACCCTCGGCCAGGTTTTTCCGGGCCGAGGGTTTTTGTGTTTCCGCCTTAGCAACTGCGTTTATGGTTGGCGGCGGCGGGCCAATCCAAGTTACTGACTGCGTTTATGAC